>JANMBJ010000115.1:0-11220 GCA_031360335.1 Candidatus Nanopelagicales bacterium
GCCGACTCGCTTCGGGGGCCGGACTCCCTCACCGGTGACGACGTGGACCTTGTGCACGCCCACATCGCACCGGGAAACACCGCGTCACAAGGTGTCGCTCGGCGCATCGGGCTCGTGCCCACCGAGCTCGTCGTCGACGGCGAGATCCGTTGGCAGCAGCCACGTCCTCGGCTGCCCGCCTAAGCGTCCTCCTCGTAGAAGAATGCTTGCAGCGCAGCATCCCGCGCCTCATCTGCGCAGTGTGCTGAAGCTCGCCTTCACCTCGAGGGGCGGCAGACGGTTGCCTGTCACCCGACCGAAGTCCCGCGCATGGCCGTCTGACCCGCTGACGAAGCGAGCACCAGGAATCTCGATGTCGAGAGACCTGGGTACGCTGACGTCATGAGCCCCCGCCCGCTCGACGAGGTCGACGTCCTCGTCGAGGCGTGGCGCAGGGAGCGACCAGATCTCGACGTCGGGCCTCTCGAGGTGCTCTCCCGGGTCAGTCGCCTCGCCCGGCACCTCGACCTCGCGCGCCGCGAGGCGTTCGAGACGCACGGTCTCGAGCCGTGGGAGTTCGACGTGCTCGCAGCACTGCGTCGAGAAGGGTCGCCGTACGCCCTCTCGCCCGGGCGGCTCCTGCAGGTCACGCTCGTCACGAGCGGCACGATGACCAACCGGATCGATCGGCTCGAGGCAAAGGGTCTGGTTGGTCGGGTCCCCGACCCCCACGACGGGCGCGGCGTGCAGGTCGTGCTCACCGACGCTGGTCGCACTCGGGTCGACGATGCGCTCACCGACCTGCTCGCGCACGAGCGGGCGATCCTCTCGGCGCTGGAGGGCGACGACCGTCAGCAGCTCGCCGACCTGCTGCGCCGCCTCACACGCCCCTTCGACAACGCCGACTGACGCCCGCCGCCTCACCACCCACCGCCGACCTGGGTCTTGTGGGTGCTTCCTGCGCCCAGAAGCACCCACAACACCCAGGTCAGCGGTGGGGTCAGGCGTTCGCCACGGACTTCGCGATGCGCTTCGCCTCGATGCCGATCTCGCGGAGCATGCCCGAGGGCGAGACGAACTGGCCGCAGAAGTAGAGACCGGGGAGCGCGGTCGGTGCGCCGGAGATGCTGGGGCGCCCGTTGTCACCGCAGACGGCTCGCCATTCGGGGATGAAGTCCGAGATGGCCGGCTCATAGCCGGTGGCGAGCACGACAGCGGCGACGTCGAGCGACGTGCCGTCGGTGAACCGAACGCCGGTCTCCGTGAACGACGCGATGTCGCCGTGGACTCCGATGCGACCTGCCTTGATGTGGTCCATCGTTCCGATGTCCAGCAGCGGGATGTGCTTGTCGCGCTTGATCTGCGTGTTGGGGCCGTAGGGCAGCTTCCTGAGGCCGTACTTCGTGACGTCGCCGACTGTCAGCTTGACCAGCGGGGCCGCCAGCGCGTCAGCGACCTGGGTCGGCACATGGCGCATGAGGATGCCGAGCTGCAGCACGGGTACGACGCCGAGCATGTCGCGCGGAATCACGTTGACGGCCGAGCGCACCGACAGGTGAGGCTGCGCCCCACGCTCGACGAGGTCGATCGCCTGCTCGCACGCAGAATTGCCGAAACCCACGACCAGCACGGGTTTCCCGGTCCACGGGTCACCGTTCTTGAACTCGCTCGAGTGCAGCACGTCGCCGGTGAAGGTCTCCATCCCCGGCCAGGTGGGGCGCAGCGGACGACGCGTCGCGCCAGTGGCCACGACGACGTGACGGGCGGTCCACGTGCTGTCGGGTGTCGTCGCGACCCAGCGCCCGTCAACCCGCTCGAGGCGCTCGACCGGCTGGCCGAAGTGCGGCGTCAGTCCGTGGTGAGCGGCGTACTTCTCGAGGTAGTCGACGACCTGCTCTCGCGCGGGATAGCGCGGCCAGCCCTTCGGCATGGCCAGACCGGGAAGGGTGGAGCTCGACTTGGGTGTGTGCAGGTGCAGCCGGTCGTAGTGCCGACGCCAGGCTGCGCCGACCTCGTCGGTCTCCTCGAGTATCTCGAAGCGCAGCCCCGCGCTCGCGAGGCTCGCTGCAGTCGCCAACCCCGCCGCCGACGCACCCATGACGAGGACGTCGGTCGCACGCTCAGAACTCATCGCCCCAACCTAGTGGTCACGTTCGGGCCGCAGCCCAGCAGACAGGGCGGGCTAGTCGAGCTCGGCGGCCACTTCGAGCCAACGGTCCTCGAGCTCGTCGCGTTCGGCGAGCACGGCCCGCAGCTCGGCGTCGAGGGCGAGCACCGACGTGTGGTCGGCCGCTGCCTCGGCGAGCGCCGTGTGCAGGCGCGTCTCCTCGGCAAGGAGCTTCGTCGTACGCCGTTCGATCTTGGTGAGCTCCTTGCGCAGGGCGCGGACGTCGCCGCCCGGCGTGCGCGCTGCAGATCCGCCACTCCCGCTCGGCCCGCGGCTCGGAGCCGCGGGGGCATTGCGTCGGCGCTCGAGGTATTCATCGACTCCGTTGGGGAGGTGGCGCAGTGCGCCGTCACCGAGGAGGGCGTAGACCGAGTCGGTGGTGCGCTCGAGGAAGTAGCGGTCGTGGCTCACGACGACGAGCGTGCCGGGCCAGGTGTCGAGCAGGTCCTCGAGCACCGTGAGCATCTCGACATCGAGGTCGTTGGTGGGCTCGTCGAGGAGCAGCACGTTGGGGCCGTTGACGAGCAGCCGCAGCATCTGAAGTCGGCGCCGCTCACCGCCGGAGAGGTCGCCGAGGCGGGTGAAGAGCTTGTCGCCGGTGAAGCCGAAGTTCTCGAGCAGCTGCTGAGCAGTCAGGGTGCGACCCTTGCCGAGATCGACGTACTGCGCCTGGCGTTGCAGCGACTCGAGCACGCGCTCCTCGGGGTTGATCTCCGACAGGGCCTGCGACAGGTGCGCGACCGACACGGTCTGACCGACCCGGATGCTGCCTTCGCGCAGGTCCGGAGCTGCGGCCGTGTCGAGCACGCCGTCGTGCGCCGCGTTGAGCAGCCGGAGGAGGGTCGTCTTGCCGGCGCCGTTGGCACCGAGGAGGCCCACCCGGTCGCCGGGGCCGAGGCGCCAGGTCTGCCGCGTGATCACGGGATCAACGCCCGGTGCCGGTGCGAGCGTGACGTCCTCGAGGTCGTAGACCTGCTTGCCGAGTCGTGCTGTCGCGAACTTCTCCAATGCCAGCCTGTCTCGCGGCGGTGGCTCGTCGGCGATGAGCACGTTGGCCGCGTCGATGCGGAACTTCGGCTTGCTCGTACGCGCCGGAGCACCGCGACGCAACCACGCCAGCTCCTTGCGCAACAGGTTCTGGCGGCGCTCTTCGCTCGACGCCGCCTGACGCGACCGCTCGGCCTTCGCGAGGACGTACGCCGCATAGCCACCGTCATAGCGCTGGACCGTGGAGTCGATGACCTCCCAGGTCTCGGTGGCGACGGCGTCGAGGAACCACCGGTCGTGCGTGACCGCCACGAGCGCACCCCTGCGAGGTGCGAGATGCCCTGCGAGCCAGGCGATCGCCTCGACGTCGAGATGGTTTGTGGGCTCATCGAGCACAAGGAGGTCCGGGTCGTCGACCAGCAGCTGCGCGAGCGCAGCGCGGCGGCGCTCGCCACCAGACATCGTGGCGACCTTTGTCTCCATGCCCTCGCCGTAGGCCGAACCGTTGACACCGCCGATGAGACCGTCGAGCACGTCGCGCACCCGCGCGTCACCTGCCCACTCGTGCTCGGCCCGGTCGCCGACGACGACCTCGCGCAGGGTGGCTACGAGATCGAGGTCGTCGGTCTGCGCGAGGAGCCCGACGGTCAGCCCGTTGACCGTGACGACACGTCCGCCGTCCTCGGGCTCGGCCCCGGTGAGCACCCGGACGAGCGTGGTCTTGCCGCCGCCGTTGCGGCCGACGATGCCGATGCGGGCACCTTCGGTCACGCCGACGGTGACGCCCGAGAGGAGGGTGCGGGTGCCGAGGGACTTGCTGACGTTCTCGAGCGCGACGTAGGTGACGGGAGCCATCAGGCGGTGGACCTCTGGTCGACGACGCGCGCGCCCGGGACCGGCCCGTTCGCGCGCTTGACGGTGCGGCACACGCCGCTGGCGGTGAAGGCGACCGCGAGATCGACGGCGTGCTCGTCGTCGCGGGCGAGGAACGCGCAGGTGGGTCCGCTGCCCGAGACGACGCCGCCGAGTGCACCGTACTCCTGGCCGATGCTCAGCACCTGGGCGAGATGCGGACGCAGCGAGACCGCCGGGCCCTGGAGGTCGTTGTGCAGCGACTTGCCCAGAGCCTCGGCGTCGCCGGCACGCAGCGCTGACATGACGCCGTCGGGCACCTCGGGATCGGGCACGGTCGCCGCGTCGTGAAGCCGATCGAACTCGCGGAACACCAGAGGCGTGGCGAGTCCGTTATCGGCGAGCACGAACACCCAGTGGTAGGTGCCGCGTACGAGTGCGGTGGTCAGTGCGGTCCCTCGATCGGAGCCGATCGCGGTGCCGCCGTGCAGGGCGAATGGAACGTCGCTGCCGAGCGCGGCGGCGACGTCGTACAACGTCTCCTTACCGAGCCCGAGCTCGAAGAGCGCATCGATCGCGACCAGTGCGGCGGCCGCATCGGCACTCCCGCCAGCCATGCCACCCGCGACCGGGATGCCCTTGCGGATGGCGAGGGAGACATCAGGTGAGGCGCCGTAGGCCTCGAGCGCCGTGACCGCACGCCAGGCGAGGTTGGTGGAGTCGAGGGGGACCTCGGCCGCACCCTCGCCCTCGACCACGAGCTGCACACCCGATCCCGGGCGCAGCGGGGTGGCCACGAGGTCGTCGTAGAGCCCGACCGCGTGGAAGACGGTCGCCAGGCCGTGGAAGCCGTCGGGGCGCACCGGTCCGACGCCGAGCGCGAGGTTGACCTTCGCGGGGGCGCGGACGGTCACGGACGAGAGCACCCCATCACCCTAGATGCCCTCACAGCACCCGCGACGCCACCGCCCAGCGACCCTGATCACGCGAACGGATCCACCCTTAGGGAAGAAAAGTGCAGGTGGACTGCACATTTCTTCCCTCAGGGTGGAATCACGCAGGGGCTGGGACGGGTCAGGCGAGGGTGGGGGTCTTGGCCGCGGCGAGGCGGGCGAACTCGGTGACGGTGAGCATCTCGCCTCGGGCGCTGGGGTCGATGCCGGCTCGGCGCAGCGCGGCCTCGGCCAGCGGAGGCGAGCCGGCCCAGCCGGCCAGCGCGGCGCGCAGGGTCTTGCGGCGCTGGGCGAACGCCGCGTCGATCACGGCGAACACCTCCTCGCGCGTCGCCGTCGTGACCGGCGGCTCCGTGCGCGTGATGGCGACCAGACCGCTGTCGACGTTCGGCGCCGGCCAGAACACGTTGCGGCCGATGACACCGACGCGTGCAACGTCGCCATACCACCGCGCCTTCACGCTGGGCACTCCGTAGACCCTCGATCCTGGCCCCGCTGCGAGCCGGTCGGCGACCTCGAGCTGCACCATGACGAGCACCCGCTGGATCGAGGGGAACGCCTCGAGCAGGTGCAGGATGACGGGTACGGAGATGTTGTAGGGCAGGTTGGCGATGAGGGCCGTGGGAGGTTCACCGGGCAGCTCTCGCACCCTGAGCGCGTCCGCGTGCACCACCGTGAGCCTGTCGGCGAGGTCAGGACGACGCATGGTCACGATGCCCGGCAGGGCGTCGGCCAGGAGGTCGTCGATCTCGACCGCGATGACGTGGCGCGACCAGGCGGCGAGGTAGATCGTCAGCGAGCCGAGGCCGGGACCGACCTCCAGCACGACGTCGTCGGCAGTGATCGCCGCCGTGCGACCGATGCGTCGCACGGTGTTGCCGTCGATGACGAAGTTCTGACCCTTCTGCTTGGTCGGGCGGATGCCGAGGCGAGCCGCAAGCTCGCGTACGTCGGACGCACCCAGCAGCCCGTCCGGCGTGTCGTCGCTCACCGCCGCACACCACGGGTGAGGCGGACAAAGAAGCGCTCGACGAGCGCGCCGTCGTCGTCCGCGAGGGTCGAGACCGCAGCGAGTCCGGCGGCAACGGCGTCGTCGCGGCGGCTCTCGGGCACCCGCTCCCAGATCACGCGCGCCCCGGCCGACCACGTCCAGTCGAGCCACTGGTCGACGTCGCGATAGTGGTTCTCGTGCTCGACGAGCACCGTGCTGATGTCGGCGTAGCCGGCCTCGTGCAGCAGCGCCTCGACGTGCGAGGTGCTGGAGAAGTGCGAGCGGCTCGCCGGATGAGCCGGCTCCTCGCTCGCGGGATCGTCCGGCCAGAACGGCTTGACGGCCGCCTCGACGATCCTCCATCGCTCATCAGGCTGGTCGAAGGTCGAGAGCACGAAGCGCCCACCCGGGCGCAGCACCTCGCGGATGCGCCGGGCTGTCGCCACCGGCTCCGGGAGGAAGAAGAGCACGAACGACGCGACGACCGCATCCCAACCGCCATCGCGCGACGGCGGATCGTCAGCGTCGCCGAGGATCACCCGCACCTGGGTCAGACCGCGCTCCATCGCATCGCTCGCCGTCAGCTCGACCATGCCTGGAGCCAGGTCGACACCGAGCACCTCGCCCCGGGGGCCGACCACCTCGGCGGCAGCGAACAGCGCGGCACCCCGACCCGCGCCGAGGTCGAGCACCGCGTCACCGAGAAGGAGGTCGGCGCGTTCGACGAGCCGCGCCGCGAGCGGTGCGAAGAAGTCGACACCCACCGCGTCGTAGGTCTCGGAGGCTCGATGGAAGACCCCGGAGAAGTGGGCCTTCTGGGGGTGGTCAGCACCATCGCTCATAGGCACACTCTCCCGCATCGGTGCCTGACCGTGGGCGACCGCCTCCATCGTCGGCCGATTCCCGCTTCGTGTCGGCGCGCTCGCCTGACACCATCGGATCGTGCTCAGCACCGACGCCTACCTCGACACGCTCCGCCGCGACGCGACCGCGTTCGCCGACCTCCTCCGGGACGTCGACCTCGAGGCACCCGTGCCCGACTGCCCCGGATGGAACGTCGCCGATCTGGCGAGCCACCTCGGAGGCGTTCACCGCTGGGCGCACGGTGTGGTCACGACCGGGGCGCCCGGCGCGGAGCCGGTGGGCCCCTCCGAGCGCGTCGAGCTCCTCGACTGGTTCGACGAGGGCGCGGCCCAGCTGATCCACGCGTTGGGCACCACCGACCCCGACTCAGCGACCTGGACCTTCGGACCACCGCCACGCCAGGTGTCCTTCTGGGTGCGCCGGCAGCCGCACGAGACATCGATGCACCTGCACGATCTGCGATGTGCGGCCGGCCGCCCGGCGCCTGCCGATGTGGAGCTGGCCGTGGACGGCATCGATGAGGTCGTCTCGATGATGTTTCCGCGCCAGGTGCGTCTCGCGCGCATTCCCGCTCTCCCATATGGGATCCGGCTCGACCCCTCCGACTCACCCGCGGTTGCGTACTCTCTCGCCGGCGACGGCAGCGACCCGACCGCGACCACCGTGGCCACGGTCACGGGTACGTCGCAGGAGCTGCTCCTCGCGCTCTGGCGCCGGATCCCGATCGACGCCCTCACCATCGACGGCGATATCGCCGCCGCGCGCGCGGTGTTCACGCTGGCGCTCACCCCGTGACACTTACCACTAGGTCTATCCCGCGGAGGCGTCGGCCAGGTCGTCGGGGGTGCGCATCTGCCAGGCATCGGTGACGAGCTCGCGCAGACGCCGGACCTTGACCGCATCGAGCCGGAGCATCACGACCGTCCATCCGTCATAGGCCGGAGTCGTGAAGAAGAGGTCCGGCTCCCCGAGCAGCAGCGCCTGCTTCTCCGCCTCGTCACCGACGAAGAGCACAGCGATGTCGGTACGGATCACGCGCGGCCCGCCGTCGTGCCGCTCGGGGTAGGACCACACAAATCCTCTGCCACCGACGCGAAAGTCGAATCCCTCGCTCTCGATCTCCTCGACGTGCGGGAGATCGAGTGCGATCCGACGCAGGTCGCGAGCGTCAGCCACGACGGCTACCAGTCGCCGAAGGCTCGTCGGGCGTTCGTCCAGAGCGCAGCGGCCATCGAGTCCTCGTCGACCCCCGCGCTCTCGGCCAGCACGCGCACGGTGAGCGGCACGAGGTAGGACGCGTTGGGCCGGCCGCGATAGGGCATCGGCGTGAGGTAGGGCGCGTCCGTCTCGACGAGCACCCGATCCAGCGGCGCGATCGCGACCGAGTCGCGGAGCGCCTGGGCGTTCTTGAACGTCACGGTGCCGGCGAAGGAGAGGTACCAACCGCGATCGGTGCAGTAGCGCGCCATCGCCGCGTCGCCGGAATAGCAGTGGAAGACGACGTTCTCGGGCGCGCCCTCGCTCTCCAGGATGCGGATCACGTCGTCGTGGGAGTTGCGATCGTGGATCGTGAGCGTCTTCCCGAGCTGCTTCGCCAGCGCGATGTGGCGACGGAACGACTCCTCCTGCACCGCACGTCCGTCGTCACCGGTCCGGAAGAAGTCCATGCCGGTCTCGCCGACACCCCGCACTCGAGGATGGGCGGCCAGCTCGGCGATCTCGTCCCATGCCGCCTCGAGGACCGCGCGTCCCTGTGTCTCGAGGATGCGCGGCGCCTCGTTGGGGTGCAGCGCGACGGTGGCGACGATGTGGTCGTGCTCCGTCGCAGCCTGCACCGACCAGCGCGCGCTCGGCAGGTCGCACCCGACCTGCACGATCCGGGTGACACCGACCGACGCAGCCCGCGCGAGCGCCTCGTCGACCGAGAGCCACGCGTCCCCGTCTCCCGTGGTGCGGTCGGTGAGCTCACCGGGTGCCCAGCCGTCCTGGATGTCGAGATGGCAGTGCGTGTCGATGACCTCGGTGCGCAGCCGCTCGGGCAGCGGCGGGAGCTCGCGGTTGCGCGCGTGTCCCGACTCCGCTGTCGCGGCGCGGGTGCGGACCGGCTCGTCGGTGCTCATGTCGGCGTCGGGTCGTCGGCGTACGACGTCAGACCGCGGGCTCGTCGAGACGCGGGAACAGGATGGCGCCCTTGGTGATCGTCGTGCCGGGCGGCAGCTGTCCCCAGCGACCGGCGTCGGTGACGACCTGCTCGCCGATCGGTCCGAGCGCGACGTCGGCGCCGATCTGCCCCCACAGCGATGTCGTGGCCTTCGGCATCACGGCGTGGTGCAGAACCGCGATCGCGCGCAGGCTCTCGCAGATCGTGTAGAGCACGGTCGAGAGCCGCTCCGCGTCTCCCTCGGCCTTCGCGAGCACCCACGGCGCCTGCTCGGTGACATAGAGGTTGACGGCATCGACGAAGGCCTTGACTGCTCCGATGGCACCGGCGAAGTCGAGCCGCAGCATCGACTCGTCGGCGGTCTCGGCCGTCGAGGAGAGCAGGGCACGCAGCGCGACCTCAGCCTCGGTGTATGCCGTCGCCGCGGGCAGCAGCCCCTCGCGGTACTTCGCGACCATCGCCGGTGCGCGCGAGGCGAGGTTGCCCAGGCCGTTGGCGAGCTCAGAGGTGTAGCGAGCGCTCATGTCCTCCCAGGAGAACGACCCGTCGGCACCGAACTGGATCGCGCGGAGGAAGTAGTAGCGGAACGCATCGGACCCGAAGTGGTCGACGATCGTCGCGGGCGCGATTCCGGTCAGCTTGGTCTTGCTCATCTTCTCTCCGCCGACGAGAAGCCAGCCGTGAGCGAAGACCTGCTTCGGCAGGGGGAGTCCGGCAGCCATGAGCATCGCGGGCCAGATGATCGCGTGGAACCGCAGGATGTCCTTGCCGACCAGGTGCACGTCAGCCGGCCAGGTCGCCGCGAACTGTTCCGCGCCAGGG
This sequence comes from Candidatus Nanopelagicales bacterium, assembly GCA_031360335.1. GTDB lineage: Bacteria > Actinomycetota > Actinomycetes > S36-B12 > CAIYMF01 > Longivirga. Next base: position 9,777 of record JANMBJ010000115.1, read on the forward strand.
GTTCCGGGCTCGTCGCCGAGGCCGACCGCAGTGGCGTAGTTGAGCAGCGCGTCGAACCAGACGTAGACGACCTGCTTCTCGTCCCAGGGCACCGGAATGCCCCAGTCGAACGTCGATCGCGAGATCGACAGGTCCTGCAGACCACCGCGCAGGAACGACGTGACCTCGTTGTAGGCCGACGGCGGCTGCACCGCGAGCGGGTTGGCCTCGTAGTGCGCGAGCAGCTTGTCGCCATAGCCGGAGAGCCGGAAGAACCAGTTGGTCTCACTGACCTGCTCCACCGGGCGGCCGTGGATCGCGCAGACCTTCTCGCCGGCGTAGTCACCCTCGCCGTCGACGAGGTCACCCGGGAGCTTGAACTCCTCGCAGGCCACGCAGTAGGGGCCGTCGTAGGCACCCTCGTAGATCTCCCCGAGGTCCTTGAGACCGGTGAGGAATCGCTGTACGCGCTCGGTGTGCCGAAGCTCCGTCGTGCGGATGAAGTCGTCGTTGGCCGCGTCGATCGTCTCGAGCACCGGGAGCCATGCCGTCTCCACGAGCCGGTCGGCCCATTCCTGCGGCGTGACGCCGTGTGCCTCCGCCGTGCGCATGACCTTCTGACCGTGCTCGTCGACGCCGGTGAGGAACCACACGGGCTCACCGCGCTGCCGGTGCCACCGGGTGAGGACGTCGCCGGCTGTCGTCGTGTAGGCGTGCCCGATGTGCGGCGCGTCGTTGACGTAGTAGATCGGCGTGGTGAGGAAGAAGGCCTTGGTGTCTGACACGCGACGATCCTACGGGCGGGGGGGCAGCCGATTCTCCGGCGTTTGCCGCGCTGCCACCTGGCTTGCCTTCTTGGCCGCCACCACAGCGTCGTAGACGACCTTGCGGTCCAAGCCGTACGCCGCTGCCACCGCCGCGAGCGCCGCCTTGCGCGTGTCGCCGCCCTCGGCCGTCACGACCGGGACCCGACCTGCGGGCGCACCCGCGACCACCACCGTGATCTCGCCGCGCACCCCCTCGGCCGCCCAGGCGGCGAGCTCGCCTAGGGAGGCACGACGTATCTCTTCGTAGGTCTTGGTGAGCTCCCGACAGACGGCAGCGGGGCGATCGGGTCCGAATGCCTCGGCCATCGCGGCGAGCGCGTCTGCGATGCGGTGCGGTGCTTCGAAGAACACCAGCGTGCGCGGATCTGCCGCGAGCGACGCGAGGGTGCGCGCCCTCTCACCAGCCTTGCGCGGCAGGAAGCCCTCGAACGTGAACCGGTCCACCGGCAGCGCGGACAGAGCGAGCGCGGTGAGGACCGCGCTCGGACCCGGCACGGCGGTCACGACGATGCCGGCCTCCGCCGCGGCCGCGACGAGGCGATAGCCGGGATCGCTCACGCTCGGCATCCCCGCATCGGTCACGAGCACCACACGCTCCCCCGCCTCGAGCGCAGCGATCAGCTCAGGGAGGCGCTCGC
>JANMBJ010000155.1:0-5757 GCA_031360335.1 Candidatus Nanopelagicales bacterium
CCAGTGAGCGGGCCGCGGTAGGAGGGCGAGGCGATCCGGGCAGCGAGAAGTGCGGCGAGCGACGAACGACCGCTGCCCTCGGCACCGACGACGAGCGGTGTGCCGCCCGAGGCGAGACTGGTCAGGACGGAATCCACCACCGCAGGACGAGCAACGAGCGCCGGGTCGGGTGTGGCGACCTCGGCGTACTGCACGCGCACGGCCGTGAGCATCGACGTACCTCCGGCGGGATAGACCACGGATGACGGTGACGGGGGCGGCGGGAGGTAGCGCGGTGTGGGGGGCGGAGCCGTGGTGACGGCATCGGACGTCACCGAGCGCAGCAGCGCCGCGAGCGACGCGACGGGGTTGCTCGACGCGGCCGCGAGCGTCAGCGCCTCGGACGAGCCTGGCGTGAGGATCGGGGTGGTGTAGGTGCGCTGCTGCTCGGAGAGCCGCATCGCGGCCGTGGTGACCAGAGCGGGACCGAGCGCCTCCCGCGCCTGGGCTGCGAAGTCGCGGTCGAGGACTCGCACGAGGTGCCACGGCGTCACCGACCCGTGTCCGAGCGAGATCGCCTCGGCCGTGGCGCGGTCGAGGACAGTCGACAAGGGAGGCGGAAGCAGGGGGCGGGTGGGCTCTGTCATGGCAGGACGACGCTAGCGGAGCGTGGCACCGCGATCGGGGACGCTCACTGGCTCGGTCGCCGTGAGATGCGACCCCGGACTCCATCGACGACGCCACCGGCCGAACGGTGGAGGGGTGTTCCTCCGGTGGAGGCGCAGAACCAACCCCTCGTTGATCTCAGTGTCGTGGCCCAGCGATCCGATAAGCCAGTCATGACAACGAACGCGACCGAGCCCATCGTGCGAGCCATGCTCGCCGCGGTGCATCGTCGCGACCACGCGCACTCCGCGGCGTGCTGCCACCCGCACAGCGTGGAGGTCGTCCACCTCGGCAGCGCCTCGATCGCCGTCTGCCATGACTGCGGATTCGAGTCGGGTTTCCACACGGTGCGCGACTGCGAGCGAGCCGCCACGGAGCACCGGCTCACCACGGTCTGACCGACGTCGCCGGTCGAGCGGCGGGCGCGCTAGCGTCGTCCTCGTGACCGAGCAGCCGACCCCACAGCGTGCTGCCGAAGGGCCTGACCCGTACGTCGACCCGGACTCGACCGACCCGCGCACCGAGCCCGCTCGCGCGGACACCCCCGTGGCGCAGGATTCCGTGGGCGACAGCCCGGCGAAGGACAGCCTGGCACCGGTGAGCGCGCAGGCCGAGCCGGGGTGGTATCCCGATCCGTCCGGCAGCGCACCTCTTCGCTGGTGGGACGGGTCCGGCTGGGCCCGGGCGACCCACGACCCGACCGTTGCGACGACTGCGGACTGGCGCACAGCACCTCCGATCGGCGTCGAGCAGCTGTCGGCGGCGCCACCGGTGCCCCCGGAAGCAGCGACGGTCGCACCGTCATTCGGCTCGGACGGCTCTCCCGAGCTCCTGGCACCGACAGGCTCACCGTGGTCCGGTCCGGAGCCGGGCTCGCCGGATCCGGCGCCGTATCCCGACCTGTTCGACGGGCCGGCTCAGTCCGAGGAGCAGCGGCGTCGTTCGCGCCGGGGGCTCTGGCTGGCCCTCGGTGGGATCGGCGTGATCATCGCGATCGCTGGTGCCGCGATCGCGATCCTGCTCGCTGCGGCGCGCACCTCGACGCTCGACACCGCAGCGATCGAGACCGACATCGCGGGTCGACTCTCCGAGGAGGCCGGTGGTGCCGTCACCGTGGTCTGCCCCGGCTCGGTGACACTGTCGGCCGGGTCGACCTTCAGCTGCGACGCGACGGGCGAGGACGGCTCCCACGTGACCGTGGTGGTGCGGCAGAGCGACGACCAGGGCAACGTCACGTGGCGGATCGGCAGCTGACGACGTGACCGAGAATCTCCTCGCTCCGCGCCGCGCGACGAGGCCCATGGCCGTCGTGCACCCGCTCAAGATCGACCTCCGCGAGGCCCGCGCGGCACTGGACGGCTGGGCGACGGAGGCAGGTGCCCCGACTCCGCTGATCGTCGAGACGACGGCCGACTCCCCCGGTTCGGCCCAGGCTCGGCGGGCCGTCGCCGACGGCGCCGACCTGGTGGTCGCGTGGGGCGGCGACGGCACCGTGACATCGGTCGCCGAAGGGCTCGTGGGCACCGACGTCCCCCTCGGCATCATCCCGGGTGGCACCGGCAACCTGCTCTGTCGCAACCTCGGCATCCCGCTCTCGGTGCGCGACGCCGCTCAGATCGCCTTCGGCAGCACAGAGCGCCGGATCGACGTGGTCGAGATCGGCCTGGGAGGGCGGGCCACCGTCAGCACGGTGATGGCTGGCATCGGGCTCGACGCCGTGCTCATCGATGCTGACGAGACGTTGAAGAAGGTCCTCGGGCCGTCCGCCTACGTCATCAACACGGCGAAGGCGTTGACGCACAAGAAGATGCGGGTGGGCGTCGCCCTCGATGGTGGGGACCCGCACTGGTACACCGCGCGCAGCGTGATGATCGCGAACGTCGGCGGCCTGATCGGCGGGCTCGACGTCGTCCCTGAGTCCGACGCGTCGGACGGCCTCCTTCACGTGGTCGTGCTTCCGCTCGATCGGCCCATCGACTGGGCTCGGACAGCCGGTCGGCTGGCCCTGCGACGGGGTGGGCATGACAGCTCACGCATCCACCTCACGGGGACCTCGGCCTGGGTCGTGACCAGCACCGAGCAGCCGCGCCAGGTCGATGGTGACGTCGTCGAGCCCGGCCGTCGCATGCAGGCGCGCGTGCGACCCGCATCGCTCCTGGTTCGCGTGCCTTCCGCCTGATCCGGTCGGGGCCGCGGAGCGGCTCGTCCCGCTCAGTCGAGGCAGAACTCGTTGCCCTCGGGATCAGCCCTGACGATGAAGCTGGCGCTCCTCGGTGGAGCCGGCTCGTCACGGCGCAGTCGCGACCCGCCGAGCGCGACGAGGCGCACGCACTCCAGCTCCAGCGCCGCCATCCGGGACTCTCCCTGCAGCCCGGGTGCGGCGCGGACATCGAGATGGACCCGGTTCTTGGTCGTCTTGCCCTCGGGCACCTGCTGGAAGAGCAGGCACGGGCCCCGGCTCTCGGGATCCTCGACCGCGGAGCTGGGGTTGCGTCGGTCCTCCGGGACGCCGACGCGTGCGAGGAACTCGTCCCACGAGGTCAGCGGGTCGCCGCCGACGGGCGGGTCGACCCCGGGCGGCGGCGGATGGACGTAGCCCAGCGCGTCACGCCAGAAGGTCGACAGCGCCCGCGGATCACGGGCGTCGAAGGTCACCTGGATCGCCCGGCTCAGCTGCCTGCTCCGTCCGTGCGTCGGTCCCGCGCTGAGTCGAACATGGCCGAGCCTCTAGGGTCGAGACACGCGGGATGGTGACCCTCCCGGCCGGGAGGGGGGCTCGCGATGCTGTACGAAGTGGTGCACGCCGTGCTCCCGCCTGCCGCGAAGCTGATCTGGCGCCCGTACGTCGAGGGTCTCGAGAACATCCCCACCGACGGTCCGGTCATCGTCGCCAGCAACCACCTCTCCTTCGCCGACAGCATGGTGATCCCGTTCGTCGTCCCCCGACGGGTCGCCATCCTCGCCAAGAAGGACTACTTCACCGGCACTGGAATCAAGGGCGCGCTCGTACGCGGCTGGTTCGAGGGGATCGGCATGGTGCCGGTCGACCGCGACGACACCAGGTCGGCCCTCGAGTCGCTCGACGTCGCGCTCGAGGTGCTCGGTCGCGGGCTCGCGTTCGGCATCTATCCCGAGGGGGCGAGGTCGCGCGACGGCCGCCTCTACCGCGGACGCACCGGCGTCGCCCACCTCGCGCTGACCTCGGGTGCACCCGTGGTGCCCGTCGGTCTCATCGGTACGGAGAGGCTCCAGCCCGTCGGCAGCCGGGCACCGCGTCTCGTGCGGGTGACGGTGAAGTTCGGCAAGCCCCTGGACTTCCGCGGCCGCCTCGAGGGCGTGCCCGCCGGTCGAGCGCGACGCGAGGTGACCGACGAGGTGATGGCCGCGATCGCGTCGCTGTCGGGTCAGGAGCTCGCCGGCGGCTACAACGAGCGCCAGGCCACGGCCTGATCCGTCAGAAGTCTGCGCCTACCAGCCGAAGGTGCTCGAAAAACACCCTGACTCTGTGCGGTGTCGGGTGCTCGACCGCGACGCCAGCACGGCGACCAGGTCAGGCGGCTCTGCCCTTGAGCGCTGAGCGAGAGAGCCACTGTGCCCACGGCATGTTGTACGGCGCACCGGTGCCGTTCCAGAACTCCATGGCGCGCGGTGTGCCTGTCGTCACGACGGCATCACCCGGGATCGTGGTGTCGTAGAACCACTTCGCCGGGGCCGTGAGCAAGTTGGTGCAGCCGTGCGACCCGTTGCGCCTGCCGATGCGGCTCGCCGCCCACGGGGCACCGTGAACATACTCCCCTGTCGGCGTGATGCGCGTGGCCCACGGTGCCTGCACGTCGTACTGGTCGTTGGGGTCGGTGATCCCGGCGAGGATGCTCGACATGTGGCGCACGGGGTATTTCTCCATGACGGCCTTGATGCCCGAGCGGGTCTCGAAGCCCTTCTTGCCGAGCGAGACGCCGTAGGTCTTCACGACCTTGCCATCGATCGTGACGACCATGCGGTCGGTCTTGCCGTTGACCTTGGCCACGAAGGCGTGACCGATGCGCAGGGAGTACGGACGGGTCGTCGTGCTGGCACCGACGGCGTTGACCGATGCCGAGCTGCTCAGCACCACGCCGCGCAGCGCCAGCCGCAGCTCGACTCGGGCATGCCCTGGCCAGAAGGTCGACTGGCGGAAGACCGCGGTCGAGGAGTCCTTCCAGTACCACGCACCGCGGGAGAACTTCCCGTTGACGTAGACGAGCATGTGCGACTCGGCAGCCGCCGTGCGGCTCACCGGTGAGCTGAAGCGCGCCGTGATGGGTGACGCGATGCCGACCATCGCGCCGCTGGCCGGGGTGACCGTGACCGTGACGGGCCTGGTGGGGATAGGAGGCGGCGTGTGCTGACCAGGCGGCGGCGCGCTCGGGCCGGTCGGCGACGGTGCTGCCGCAGGCGCGACGGCGGACGCGGGTGCCAGCAGCGCGGTCGCACTCATGGCGAGCACGCTCGCAGCCAGTCCGGTCGCGCGCAGCGGCCTGCGCCAGATGGCACGGGCGGCAGTCATGGGGCCCCCTAGCGAGCTCAGGACGTCGTCGGTCCGGCACCCACCGGGCGCAGTCTGGACGAACTGTAGCCGTCAGGGCAGAACGACGACCGTGTCGCCGACCTTGACCCAGGAGTAGAGCCACTGCGCGTCGCTCCGCTTCTGCCGCACGCAGCCCCCAGCGCCGATCGCCCGGCCGAGCTGGTTCTCACCCTGGATGGGCACTCCAGCGAACGATCGAGGGATCGTGTGAAAGCCGATCCGCGCGCCGGTGATTCCGTGGGCGAAGCGCACCATCAGGTCGAAGCGCAGCTTCTCCGCGGGGTTGGACGCCGTGGGCGACTTGGAATAGACGTGGTAGGTCTGCGGCCGGGGCCGTCCGATTCGCCCGGTGACGGGGTAGTCGCGCAGGACCTGGCCGTCGGCGCCGACGACCCACAGGTGTGCGCCGCGCTCGGTGTAGACGACGCGCCGACCCGAGCCGCTGTCCGCCGGCAACGGTCGGGAAGGGCGATAGGCAGCGATGACTCGAACCGGTCGCGCATGCGGCGGGCTCGGGTCCGTCACCAACGGCACCGCTGGGCGAG
>JANMBJ010000157.1:0-2003 GCA_031360335.1 Candidatus Nanopelagicales bacterium
ACGCCAACCATTGACCTGGCCGACACCATCGCCCGTGTCGTCGGCCAGCGGTCGAGGCAGGCGACCGGTCCGGCCGCCGGTGCACCGGCGGCCGTGGTGGCGCGCAGTCGGCGGAGTCCGTCATGAGGAACGACCTCGGACTGGTCATGGCCGTGTCGTCAGGCCCGCTCGGACCCGATCGGGTCCGGACATGAGTGATCGGACGCCACCGACGGGGGATGCAGCGGCGTCCGATCAGGGATGACGCTACGGCCTCGCCGCGTTTCGCTCAACCGGCTCGCGCACATTGCCAGCCATTTTTGAGACAACCTTGACCGATGGCGGACATTGGGACCAGATCCAAGGTCGGAGCGGCCGAGACCGATCTACGGTGCGCCACTGACGCGTCACGCTCCGGGTACGACGGTCGTGTCACCGCTCACCTCGACCGGCCATTCGTATCCGAACGAAAACCGGACGAGGCCGAACGACCAGCGGACGAGGCACCGCCGGGCGCGATCCCCCTCCGCTATCCCGGTGCGGTAGCCCCCCGTACCTCTCCACCGCGGGTGGCAACCACACCGGGGTGCCGGAGCCGGCGCGGAACAGCGGCTGTCGGCTAGCGCAGGGTGACCTGGCGGTTGGCCAGGCCCGCGCGGGCCCGGCGCTCGGCGTCGGTGAGGTCGGTCGTCTCGGCCAGTGCGACATCGAGCCGAGCGAGGAACGCCGCAGCGGGAGCCTCGGTCTCCACTGCCTCGGTGCCGGGCACGAGGTCCCACACGGGTACGAGGAGGCCATGTGCCCGGAAGGTGCCGATGAGCCGGGTGCCCTCGCCGAGACTGTCCTCGCCTCGCGCATGGAGGCGGGAGAGCGCGTCGAGGAGCACCTCCTCGTCGTGCGGCAGCGCCCAGCGGAGGTGCTCCTTCGGGCCGATGCGGCACCAGTAGGCACCGTCGACGCCGGTCAGCCGCTGCGTGGGCACGACAGAGGCGTTGGCCTGCTCGAGCGAGGCGTCGACGTCGTCGCTCTGCTCGGCACCGCTCCCCTCGATCCAGAAGTCGAAGCCGCTGTGCACGGTGACGTCGAGCGTGGAACCGGGCGCGAGCACGTGCTGCAGACGTGGTCCGGGGCCGGGACGGCCCGGGGGCACCGGCGACCCGGGGTCGCAGTCGAGCGCGCGGAGCACGGCGTCGGCGATGTCGCGGCTGGTGTCACCGCTGTGGGTCGAGGTCTGCAGCCCGACCAGGATGCTCCCGTCACGGCGTACGAGCGCCGGCCAGGCCATCGGCAGCACGGTCGCCAGGGTGATCTCGCGGCCGGCGAGCGCAGCGGCGTACTCCGGCGCGAGGGTCAGCGGAGCGGTCGCCGACGGGACGATCTCGCGCAGGGCGACCCAGTCGGGCTCGGAGCCGAGACCCTCGAAGGACCGGTGGACGGCGACGGAGTCGATCGCGCCGCGGCCGTGGCAGCCCTTGTAGCGGCGTCCGCTGCCGCAGGGGCACGGCTCTCGCATCCCGACGACGGGCAGGTCGGCATCGGCCGGCAACGAGGACTTGGGTGGACGCGAGGACTTCTGGTTCTTAGCCACGGTGGGCGAGCGTACGCGAGCGCAGCGTGGACCACGCGCGTCGCCCGGGACCGTGCCCTCTGTCGACGCTCGACTCGCCGTCGCCCCCGGTCCAGGAGTCGCGCTGGGCCAGGACGGCGCCCGGACGGTTGGTGATGATGGCGTCGACCCCGAGGCGCAGGCACAGCTCGACGTCGTCGGGCCGGTCGACCGTCCAGACGTGGACGCGCGCACCCTGGGCGTGCAGGCGTGCGACATACGACGGGTGCGCCCGGATGATGTCGATCGAGGGGCCGGCGATGCCGGCACCGAAGGGCAGGGAGCCGTCGCGGAACCGAAGCGGCACACGTTCCATGAGGAACACCGTCGGCAGTCCCGGTGCCAACGCACGCACCCGCCGGACCGAGAGCTGAGAGAAGCTCATGACCCGGATCCGGGCGTCCTGCTCGCTGCGCGG
>JANMBJ010000172.1:0-4460 GCA_031360335.1 Candidatus Nanopelagicales bacterium
CGTCGGCGCCGTCCTGCTCACCCGACGGCTCGAGCCCGACCTCGGCCAGGGCATGCGTCAGCAACGCGATCGCGTACCTGTCGCGTTCGGCGTCCACGACACCAGAGTGCCAATTGTTCGGTGTTCGGTCGGTACCGAACACCGAACACATGTGGGGGCGGCCCGCACGTGGACTCGGAGGCCCGGTCCTGGACAACGGAGCGTCGGGTTCCTTGATGACGAACTCGGCGAGGTGCGCGGCCAGCGCGTGTGCCAGCGGTGCTGGTAGGGACACGGTCCGGATCGACGCGGGAGTCGTGGGCAGGTCGGTATGGACCGTGCCGGACTCGCTGCGACGAACACTGCGCCTCACCCGCACGGTGGCGGGTGGCGCGTTCAGGTCGAGTCCGCGCGAGTCAACGCCATCAGTTCACCCTGACGCAGCCCGGACCACGCCGCCGCGAGCACCAGTGCCCGGTAGCGGGGCGGCATCTTCTCGGCCACGCGGCGACCTGGATGTGTGAGAGCAACCGCTCCGCCAGATCGGGGACCCGGCCCAGCGCCGCCTTGGGTGTCCCCGCACCGCGGGTCCGGCACGGTTGCGCGTCGATGACCCCGTCGGTCACCGCGGTGCTCATCGCCGCCCGCACCAGCCGGTAGGCCTGGGCTTGGCGGGTCCGCCCGTCCGACACCGACGCGACGCTGACCTGCAGTCCCTTGGCGAGCAATGCCGCCCGGCGACGGTCGGCGTCCACGGCGAGGCGCTCCCCAGCTCGAAATGCCACCGGCGGACCCCGCTCCGCGGTCAGGTCCACGAGCGCGACCTTGCCGAGGTCCTCCACGATGCCGGTCCGCAGCAGTCCCGCGTAGAGCTCCTTGGTCCCGGGACGGGCCAAGGGATGCTGGCTGATCCACTCCTGCACGTAGTCACCACCGTCCGCACGTCCACCCGTCGGGCTGGGGCTGGGTTGAGGCTGGGGCTTGCCACAGTCCCCGGACCTGGTCCGCGCGCGCCAGATCCACCCACAAACGTCCCTTTCTTCCGGCGGGCGTCACGCCAGTTCGCGACGTGCCCCGCCTCGCAGGCGAGAACCGGCCATTCCCTATGCCCCACAAGGTGTTCAGCGTGCAAGGCATGGCCGTTGAGGCCCCCCTAACGGGGCGGGTACCGCCTACCGTGCCTGCGAGCTGGACAGGGCACCGGCTGGATGGCCCGATCTGAATCGACGTTCCCGACCGCTAGCCCACGGGGCTCCCACGAAGACGAGTGGCGCGACACTGCACGGTCGTGCTGGAAGTGGCGGATGGAGCGGGCTTCAGGGCTTGGCGATGCCGAGCAAGTGGCCGAACACGACGACGTTGTCGAGGTAGTGGCGCACCTTGTCGAACGTGCCGCCGCAGGTGACGAGCCTGATCTCGGCACGATCGAACGTGCCGCGGTAGACCTGTTCGGTGGGGAACCGATCCTTGGGGTAGAGCGCGACCTTGTCGACGACGAATCGGAGCACTGAGCCGTCGGCGCGCGAGACCCGAACGGACGCTCCGACCTCCACCGCACCCAGGCGGTAGAAGACGCCCGGGCCCTGGATGCTGTCGACGTGGGCGGCGATGACGGCGGGACCGAGCTGCCCGGGGGTCGGGCCACCGACGTAGAAGCCGACCTGGTCGGCCGTCGCCGGCACCGACATCGTGCCGTCTGGGGTGACATCGAGATCGACGAACGCCGAGGAGTGCACACCGATCGAGGGGATGTCGAGCACGGTCGGACGCGACGCCGGAAGGAATCGCCCGAACCTCGGCGCGGTGTTGGCCGATGCCGTGGGAGCCAACGCTGCCGGCGCTGGCATGGAAGTCGCCGTGGAGCTTGACGGTGTGGACCCGGTCGGAGCCGGCGGGCCTTCGGAGCCCCGGACGCCGAGCGTGACGGTGCCGACCCCTACAACGGCGAGCACGACGGAGGTCGCCGCGGCGACCAACGTGCCGCGGCGACCTCCCGTGCTCGTGGATCCGGTCATCGCACCGCGATACGGCTGCGCCGGCTGGCGATCACACCGGTCCCGGCAGCAGCCGCCAGCGCCGCGCCGCCCAGGGCGAGCAGCCCGGGGCTGACGCCGCCGGCAGCGCCACCGTCCCCGGTGGCCATGCCACCCACCGGGGCTGCGAGCAGCGCGCCGCACAGTGCCGGGTCGGTCGCCTCGGTAGGCAGCGCCGGGTTCAGGTCGCTCTTCACACTGCCGGAGTACTTGCCGTCCTTGTTGTAGTCGACGCCGTGGATCACCACGACCGCCTTACCCGCCGTAATCGCGGTCGCGACGGCCGGGGAGACCTTGATCGAGCCTCGCTCATAGCTCAGCGTCCCGCCCTGCGCGGTGTCGAACCGGTCGATGGCCAGCGTGCTGGCCGGGCTGGTGTCACCAGTCTTCGTGAGCGACACCACGACCGGACCGTACGCGGGGGCACCCTCGGAGGTGGTGAGGTGACCGTCCTTGTTGGTGTCATCACCGATGACTGGGCACTCATGGCGGGCGTCGGCGCCAAAGTGGATGTGGGCCGCGTGCGGCTGGTTGGGAAGCAGGCCCGTGGCGGCCATGGTGACGGTGATTGTCGTCCCCGACACCGCGACCATTGCCGTACCGCTACCCCGCACACCGCTGCCCGGGATGGGCATCAGGTTGGCGTTCACACTCGAGCCACTCGCCAGGGCCGGACCGGCACCCAACGCGAGCAAGGTGACCGCACCGAAAGCCGCGCCAACGAACGTTGACTGCTTGCGCATCGTTCCTCCTCGTGACCCGACCCGTCGTGGACCCCGGACGATCCGGGCCGACCCGATCAGCGACACACCAACCGTTCGCCGCGCTGAGTACTCCGGATTGGGTGCAACGGTCCTGAAGACCTGTGGGGAAGGCGACGCCCGGGACAGGTTTAGGCCCCGACGAGCGTACGCGTGGCCGTCGGTCGAGACGTCCGGCCGGCTCAGCCCGCTGTTGGCAGCCGTCGCCTTCCCGCGACCGGCACGGATGGGTCACAGTCATGGCTGTCCATGCGGCTGACACCGCATCGTCTGGTCGGAGGTTCTCCGGTGACCGTGCGCCGGCCATGACCGGGCTGCACCGGGACCGGAGCGAGGCGATGCCTGATGGCCGGGTGCTGACTGCGAACTTGCGTTCAGCGCAGGGGGTATTCAGCTGGTCAGCGTCAGCCGCTCAGCGCCGCCGCGTCGTTGGATTCACGATGCAGCGGGTGCGGGGCTGGTGGGGTGCCAGTGGATCACCAGGAGGGTGGCGTCATCACGCAGGCGTGCCTGCTGGTGGTGCAGGAGGGAGTCGATGATGCGTCTCATGGATTCCGGTGTACTGAGGTGATCATCGAGGTGGTGCACGACGAGTTCCACGAGGCGCTCTACACCGAACTCCGCGCCCTCGGGTGATCTCGCCTCGACGACGCCATCAGTGAACATGAGGATCCGGTCGTCCGGGAGCAGGTCGACGACGATCGGGACGAACTCGAGCGGTCCGGTGTGGGCGACCAGCCCCATGGGCACTCTGCTGGGGCCGTCGATCGTGCCGACGAGCCGGCCTTCGCGCAGCAGAAGCGGCGGATGATGTCCAGCGTTGGCGAACCTCAGCCGCCCGGTGTGCACGTTGATCTCGCCGAGGATGCCGGTGGCGAAGTGATGATCGGCAGCATGGGTGGTCAATACAGATTCGATGGCGTCCACCAGCTGCGCCAGCGAAGCGCGGCCACGTCGGGCGTTGCGGTAGGCGGCGACCGCGAGGGACGCGAGCTGAGCTGAGTACAGTCCGTGACCGACAGCGTCGAGCAGCGCGAACTGGGCCGAGTGCTGATCGACGGCGTAGTCGAAGGTGTCCCCCGCGACCTCGTACGCTGGTTCCAGCGCACCGCAGACGCTGACGTTGTCATCGTCATAGGCAAGTGGTGGTAGCAGCGCCCACTGGATCTCGGCCGCGACGTCCATCTCCCGGGTGCGACGCAACCGAGTCACGCTGTCGCTGTGGCGCTGGCTGGTCTGGATCAGCTCGGCAGTCGTATCGGCGAGCCGCTCGAGCCAGGACACGGCAACCGGGTCCGCGCTGATGCCGCGCGTCGTGAGCACCCCGATCACTCCCAGACGCTCACTTCCACTGACCAACGGCACCCAGACCCGCAGCAGCGATGAATTGCCAGTCGATTCGGCGGACTCCTCGAGATCTTCGAGGATCATTGTCGACAGCTGGAAGCACTTACCGGCCGGCGTGCCCTCGACCTTGACGGTGCCCGCCACGGGAACACCGTGACGGGGTATGGGCACGAGGGTCGCCTGTTGGAGGTCTGCCACGTAGACGTCAACAGCAGCAGCAATGTCGTGCGAGACTGACCCTGCCACAACGTCCGCGATGCAATCCCGCTCCGTCGCCGCATCGCGTGGTCGACTCCCTTGCAGACATGATCGCCGTCCTCGGGAACCGTGAAGCCTTCCT
>JANMBJ010000201.1:0-14477 GCA_031360335.1 Candidatus Nanopelagicales bacterium
ATCGTGCAGCTGCCGCTGCCCCGGGGCCTCGACGAGAGCCGGGCGCTCGAGTCGATCGACCCCGATAAGGATGCCGACGGCCTGCACCCCACCAATCTCGGCCGGCTCGTGCTCGGCATCCGCGCTCCGCTGCCGTGCACACCGCGCGGCATCGTCGAGCTGCTCCGCAGGTATGACGTCCCGCTCGCCGGAGCAGAGGTCACGATCATCGGTCGTGGGGTGACGGTGGGACGACCGCTCGGCCTCCTGCTCACGCGCAAGAGCGAGAACGCGACCGTGACCCTCTGCCACACGGGCACGAAGGACCTCGCATCGCACACGCGCTCCGCCGACATCATCGTCGCGGCCGCTGGTGTGGCCCACCTCGTGACCGCCGACCTGGTCAAGCCGGGGGCGGCCGTGCTCGACGTCGGCATCACGCGGACCGACTCCGGTCTCGTCGGTGACGTGCACCCGGATGTCCGTCAGATCGCCGGGTTCGTGGCGCCCATGCCGGGCGGCGTCGGGCCGATGACTCGGGCCATGCTGCTGGCCAACGTGGTCGAGGCCGCGGAGCGCGCAGCGGGCCTGGCCTGACCGTGGTCAGCGCAGTGCGGCGGCAGTGGCCCATCGCGGCGTCGCTCGCCGTCGTGCTGGCCGGGCTCGTCGTGGTCGCGAGCGGGCACTTCCGCCGTGGCACCCTGCTGCTGTCCTTCGGGGTGGCGCTCGCGCTCTTCCTGCGGCTCCTGCTCCCCGCCTCCGAGGCGGGGCTGCTCGCCGTACGCTCGAGGAAGGTGGACGTCGCGGTGCTCGCGACCCTCGCCCTCGCCACCAGCCTGCTCGCCCTGTGGGTCCCCCCGCCGAGCACGTAGGCAGTCGTTGTCGATAGCCTGCACCTAGATGTCTTGACGACGAGATATCCACCCGGCACGGGTCGACGACGACCCGCCGCCGACGACAAGGAGAGCGCACCATGGCCGCTTCGCCCGTCACCGTGACCGTCACCGGCGCCGCCGGACAGATCGGCTACGCGCTGCTGTTCCGCATCGCCTCCGGGCACCTGCTCGGTCCTGATGTCCCCGTACGCCTGCGTCTCCTCGAGATCACGCCGGCGCTCAAGGCCGCCGAGGGCACCGCGATGGAGCTCGACGACTGCGCGTTCCCGCTGCTCGCCGGCATCGACATCACTGACGACGCGCGCGCCGCGTTCGACGGCGTCAACGTCGCGCTGCTCGTGGGTGCGCGTCCGCGTGCCGCGGGCATGGAGCGTGGTGACCTGCTGTCCGCCAACGGCGGCATCTTCAAGCCGCAGGGCGAGGCCATCAACGCCGGTGCAGCCAGCGACGTGCGGGTGCTCGTGGTCGGAAACCCGGCCAACACCAACGCCCTCATCGCCGCCTCGCACGCGCCCGACGTGCCGGCGAGCCGCTTCACCGCGATGACCCGCCTCGACCACAACCGCGCCAAGGCCCAGCTCGCGAAGAAGGCCGGTGTGACCGTCAACGACATCACCAACCTCACGATCTGGGGCAACCACTCGGCCACGCAGTACCCCGACATCTTCCACGCGAAGATCAACGGCCAGGACGCCGCCGAGGTCGTCGGCGACCAGGCATGGATCGAGAACGACTTCATCCCGACCGTCGCCAAGCGCGGCGCCGCGATCATCGAGGCACGGGGCCTGTCCTCGGCCGCGTCGGCCGCGAACGCCGCGCTCGACCACGTCTTCTCCTGGGTCAACGGCACCCCTGCGGGCGACTGGGTCTCCGCCGCGATCTCCTCCGACGGGTCCTACGGCGTGCCCGAGGGGCTCATCTCGTCGTTCCCCGTCACCTCTCAGGGTGGGGAGTGGGAGATCGTCCAGGGACTGCCGGTGAGCGACTTCTCACGGGGCCGCATCGACGCCTCGGTCGCCGAGCTCGTCGAGGAGCGCGACGCGGTCCGCGAGCTCGGCCTCATCTGATCCGCCCGGCCTACACCCAGAACAAGAAGCAGGAGAACGCTGTGGCGAAGATCAAGGTCGTCAACCCGGTCGTCGAGCTCGACGGTGACGAGATGACACGGATCATCTGGCAGTTCATCAAGGACAAGCTGATCCTTCCCTACCTCGATGTCGACCTGAAGTACTACGACCTCTCCGTCGAGAACCGCGACGCCACCGACGACCAGGTGACGGTCGACTCCGCCAACGCCATCAAGGAGTTCGGCGTCGGGGTCAAGTGCGCGACGATCACGCCGGACGAGGCACGGGTGGAGGAGTTCGGCCTCAAGAAGATGTGGAAGTCGCCCAACGGCACGATCCGCAACATCCTCGGCGGCGTCATCTTCCGCGAGCCGATCGTCATCTCCAACATCCCGCGGCTCGTGCCGGGCTGGACCAAGCCGATCATCATCGGGCGTCACGCGTTCGGCGACCAGTACCGTGCAACCGACTTCGTCGTGCCGGGCAAGGGCAAGCTCACGATGTCGTTCGTGCCCGACGACGGCGGTGACCCGATCGAGGTCGAGGTCTTCGACTACCCGGCCGGCGGAGGCGCGATGGCGATGTACAACCTCGACGACTCGATCCGCGACTTCGCGCGCGCCTCGATGCGCTACGGCCTCGACCGCGGCCTCCCGGTCTACCTCTCCACGAAGAACACGATCCTCAAGGCCTACGACGGCCGCTTCAAGGACCTCTTCGCCGAGATCTTCGAGTCCGAGTTCAAGGCTGAGTTCGAGGCAGCCGGGATCACCTACGAGCACCGCCTCATCGACGACATGGTGGCCGCTGCCATGAAGTGGGAGGGCGGCTACGTCTGGGCCTGCAAGAACTACGACGGCGACGTCCAGAGCGACACCGTCGCCCAGGGGTTCGGCTCGCTCGGCCTGATGACGTCGGTGCTCATGACGCCCGACGGCAAGACCGTCGAGGCCGAGGCGGCCCACGGCACCGTGACGCGCCACTACCGCCAGCACCAGCAGGGCAAGCCCACCTCGACCAACCCGATCGCCTCGATCTTCGCGTGGACCCAGGGCCTGTCCTACCGCGGCAAGATGGACGGCACCCCCGAGGTGACCGGCTTCGCCGAGACCCTCGAGCGGGTCTGCATCGAGACGGTCGAGGAGGGCAAGATGACCAAGGACCTCGCGCTGCTCATCGCACCCGACGCGCCGTACCTCACGACCGAGGAGTTCCTCGACGCGATCGACGCCAACCTGCAGAAGGCCATGGCCTGATCGACGTACGACGACATCTCGGCCGCGCTCGCCCCGCGGCCACCCGACGAGGCCGGCACCCACCCGGTGCGGGCCTCGTCGCATCCCCCACCACCTGGGACACCCGCGCCCTGGTCGGGGGTGGTCGGGAGGGGGTTGCTCGGCTGGTTGGATGGAGGCGTGCTCAAGGTCGTGACAGCGAATGTCAACGGGATCCGTGCCGCGGCGCGACGTGGGGGTCTTGGCTGGCTCGCTGCCTCGGGGGCTGACGTGATGTGCCTGCAGGAGGTGCGCGCGACCGACGAGCAGGTGGCCGAGGTGCTCGACGAGGCCGGCTTGGGGCACCTGTACGTCGCGCACACCGAGGCGTCGTCGAAGGGTCGCGCCGGTGTCGCGGTCCTCACCACGATGCCGCAGAAGGCCAGCCGCACGAGCATCGGCCCGGACGAGTTCGCGGAGTCGGGCCGGTGGGTCGAGGTCGACGTCGACACGGCCATCGGGCCGCTCACCGTCGCCAGCACGTATGTGCCTACGGGCGAGGCCACCGACGAGGCGCGGCAGGGGGAGAAGTACCGCTTCCTCGATGCGGTCGAGGCCCGTCTCGTCGAGCTCGGGCGCCTGCGGGTGCGGCGGCAGGCGATCGTGTGCGGCGACCTCAACGTCGCGCACACCGAGAACGACATCAAGAACTGGCGCGGCAACCGTGGCAAGGCGGGGTTCCTCGAGGACGAGCGTGCCTACCTCGACCGGTGGTACGACGCGCACGGCTGGACCGATCTCGGGCGCCGGTTCGGCGGCGACGGCCCCGGCCCCTACACCTGGTGGTCGTGGCGGGGCCGCGGCTTCGACACCGACGGCGGCTGGCGCATCGACTACGCCCTGGCCACCCCGAAGCTCGCCGCGCGGGCCGTGGGTGTCGAGGTGGGCAAGGCCGCGACGTACGCAGAACGCTGGAGCGACCACGCCCCGCTGACCGTCACTTTCGACTGAACGTTTCCCCGGACCCGCGATGCTGGTGCCACTGCTGCGGAAGACTGGCGTTCAGCAGCACCTACGCCAGCATCGCCCGTCCTCGACCCTGGAGAGCTCATGAGCGTCACACGACGTGTCCCGTTCGGCCGCACCGGCATGGAGATCACGCGCGTGGGATTCGGGGCGTGGGCCGCGGGCGGCCCGTGGATCTACGGGTGGGGACCGCAGGACGACGACTCCTCGATCGCGGCGATCCGCCGAGCGATCGAGCTCGGCGTCAACTGGATCGATACCGCGCCCGTCTACGGCTGGGGCCACTCGGAGGAGGTCGTCGCCCGCGCCCTGCGCGACCTCCCCGAGGGAGATCGGCCGTACGTCTTCACCAAGACCGGGCCCGACCGCCTCGACAACGGCGACACGCACCTCAGCGGCGGCGCGACCCGGCTGCGCAGCGAGACCGAGGCCTCACTGCGACGCCTCGGGGTCGAGCGGCTCGACCTGCTGCAGATGCACTGGCCGGCCGACGACGGCACGCCCGTGGAGGACTACTGGGCCACCATGATCGCACTGCGCGACGAGGGCAAGGTCGCGCACATCGGACTCTCCAACCACGACGTCGCGCAGCTCGATGTCGCCGAGGCGTTGTCTCACGTCGAGACCTTGCAGCCGCCATTCTCCGCGATCAGCAGGGATGCTGCGGGCGACGTCCTGCCCTGGTGCGCCGACCACGGGACGGGCACGATCGTCTACTCGCCGATGCAGGCGGGGCTGCTCACCGGCGCCTTCAGCCGCGAGCGGGTGGCCGCGCTGGCCACCGACGACTGGCGTCGGGCCGAGGACGACTTCACGAGCGGTCTCGACGCCAACCTCGTGCTCGCCGAGGCGCTGAAGCCCGTGGCCGACAAGCACTCCACGACGCAGGCGGCCGTGGCTGTCGCGTGGACGCTCGCGTGGCGCGGGTGCACCGCAGCCATCGTCGGCGCCCGCAGCGCCGCCCAGATCGACGGCTGGATCGACGCCGGCGAGCTCACCCTCGACGCCTCGGACCTCGACACGATCGCGGCAGCTATCGCGTCGACCGGAGCCGGCTCCGGCCCCTCGCGCCCCTGACCCAACGGACCCGCCTTGCTGGCGCATCTGCTGCTGAAGGACGATGCTCAGCAGCAGATACGCCAGCATCGTGGGTCCCTGTGGTCAGAGGCGGGGGTCCTGGACGCGCTCTCGGATGGCGCTGGCGGCGTCGTCGTCGGGCGCGGACTGCGCCTCGAGCTCGGCGGCCACGCGCTGCTGATAGCGCGAGACCTCGCGTGAGCGGGTGTCGTCGTCCCAGCCGAGCGCGTCGCCCATGAGTCGTGCAGCGTGACGGGCCGCCACGAGGCCACGGTCGCCAGCCTCGAGATAGAGGCGGGTACGACGGGTGAGCACGTCGTCGATGTGCAGTGCACCCTCGTGGCTCGCGGCATGCACGATCTCGACGCCGAGCGTGCCTGCACCCCCCGGGACCTCCTGTGCGAGAACGGGATCTGCGGCGACGACATCGAGCAGCTCGGGCAGCAGCCGGCCATAGCGGTGCGCCAGCCGGTCGAGGTGAGCGGCGTCGATGAACGCCGCCGCCGCATGGGTCGCTGACTCGCGCAGCACGTCGTCGGGCTCGGCGGCACCGATCAGCGGCATGGTGCTCGTCGTCGACTCTGGCAGGAGGTCAGGGCGGCCCGGGAAGAGGTCGGGACCGCACGCGTCCACAGCGTCCTCGGCCATCACCCGATAGGTGGTGTACTTCCCGCCGGCGATCGTGACGAGCCCAGGGACCGGGTTGCGCACGGTGTGCTCGCGCGAGATCTCCGACTCCGAGAGGCCCTCGGTGTCGACGAGCGGCCGCAGCCCGGCATAGAGCCCGATGACGTCGGACTCGGTGAGGTGCGAGGTGAGTGCGGCGTTGGCCTGGTCGAGCAGGTAGGTGAGGTCGGCATGAGTCGCCGATGGGTGCGACAGCCCGTGGTGCCACGTGGTGTCGGTCGTACCGATCACCCACGAGCGACCCCAGGGCAGCACGAAGAGCACCGACGTCTTCGTCTTGGTGATGAGTGCGACGCTGGCGTCGATGCGGTCGCGCGGCACCACGATGTGGACGCCCTTGCTCGGACGCATCCGGATCGGGTTCTCGACTCCCGCGAGCTGCTCGGTCAGACCGGCCCAGACACCGGTGGCGTTGACCACCACGCGGGCCGGCAGGTCGTGCTCCTCGCCCGTCATCGAGTCGGTGACGCGCGCGCCCACGACCCGGTTGCCGTCGCGAGCGATGTCGGTGACGCGGGCCGCCGAGACGAGGGCGGCGCCGTGGGCGGCGGCGGTGCGAGCCAGCTCGAGCGTGTGCCGGGCGTCATCGACCTGGGCGTCGTGGTAGCGGATCGCGCCCGCGAGCGTGTCCTCGCGCAACGACGGGAACGCCCGCAGCGCAGCAGATTTCGAGAGGTGGCTGTGACGCGGCACTGACGGGGCGAGGCCACCCAGGGTGTCGTACAGGGTGAGGCCGGCGCCGACGTAGGGCCGCTCCCAGATGCGGTGCACGATCGGATACAGGAACGGCAGGGGAGTCACGAGGTGCGGGGCGAGCCGGTCGAGCAGCAGCGCGCGTTCGCGCAGTGCCTCACGCACCAGCGTGAAGTTGAACTGCTCGAGATAGCGGAGTCCGCCGTGCACGAGCTTGCTGGAGCGGCTCGAGGTGCCTGCTGCGAAGTCCCGCTGCTCGACCAGGCCGACGGACAGGCCGCGGAGCGCGGCGTCGAGAGCGATGCCGCACCCCGTGACACCGCCACCGATGACGAGGACGTCGACGCCGGAGCGCAGCCGGTCCCACGACTGCTGACGGTAGGTCGAGTCGAGGCGGCCGGTCTGGGTCATCTCAGGGGTCCGTATCCGTCGCCGGGTGCCGCGTCGACGAACCCGGGCTCCGTGAGGCCCGCGGCAGCGAAGGCCTCGAGGATGGCCTCGCGCACGCGATCAAGATCGGTGAGCTCGACGAGTGCGATGGCGGAGCCACCGAACCCGCCACCGGTCATGCGTGCGCCGAGGGCACCGGCGGCGAGCGCCGTGTCGACGACGAGGTCGAGCTCGCAGCAGGAGATCTCGTAGTCGTCGCGCATCGACACGTGCGACGCCGACAAGATCGGCCCGATCGCGCGTACGTCGCCGGACTCGAGCAGCTCCACCACATCCAGCACTCGTTCATTCTCGCTCACGATGTGCCGGACCCGCCTCCTCAAGACATCGTCGTGGAGTCTCGCGAGCGCTGCATCGAGGTCGGTGACGTCACGGAGCGCGCGCACGCCGAGGATCCGCACCGCCTCCTCGCACGAGGCGCGCCGGGCGGCGTACTCGCCGTCGACGAGGGCATGCGGCGCACGGGTGTCGACGACGAGCAGGGCGAGGCCGTCCGCCGCGAGATCGAACGGGATGTGGCGCACCTCGAGGCTGCGCGTGTCGAGCAGCAGCAGATGCCCGGCGCGCGCGTGGGTGGAGGCGAACTGGTCCATGACTCCGCACGGCACCCCGACGAAGACGTTCTCAGCCCGCTGGGCGAGCAGGGCGATGTCGCGCAACGGCAGGTCGGCGCCGGCCAGGGCGAGCAGCGCCCCGGCCGTGGCGCACTCCAGCGACGCCGACGAGGACAACCCGGCACCTCGGGGGATCGTGCCGTCGATGAGGAGGTCGGCGCCGACGAGCGGCACACCCTTCTCCGCCAGGGCCCAGGCGGTGCCGGCGACGTAGGCCGTCCAGCCGTCGACGCCGCCGGGTGCGAGTCCGTCGAGCGGGACCTCGACCGTGGCCAGATCGGGCTCCCGGGAGGCGATACGCAGCACCCGGTCGTCGCGACGGGCACCCTCGACCGTCGTACCCAGGGTCAGTGCGAGGGGCAGCACGAACCCGTCGTTGTAGTCGGTGTGCTCACCGATCACGTTGACCCGTCCCGGTGACTGCCAGGCGACCTCGGGATCGCGTCCGAAGAGCTGCGAGAAGCTCGGCGACGCGTTCACCGGTCTGCGACCTCCCGCAGCCGTGCGGCGATCGCCTCGGGCTCGCGGTCGTTGACGAAGGCGCCCATGGCCGATTCGGAGCCGGCGAGGAACTTCAGCTTGTCGGCGCTGCGCTGCACGGAGAACAGCTCAAGGTGCAGCGCGCCCAGCTCGCGTCGCAGGCGTACGGGTGCCTGGTGCCACGCTGCGATGTAGGGCAACGGGATTCCGAAGAACGCGTCGCCGCGGCGCAGCAGCTCGAGGTAGACACCTGCCAGGTCACCACGCTGTGCCTCGTCGAGGGCTGCGAGGTCGGGCACGCGACGTCGGGGATAGAGGTGCATCTCGACCGGCCAGCGTGCGGCGAAGGGCACGAAGGCTACCCAGTGCTCGGACTCGAGGACGAGGCGACGACCGTCGGCGACCTCGGCGGCGACGATGTCGTCGTAGAGGTTCCGGCCGGTCTCTGCCAGGTGCCGCTCGACGGAGTCGAGCTGAGTTCGCGTGGTCGGAGTGACGAAGGGATACGCGTAGATCTGGCCGTGCGGGTGGCGCATCGTGACGCCGATGGCCTCGCCGCGGTTCTCGAACACGAACACCTGCTCGACACCCTCGGTGGCCGACAGCGTCGCGGTGCGATCGGCCCAGGCCTCGATGACGAGACGTGCGCGTTCGGGGGTGAGGTCGGCGAACGACGCCTCGTGGTCGGGCGTGAAGCACACGACCTCACAGCGACCCCACGCCGGATGATGCGCGAAGATGCCGTCCACGCCGGTGCCGTCGGGCCAGCCGACGAAGGACGGGAACCGGTTCTCGAAGACGACGACCTCGTAGTCCTCGCTGGGGATCTCGGTGAGATAGCCCGGACGCGACGGGCAGAGCGGGCAGTCGTCCGGCGAAGGCAGGAACGTGCGGCCGAGCCGGTGCGCCGCGACGGACACCCACTCGTCGAGCAGCGGGTCGTGACGCAGGTCAGGTGCGTCGCCGCGCGGCTCGAGGTCGCGCTTGTCGGTGGTCTCGCGCGGCGGCGCTTCGTCGCAGTCAAAATGGATGAGCTCGCGACCGTCGGCGAGGAGGAAGGGCGTCTGCCTCACGACATCACGGTCCGTCCACGACGCGGGCGGGCTGGCGTGAGTCGCGCGGAGTGCACGCGACGACGACGTCCTCGACGTGCTCGCGGAGAAGAGCGAGAACAGGTTCGGGCATCTCGTCGTCGGTGATGAGCACGTCGGCTGCGTCGAGCGGCACGATCGTGGAGAGACCCACCATGCCCCACTTGGTGTGGTCGGCCACGACGACCAGACGCCGGCCGGCCTCGACGAGGGCGCGGTTGGTCTCGCTCTCCATGAGGTTGGGGGTCGTGAAGCCGCTGCGCTCGTCGACACCGTGCACCCCGAGGAACACGAGGTCGAGGTGCAGCGACTTGAGCGCCTCGACGGCGACGGGCCCGACGAGGGCATCAGACGGCGTACGGATACCGCCGGTGAGCACCACGGTCTGGTCGCTGCGCCCGCTCGAGAGGACGACGTCGGCAACGCGCATGGAGTTGGTGACTACCGTGAGTCCGGGGATGTCGCGCACCAGGTGCGCCATGGTCCAGGTGGTCGTGCCGGCGGAGATCCCGATCGCGGTGCCGGGCCGGATCAGCTCGGCGGCTGCGTGTGCGATCGCGTCCTTCTCGCTCTGGGCCCGGACCTGCTTGGCCTCGAAGCCGGGCTCGTCGATGCTGCGTTCGGCCGAGGAGATCGCGCCGCCGTGCACCTTGGTGAGCAGGCCGCGCCTGGCCAGCACATCGAGATCGCGACGTACGGTCATGTCGCTGACGCCAAGGGTGTCGACCAGACGGCTCACGCGCACCGCGCCGAGGCGCTCGATCTCCTCGAGGATCACCGCCTGGCGCTGGGACGCGAGCGCTGTCATCCGTCGCCTCCCTCACGCACCACAGCGACACCACCGGGGGCGACGGTGATCGACGCCGAGACCGCCGATCCGGTCACGATATCGGTGCCGGTGGCGAGTACGGTCGCCTCGGCGTCGGTGTGGTTGAGCACAAACAGCCAGGTGGTGTCTCCGGAACGTCTCCGCTGCACCTCGACACCCGGAGGCGCTGCTGCCACCGGACTCACGCCGGCCTCCTCCACGACCCGCGCGATGACGCGCGCCGTCGTGTCGACGTCGGTACGAGTGGCGATGTACCAGGCAACGCCGTCTCCGACGCGATGCCTGGTGACAGCAGGCTTTCCAGCCACGGGTCCGTCGCGGTAGGTCGACACGGCTTCGGCGCCTGCGAGGCGCAGATCCTCGGTCCAGACGTCGGCGGTGCCACCGTCGTCCAGGTGCACCGACTCGTGCTCCAGCAGCGGGTTGAACTCCTCGACGAGGACTCCCAGCAGGTCGCGGAACGCGCCGGGATAGCCACCAGAGCGGACATGGTCGTTGCGGTCGACGATCCCGCTGAAGTAGGTCACCACCAGGTGGCCGCCACCTCGGACGAAGGAGTCCAGCACCGGTGCGACGTCGTCGTCGACGAGATAGAGCGTGGGGACGAGGACGAGGGAGTAGCCCTCGAGCGAGGCACCCGGAGCCACGACGTCGACGGCGATCCCGCTCTCCCAGAGCGCGCGGTGCAGAGCCCGAGCGCGGTCGGGATAGGTGACGTCGACGCTGGGGTGGCTGTCGAGCTCGCAGCCCCACCACGCCTGCCAGTCGAAGACCATCGCGACCGAGGCCTCGACGCGGCTGCCGGCCACCTCCTCGAGCCGGCCGAGGATGGCGCCGAGCTCGACGACCTCGCGCCACAGTCGGGTGTCGGTGCCGGCGTGCGGGATGAGGCCGGAGTGGAACTTCTCGGCGCCCGCAACCGATGCGCGGATCTGGAAGACGTTGAATCCGTCGGCACCGTGCGCGATCTGCTGCAGCGCGTCGCGGCGCAGGGCACCAGGACGTCGGGCGGGGTTGCGCGGCTGCCAGTTGACGGCGCTCGGCGAGGTCTCCATGAGCAGCCACGGGCCGCCGCCGGCCAGACCGCGTGTCATGTCGGCGCACAGCGCTGCCTCGATGTGCGTGTGCGGGTCGGCGAAGTCGGGGTAGTAGTCGGTCGACACGACGTCCATCTCGGCGGCCCAGGCCCAGTAGTCGAGCTGGTTGAACCGCGTCATCACCATGAAGTTGGTCGTGATCGGGACACCGGGCGATAGCCGCCGCAGCAGGTCGCGCTCGGTGACGAACTCCTCGAGGAGCAGGTCGGACGCGAAGCGGCGATAGTCGAGCTGCTGCGTGGGGTTGGCCCACGCTCCGTCAGGTGTGATCCGAGGCGGGAGCACCTCCGCCCAGGCCGAATAGCGCTGGCTCCAGAACGCGGTTCCCCAGGCATTGTTGAGGCCGTCGATGTCGGTGTAGCGGTGGGCCAGCCACACCCGGAAGCGTGCCGCGCAGACGTCGCAATAGCACCGCGAGGTGTGGCAGCCGTACTCGTTGCCGACGTGCCACATCCGCAGCGAGGGATGGCCCGCGTAGCGGGTGGCCAGCTGCTCGACGAGCGCCAGACCCGACTCACGCCAGGCCGTCGACGAGGGGCAGTAGGCCTGGCGAGCCCCGGGCCAGCGGCGCCGCCCCTCGCGGTCGGTCGGCAGTGCCTCGGGGTGAGCGGTGGTGAGCCAGGGGGGTGGTGACGCGGTGGCCGTGGCCAGGTCGACGCCGATGCCCGAGCTGGCAAGTCCGTCGAGGACCTCATCGAGCCAGCCGAACTCGTAGCGTCCGGCGGCCGGCTCGAGGTGTGCCCAGGCGAAGATCCCGACGCTCGCGAGGCTCACCCCGGCGTCGCCCATGAGGCGTCGGTCCTCGTCCCAGACCGCACGCGGCCACTGGTCGGGGTTGTAGTCACCACCGAAGTGGATGCGTCCGGATTCCCATGCCACGGTCTGCAGCGTGGACCTCGTTGATGGAGAAGTCAACAATCCTGAACATAACTGACCACAGTGACGGCTGCCACACGAACCGGTACACTTTTTAGGATGAAATGCCCGTTATACACCGATATAATCGGTAAGTAGTCCCCAAGGTCACAGTCCAGACACATCCCGAAGAAACCTGCCGGAAACCTCTTCCCCCGTGGCCTGAGCGGGCCTAAGGTGCGGTCATGTTGGGATCTGTGGGATCCCGTTGCTTCGGGAGGTGGCATGACCCAGGGTTCTTCACGTGAGGACCAGTCCTCGTCGGTGAGCCGTCGGCGCGTGCTCCAGGGCCTCGCCCTGGGCGCAGGTGCCGTTGCGGCGACACCGCTGCTCGCGGCCTGCGGGTCGTCGAGCACGACTAGTACGTCGACGGCGCCAGCGGCGTCCGGCGGCAGTTCGGCCGCCACAGGCGGCAGCGTCTCGTTCGGCTCCAATGCGTCTGACGCGGTGCCGAAGAAGGCGTACGCAGATGTGTTCGCCGGGTTCACCAAGGCGTCGGGAATCGACGTCAAGGTCAACACGGTCGACCACAACACGTTCCAGGAGCAGATCAACACGTATCTGCAGGGCTCGCCCGACCAGGCCTTCACCTGGTTCTCCGGCTACCGCATGCGGTTCTTCGCCGACCAGGGCCTGTCGACCGACATCAGCTCGGTGTGGGACAAGATCGGCGCCGACTACAACGACTCCTTCAAGGGTGCATCGACCGGCAACGACACCAAGCAGTACTTCGTGCCGTTCTACTACTACCCCTGGGCTCTCTTCTACCGGAAGAGCGTCTTCAAGGACCTCGGGATCGACGCCACCACCATCAAGACGATCGACGACCTGAAGTCGGCCGCCGCCAAGATGAAGGCCAAGGGGCTCATCCCGATCGCCTTCGCCGACAAGGACGGCTGGCCCGCGATGGGCACGTTCGACTACATCAACGTGCGCACCAACGGCTACGACTTCCACGTCTCGCTCATGGCTGGCAAGGAGAAGTGGACCGACCCCAAGGTGAAGGCTGTCTTCACCAACTGGGCCGACCTGCTGCCCCTGCACCAGGAGGGCTCGCTCGGTCGCACGTGGCAGGACGCAGCCGGCGCTCTGCTCAACAAGAAGGCCGGAATGTACCTGCTCGGCATGTTCGTCGGCCAGCAGTTCCCTGAGGGTCCCGACCGCGACGACCTCGACTTCTTCCCGTTCCCGCAGATCGAGGCGGCGTACGGCGTGGACACGGTCGAGGCACCCATCGACGGCTTCATGCTCTCGAAGGGCACCGACAACGTCGACGGTGGCAAGGCCCTGCTCGAGTACCTCGGCGGTGCCGACGCGCAGAACATCTATCTCGCGTCCGACCCGAACAACGTCGGCACGAACAACAAGACCGACACCAGCAAGTATAACGCGTTGCAGAAGAAGGCCGCTGAGCTCGTCGGTGCTGCCAAGCACATCACGCAGTTCCTCGACCGCGACACCCGTCCGGACTTCGCGTCCACCGTGATGCTCCCGTCGATCCAGCAGTTCATCGCCAAGCCTGCCGAGATCGACAAGCTCCTCGAGAGCATCGAGAAGCAGAAGCAAGCGATCTTCGCGAGCTGATCTGCGAACCTGACGGACATGGCAACCACCAGTGCCGCGACGGCGGCGACGACGACCCGTTCGGGTCGTCGCCGCCGCCGGTCGGTCTTCTCGCGCACCGACCGGGTCGTTCTCGGCTTCCTCATCGGCGTGCCGACGTTCATCGTCGTCGCACTCGTGTGGATCCCGTCGTTCCTGTCGATCGTCTTGTCGTTCACGTCGTGGAACGGCATCGGAGGCGTCAGCCGCATCAAGTGGGTCGGCTTCCAGAACTACGAGCAGATCTTCACGATCTATCCGGCATTCTGGTCTGCGGTCAAGAACAACGTGCTCTGGCTCGTGGTGCTGCTGTTCGTCGCCACCCCGCTCGGCATGCTGCTGGCCTACCTGCTCGACAAGGGCCTGCGCGGCAGCCTGTTCTATCAGACCGCCTTCTTCATGCCGGTCGTGCTCTCCCTGGCCGTCATCGGCATCATCTGGCAGTTCATGTATGCCCCTGAGCTCGGTCTGATCAACAACGTGCTGGGCAAGACGGCACCTGATGACCAGATCGACTGGCTGGGCAACCAGAACCTCAACATCTGGGCGGCGCTCGTCGCGTCGTCCTGGCGACATGTCGGCTACATCATGATGATCTACCTCGCGGGTCTCAAGGGCGTCGACCCGTCTCTTCGTGAGGCGGCCGCTCTCGACGGTGCCTCCGAGTGGCAGGCGTTCCGCAAGGTCGTCTTCCCGGCCCTGCGCCCCGTCAACGTCGTGGTCCTCGTCATCACGATCATCGAGGCCCTGCGCGCGTTCG
>JANMBJ010000227.1:0-4370 GCA_031360335.1 Candidatus Nanopelagicales bacterium
CGCAGCGCCGGCACCCGCAGCGCCGGCACCCGCAGCGCAGAGCGCCGCGGCGTCGGCCGTCCCCGCGCCGGACGCGGCTCCGGTCGCCGGTGACCTCGGACCCGTCGCGTCGCTGTGGCCGGCAGTGCTCGAGGCGCTCAAGTCATCGAGCCGGGTCGCGCACACGCTGGCCGAGGGCACCTCCCCGATGAGCCGCACCGACACGACCGTGGTGGTGGCGCACCCTGAGAAGTCGCGGCTGGACTATCTCCGCAACAACAAGGGCCACCTCGAGCTGCTGCGGCTCGCGGTGCTCGACGTGTGCCGCCTCGATGTCGAGCTCGACTTCGTCCTGGACCCGGCGCGTGCGGCGGCACCGACCCCGACATCCGTGGTGGCACCCGCCCCGGTCGCGGCGCCGGTGGAGAGCGGTGCGTCAGCCCGCGAGCGGGCGGCCACGATGGTCGCCGAGGAGAAGGCGACCACTGTCGCTCCCGTCGACGACGTCGTGAGCGTCGACGACCCGGATGCCGCCGGTGACCTGTCGGGTCTCGCCCTCGTGCAGCGTGAGCTCGGCGGCACGATCATGACCGAGTACGACAACGGCTGAGAGCGGTAACCACGCGTGTACGAGGGGATCGTCCAGGACCTCATCGACGAGCTCGGGCGGCTGCCCGGCGTCGGTCCCAAGAGCGCGCAGCGCATCGCGTTCCACCTGCTGCAGAGCGATCCGGTCGACGTACGCCGCCTCGCGCAGGTCTTGCTCGAGGTCAAGGAGAAGGTGCGCTTCTGCATCATCTGCGGCAACGTCGCGGAGGCCACCGAGTGCCGGATCTGTCGCGACCCGCGCCGTGACCCGACGATCATCTGCGTCGTCGAGGAGTCCAAGGACGTCCAGGCGGTCGAGCGCACCCGGGAGTATCGCGGTCGCTATCACGTGCTCGGCGGTGCGATCAGCCCGATCGAGGGCATCGGCCCGGATGACCTCCGCATCAAGGAGCTGATGGTCCGTCTCGCCGACGGCACGATCACCGAGCTCATCATCGCCACGGACCCCAACCTCGAGGGCGAGGCCACCGCGACCTATCTCGCCCGTCTCATCAAGCCGATGGGCCTGGCCGTGACGCGCCTCGCGAGCGGCCTGCCGGTGGGTGGTGACCTCGAGTACGCCGACGAGGTCACCCTCGGGCGCGCCTTCGAGGGACGTCGACGCCTCGACGTCTGACACCCTGTGCCCATGACTGACACGACGCACCCGTCCGAGGGTGACCTCACCGAGATGGCACCCGCCGACCTCGCGGACATCGCCGACGACATGGCTGCTGCGGCGGCCCAGTTCATCAACGTGGTCGAAGCGGTCGCTGCGGCCAACGAGCCCGATGAGTCGATCGCGATCCTGCTCCTCGAGCTCTCCGGTCTCCTAGCGTCCGGCGCCCCCCTCGGCGCGATCGTCGATGTGGTGCCGCACGAGCGGTTCGAGCCCGATGCCGGCGCCGAGCCGGCGGTCGACCGCCTGCGTGACGCGCTGCGCGACCTCCTCGGCCCGGCCGATGAGTACGCCGAGGTCTTCGACCCCTACTCCGGGCCGGAGGTCGTGACCGCCCGGCTGTCCGACGACCTCGCCGACATCGTCGCCGACCTGCTGCACGGCCTCGCCCACCACACCGCCGGGCGCTCGCTCGAGGCGCTGTGGTGGTGGCAGTTCTCCTACCTCAACAGCTGGGGTCAGGGCGCGTCCGCTGCCGTACGCGCGATCCAGTCCCTCATGGCCCACGTACGCCTCGAGGTCCCCATCGACGTCGACGCGGCTGACCCAGCCTGAGGCTTGCTCGCGACGCGTCGGGGTAGTCGGGCATCGAAGGGCGGCCTCGACGTTCGACTGCAGCCGTGAGACGGTCGACGAGCACAGCAGCAGCCAGCCAGACGACGGCTGCCTGCGCGAGCGACGCGATGCCGACGCCCAGCAGGGCACCGGCCTCGCTGGACCCGCACCGGTATGAGCAGTGAGGTGGTCGGACAGATGAGGGCAGCACGCGTCGCCGTGGCACTCGCCACCGCCGCGTGCGTGGCCGCGCTCTCCGGGCCGGCGTACGCCGCTGCCGCACCCGGGCCGGTCGCCCTCGACGACGCCGTCTCCGCCGCCCAGGACGCCTCGGCCGTCACGGTCGACGTGCTTGCCGACGACACCCTGGTCGGGCCAGCCACCCTCGAGCTCGTCGTCGGTGGCGAACCTCAGCACGGCACGGTCTCGCTCACGACGGTGACGGTGGGCGCCGAGACCCGCCCTGCGTTCAGCGTCACCCCCGACGCCGGGTGGTTCGGGATCGACGGGTTCCGCTACGTCGTCACCGATGCCTCGGGGCTCACCGCCCAGGCCACGGTCACAGTGACGGTGCTGCCCGACCCGCCGTTGGCCGTCGACGACGTCGCGACGGTCCCGCCCGGCGCCTCCGTGCAGATCGCGGTGCTCGACAACGACAGCGACCCCTACTCCGGCCGCCTCACCGTGGCCGCGATGACTGCGCCTGCGCACGGCACGGCCGACATCGTCGACTCCGGCCGTGCGATCACCTACTCGCCGGTGCTCGGCTGGTCAGGTGACGACGTGTTCGACTACACCGTCCACGCCGCCTCCGGAGCGACCGCGACCGCGCGCGTCACCGTCACGACGCTCTCGTCCACTCCGGGTCACACGATCGACCTCGCAGTGCCGGCATCCGTCCCGGTCCTGCACAGAGTGACGCTCACCGGGGCGCTCACCCCGGTCGACGGCGCCGTCCCCACAGTGACCGTGCAGGTCCGCATCGGTGCGGTGTGGTCGACCATCGGCACCCCTGTCCCCAACTCGAGCGGTGCCTTCGGCGTGCGGTGGACCCCGGCGGGTCCCGGTCGCGTGGCGCTGCGGGCCGTCGCGCAGTGGGCCGACGGATCGCTGGCGCAGTCCGCTGCCACACCGGTGAGCATCGCTGCCGTCGTCGATGCCGTGGTGTCGGGTCCGCTGGCCCGCGCCGAGGTGCCGTGGTCCTACCGCGGAGGGTGCCCGGTCGCGCCGGCGGCGCTGCTGCGGCTGTCGGTCAACTACTACGACTACGCCGGTGTGATCCGCCGGGGCGACATCGTCCTCGCCGCCCGCGCGGCGCCCGCTGTCCGTGCGGTGTTCTCGGCGGCGTTCGCCGCGAGGTTCCCGTTCAGGCGGATCATCCCGAGCGACGCCTTCTACTCCAACGGCAGCTACAGCCCAGCAGCCTCTGACGTCCGCGCCATGGACGCGGGCGCGACCTCCGCGTTCAACTGCCGCAAGGTGACGGGCAACCCCAAGCGGGTCAGCCAGCACTCCTACGGCAACGCGATCGACGTCAACACCTTCGAGAACCCCTACGCCACCAGCAGCCGCATCTATCCGGCGGCGGCCGCCCACCGCTACTACGTCTACCGCCGCAACCACCTGCATGATCCCGGTGTCATCTATCCCGGCTCCGTGGTCGCGAAGGCGTTCGCCGCCCAGCGCTGGGCCTGGGGTGCACGATGGGCACACCACGACTACCAGCACTTCAGCCAGAACGGCGGGTGACGCTCATGACGTCGATGACGACCCGCGTCGCGCCCGTCGCCCTGGTCGTGACAGCAGCCCTCATGCTCGCGGCGTGCGGCGGCGCGTCCAGTCCGAGCACGGGTGACCCGTCGACCTCCCCAGCCGCGGTCACGAACGCAGCGGGCGGGTCGCCCGGTGCGTCACCGTCGGTGTCCGCCTCGCCGTATGACCGCACGGCGACTCCGGCCACGAGCAGCGGGCCGCTGGGTGCCTCGACCATGCCGAAGGCGTCAGCGCTCGGCCGAGGGTGGACGGCGTACATCGATTCGGGAAGCGCCGAGGACGGCTACACCGGCAACGGCACTCCTGTGGTCGCACGCAACGTGCGCGACGTGACCGATGCGATGCTGCCGTTCGGCTGCCTCGACGCGGCCTACGCGACGCCGCTGCCCGTGCCGCTGCACGCCCTCGAGGCCGACTATCGGCACGTGAGCGGCAAGCACGCGGTGGGCCTCGCCCTCGACTACGGCACGACCGCGGCTGCTGCCGCGTTCGTCACGGCGTACGAGAAGGCGCTCACCGCCTGCGTCGCCGGCGCGGGAGCGACGACCGTCGTGACGGTCGGGAAGCCCCCGGTGCCTGGCACGTTCGTCACCGTGCAGACCGACACTCTGGAGGGCACCGTCTATCGCGAGCTGCTCGTGCCGGCGGGCCGCGTCGTACGCATCCTCGACATCGAGGGAGCGACCACCCCGACCGCCCCCTGGCCCACCATCGCCGCCGCCTTCCCCCCACCCGCCACCCCCTGACCTGACCTGGGGTGATCTTGGTCGTGTGGTCGTTTCCCACGCCGGGAAGC
>JANMBJ010000350.1:0-3081 GCA_031360335.1 Candidatus Nanopelagicales bacterium
GTCGACGTCCTCATCGTCGGCGCAGGCGCCTCCGGCTCAACTGCGGCGAAGCACCTAGCCCAGGAGGGCTTGAGCGTCGTGGTGCTCGACCAGGGGTTCTGGACCGACGCAGGCGACCTGCCCGCCAACAGGGCCGAGTACGAGCTGATGTGGAACAACCACCGGTTCAACCCCGACCCCAACATGCGGGACCGGCGCGAGGACTACCCGACGAACCTCGACGACTCCGAGCAGCCCGTCTACATGTACAACGGCGCCGGCGGCAGCACTGTCTACTTCGCGGGTGTCTGGAGCCGTCCGCTCCCGTCGGACTTCCGGGTGCGCACGCTCGACGGCGTCGCCGACGACTGGCCGATCAGCTACGAGGACCTGCTGCCCTTCTACGCGGCGACCGACTTCGACATGGGTGTCTCAGGGCTGGCCGGCAACACCGCATACCCGCCCGGCGGGGAGCCGCCGTTGCCGGCGCACCCGATCAACAGGACGGGCCGTCGGATGGCCGAGGGTCTCAACGAGCTCGGCTGGCACTGGTGGCCGGGATACTCCGCGATCCCGTCGCGTGCGCACAACCGCCAGGCGCAGTGCGTCCGTCTCGGTGTCTGTCGTACCGGATGCGTCGCCGGGGCCAAGGGGTCGGCCGATATCACGCTGCTGCCCGACGCGTTGGCGCACGGTGCGCGCGTGGAGACCGGGGCACGCGTCGCGCGCATCACTCTCGACGAGCGGGGTCGCGCCAACGGGGCGATCTACCTGCAGGACGGGGTCGAGAAGTTCCAGGCGGCCAGAGTCGTACTGGTCGGCGCCAACGGGATCGGGACCCCGCGACTCCTGCTCATGAGCGAGTCGCCCCGCTTCCCGGACGGTCTTGCCAATAGCTCCGGGCTGGTCGGTCGTCGCCTCATGCTCCACCCGTTCGGCTCCGCGGTGGGGATCTACGACGAGGACCTCGAGGACTGGCTCGGCCCTGCCGGCACCCAGATCGAGTGCATGGAGTTCTACGAGACCGACGCGTCGCGAGGATTCGTCCGCGGGAGCAAGTGGCACGTGATGGGCACGGGCGGTCCCTTGGAGATGGCGACCCGATGGCACATCGGCGAAGGCGTGCGCGACGAGGACTTCTGGGGCGAGCACTTCGCCGCCAAGATGAAGCAGGCCGTAGGTCACTCGATCGACTGGATCATCCATGCCGAGGACCTGCCCGAGGAGCACAACCGGGTGACGCTGGACCCCACGCTCACCGACTCCGACGGGCTGCCCGCGCCGAAGATCACCTACGTCACCTCGGAGAACACGCACAAGATCCTCGACTTCGGCCTCAACCGCGCGGTCGAGGCGCACCACGCGGCCGGCGCGACCAAGGCGTGGATCACGTTCCGCAACTTCTCCTCGGGTCACAACCTCGGCACCACGAAGATGGGCCACGATCCCGAGACCTCGGTCGTGAACTCCTACGGGCAGACCCACGACGTGCCCAACCTCTACGTCATCGACGGCTCGGTGTTCACGACCTCGACCGCGACGAACCCAACCTCCACCATCTGTGCGCTGGCCAAGCGCACCGCGACCTACATAGCGAAGAACCGTGACCAGGTGGTGGCGTGGTGAGCGTCGAGGTGTCCGTGTCGGGTTCGGTGCCGCTCACGGCGGTGCAGCGGGGACGGTTGGCGGAGCTGGCTGATGCGCTGATCGCGGGTGGTGCGGGTCTGCCGTCGGCCAGTGAGGCCGAGGTCCATGCGGTGTGGATCGATCGTGTGTTCGCGGTGCGCCCGGACATGGAGGCGTCGGTGCGTGCGGTGCTGGAACTGCCGGGTGACGCGTCTCGGGTGCTGGGTGGTCTCCGGGGCTCGGACGCGGAGCTGTTCTCCTCGTTCGCGTTCGCGGTGGCGGGTGCGTGGTTGATCAACCCGAGGGTGCGTCGTGAGCTGGGCTATCCGGGGCCGGTGCCGATGCGTCAGCCGGCTCTTCCCGACGAGGCGGACGCCTATCTCGAGGACGGCATCCTCGACGTCGTCGTGGCCCGCGGCCCCATCTACCGACCGACCCCGGACGCGTAGTGCCCACCGTCCCGGTCTCCGACGTCCTCACCTGGACGAGCGCGGTGCTGTCGGAGGCCGGTCTCGACACTGTCGACGCGCAGTGGGTGGCCGAGAGCCTGGTGTTCGCGGACCTGCGGGGCGTGAGCACCCATGGAGTGATGCGTCTCCCGACGTACGTCGCACGGATCCGTGCAGGTGGGATCGCGGCGCGGCACATCGTCAGCGTGGTCGCGGACCTCGGTGCGCTGGTCGTGCTGGACGCTGGCGCCGGGGCCGGCGCCAGCACCGGAGTGCACTCGGTGGACCTCGCCGTCGACCGTGCTCGCCTTCACGGCATCGGGGCCGTGATCACCAAGAACGCCAACCACTTCGGGGCCTGCGCCTTCTACACGAACCGGATCGCCGATGCCGGGATGCTCGGTATCGTCGCCTGCAACACCGAGTCCGTCATGTGCGCGCCGTTCGGTGGAGCGCCTGTGCTGGGCACGAACCCGCTCGCGGTCGCCGTCCCGCTCCCGTCGCACGTCCGGCCTCAGCTCGACATGGCGACGACCACGACGAACCAGGGTCGTCTGCTGATCGCCGAACAGTCCGGCGAGAGCATCCCCCTCGGATGGGCGGTCGACGCGCAGGGAAAGCCGACGACGTCCGCGAGCGAGGGTCTACGCGGAGCGCTGCTCCCCGTGGGCGGTCCGAAGGGGTTCGGGCTCGCGTTTGCCGTCGACGCGCTGCTCGCCGTTGCAGGAGCCCACGTGAGCACCGACGTGTCGGCTCTGGGCGGAGATCCCTCGATGCCGCAGCGGCTCGGGCATCTGTTCATCGCCGTCCGGGCGGATGCGGCGCAGACGCTCGACGAGTACCGGCACGCGATCGAAAGCCTCGTCGACGCCGTTCACGCCAGCTCCTCAGGCTTCGACGTGCCGGCCGCGGTTGCTCCTGGTCGACCGGAGCTGACGCGGGAGCAACGGGCGCACGGCCGCATCTCGCTGTCACCGCAGTGGCTGGGGTGCCAATTCTCAACCGGCGGCAGCTTCTTTTCAGCCGC
>JANMBJ010000360.1:0-3344 GCA_031360335.1 Candidatus Nanopelagicales bacterium
CGCTGACGCGGACCTCCTCCGTCGTCTCTGTCGCGGAGACGCTGAACTGGCCCGAGCAGAAGCCGTCTTCAGACCATTGAAACAGCACTGCGATGACGAGTGGGTCGGCACCCTCGCCCGGGATCGCGTAGGCCTCGGGAGCCACGGTCTTGACACTCACGCCCAACGTCGATCCGAACGGGCCCGAGCCGTAGTAGCCAACCAAGGCGAGGGCGGCAGAGGCGATGACCGCGCATCCCACCAGAGCTGCCAGAACCGACTTCGACCGCATGCGATCACCCCTCGGCGTAGACCATAGATCGAGTCACCGGGCTCCGGGCCAGAGTTCGACTACCCGAGCAGACGTGCCGATCTGACTCGCTTCGGCGAGTCGGAGCCTGTTCCCTCGGTCCCGATCAGTGCTCGTGTGCGAAGTCGAATGACTCCCGCGGCGGACCGCGGCCGCGTAACGTGCCGTCCAAGGGAGGTCGACATGGCAACGAAAGGCACCGTCACCGTCACCATCGCAGCGCCACCCGAGAACGTGTGGCCGTGGATCGCGGACGTCACCAAGCACGCCGAGTGGTCTCCGAAGCCCTATCGCGTCGAACTCGTCTCCGGCGAACCCAACGCCGTCGGTAGCCGCTATCGGTCGGTCGGCTGGGTGCCGCCCAACGACAACAACCACGAGAACGACGTAGAGATCACGCAGGTCGCCCCCATGACCCGTTTCGCACTCGACGCCAGCGACAGCAACGGGACATTCGTCAACACCTTCGACCTCAGGGCTGTCGCCGGCGGCACCGAGGTGACATTCCTGATCGTCTTCCCACAGATGAAGGGGATGTCAGCGATCATGGTGCCGATCCTGTTCCCACTCGTGGGAATGTCGGACATCAAGAAGCGGATGCAGCTTCTCAAGCAGAAGGTCGAATCCACCAAGTAGCACGCGCGCGAAGTGCCTACCTGACTCGCTTCTCGAAGAGCGAACCGGCGCTGTCGCTCGCCCGCAACCGGCAAAGGCTGCCTCACGATGTGAAGCCACGAACGACTTGGGACAAAGGCGGCGCCAGCTGACCGGATGCGCCATACCCTCACCTACGAGGTCCTGTGCCTCGAGCGAGCCAACCCTTCGCCGACCCACCACAAGATCAGCACGGAGGAGCCATGGCCCAGAAGGCAGTCGTAAGTCTCACCACGGGACTCGAAGACATCGAGAAGGTGACAGTGGCGTTTCTCGTCGCGGTCGGCGCTGCCGAGACGGGGCGCGACACCCTCATGTTCCTCACGCAGGAGGCCGTGCGCCTTGCCCTTCCCGGGGTGGCCACCGGCATCGGCTGCGACGGCTGCCCTTCCCTTGAGGCGCTCGTCGGGCGCTACCACGCTGCTGGCGGCCGCTACTTCGTGTGTCCCATCTGCGTCGAATCGCGCAAGATCGACGCAGCGACACTGATCGACGGCGCGGAGCTCAACGGGACGATTCCCATGTGGAACTGGATCGGCGACGAAGGCGCCACGACATTCAGCTACTGACCGGGCCGATGTGCCGTTCTTCATCGCCCCTTGACGAGGGAACCGGCACTGTCGCTCGCATGACCGTGGACCGTGCAGGGCGTTCCGAGCTGCACTATGCCGCTGTCGAAGGCCGCCTTGATGACGTTCGGCTCTTGATCGACGATGGCGCGGACGTTGCCGCCGCCGATACCGCGCTCATGACGCCGCTTCACATGGCCTGCCAGCAGGCTCACGTCGATGTCGCCCGGGCCTTGCTCGCCGCTGGGGCATCCGTTGACCCATGCGACTCGTTCGGAAACACTCCCCTTTGGCGTGCTGTCTTCGCCTTCCGGGGTGGCGAGCCAACACTCATCACGATGCTTCTCGACGCTGGGGCCGACCCCGACCGCAAGAACCTCAGCGACCGGTCTCCTCGTGACATCGCGAAGATCATGGATCGACCGGGCATCGCGGAGGTGTTTCCCTGAGCGGGCCGCGCATACGTGATGCTCTGGAGCGCGCTATGGACTTTCGTCGCGTTCGCGGCGCGAGGCCCCTGCGCGTAGTCGCCTCGCCAGCACGCGTCTCATTCGAGGGGTCGACCTGGGTCTCGGATGAGATTGCGTGGCCGGAGTCAGCCTGAATATTGCCCGGCTGCGTTGGCGCAGTCCACGGCCTCACCCGCCGGGCCGTAACCCCGCGGAGGGGCAGTGAACTCGTGCGCAGCAGTCACGCGAGTACCGGTCACACCTGGGAGCCGCCAGATCGCAGCCATGGTCGATTGCACTGCGCCAGCCGGGACCAGCAGACGCACCTCTGCCTCAACAATCCCGCCGTGGTTGCCCTCGCCAAGCCCGTAGAACTGGCACCTCGTGGCGTCTGTGGCGGCGGCATTGATCCCAGGGGGAGAGGTGAACGTGGCTTCCTTGTGCGTGAAGCGCACGCTGCCCATGTAGGTCACAACTACCGTCGCCGGGGCGACGTCGCTGGTGACCGATGGTGTGGGAGGCGGACTCACGTCACGTCCTACCGAGCAACCGCTGAGCACCACACACGCAGACCCCAGCAGTGCCACTCCGGCTCGACCCGCCCTGCCGGTGCGGGCTGTCCTGTTCATGGGCCGCATGATCGCACTGAATAGTTCCGCGCACTATCAGCACCGAGGCCGACATCAGCGATGCCCGCCACAGTGCCGATGTCGCTCGGGTGTCGGCGTCGAGGCCACCAGCGGAAGTTATGATCGAAAGCGCCCGGCCAGGGCAATGAGCGCGGATAGCCTCCCTGGTCATGACGCAGGTGGCACTCTTCACGAGTTCGCTGTTGGTCGACCAACTCAACAGCGAACGGTCGAGGCCTTTCGTGGTGGCTATCGGCGACACCTACGCGGCCGCGGCGGCCAGCCCGGGATACCTCGACGTCAGCCGAACCGCCCCGGAGGTCGACGTCGACGGGGTTCCTGTTCGCGTTCCTTACGACGTGGTTCCCCCGTGGTAGGACGGCGAGGCGCGAGACCGTGTCGTACAGACCCTGACCCTGTGGGTCAGCATCGAGGACGTAAGAAACTACGTCTACCGCAGCGCGCATCTAGGGATCTGCCGACAGCGCACCGGCTTGATGACACCGCCGAGCCACGCGCAGTACGTGCTGTGGCAGACCGACAGCACCACCGTTCCGTCGCTAGAGGAGGGTGTACGTCGCCTGGTGCTGCTGCAAGAAGGCAGTCCTAGCGACGAGGCGTTCACCTTCGCCCGCCGATCGACCTGAAGAGGGACACACCTTCTCAGGACCGACAGGCATGGGGGTCATCTCGGGCGTCGGGCTCCTAGGACGCCGACAGCGACGCCGGTGAGGATGAGCACCGAGGAGAGGCC
>JANMBJ010000396.1:0-7423 GCA_031360335.1 Candidatus Nanopelagicales bacterium
GTCGTGAACAGGGGTGCCGGCGAGGTGGCGGGAATCGGGAGGAGCGACCACGAGGTCGTCACCCTTCGGCGCGAAGCGCCGCCGCCTGACGGCCTCGTCCCGCAACGACGGATCCCGCCACCTCCACCCCTGTTAGGCCTCTGACCTGCCGAAACGCTCTACGAGGAGGCGGGAGTCAGTGCGTGAAAGGGCGATCCGCTGGCTGGATGCTGCATGTGCCAAGCTCGGCCCCGGTTGGCGGTAGCCCAGCGGCCCTCGGTAGGTCTGCCCCCGCCCTTCGGTCCAGCCAGCGTGACAGCTCCCCTGTCGGGACCGGAGGTTCGGTCGTGCGGCGCCTGGAGTGGCAGCCGTTGACGGCGTCAACGGTCGAACCCAACAGGACCCGATCAATCCCGACGGAACCCGACGGGTTGTTCCGCGACGTGGTGCCACTTGGCGTTGATGCAGGGGGCGGCGACCGGTCCGACACCGCCGACCTCCGTGTCGTTGTCAACGAACCGGTCGTCGTACACCGCGGGCCAGCATCCGACGGTCGCCGCGACCGTCGACCAGGACGTGTCCGGTGTCAGCGAGTACCTGGTGATCTACGACCTGTCGATGTACTCGCAGGTTGCGGCGTGCTCGACCGGGGTGACCTGCTCAGCGGATGCGACGCTCTACTCCGGTGAGCCGCAGACGTTCGCCGCGTACGTGACGGCGTCGAACCCGTGGGGTGCGTGGCCGGTTCCTGCGCCGCTGCTTGTGTCCAACACGGTCTCTGTCACCCGCGCTGGGTGGACGTCGGGTCTGACCTCGGACAAGACCACCTTTGTCGCGGGAGACACGGTCACGTTGACCGCGACCGCGATGTCGCCCTGACGAACGGTCAGTATGCGATTCGGATCCAGGACGTGACCGCGCACTCGATCCCCGCCACCTGCTGCACGGGTCCTTGCGTGACGACCGCGGCGTTCTACTCCGGTGGGCCGCACACCTACCGCGCCTATGTCTCCTACCGACCGACCTCGGGGATCAGCGACATCGAGGCCATATCGAACGGCGTGACCGCGTCCCGGGGTCGTGGACGGTGATCCTGGGCGTAGACAGGTCGATGTTCGCGGCTGGGCAGAACGTCTCGCTCACCGCGACGGCAACCAGGACGTCGGCCAGCCGAGCGGCCAGTATGCGGTCCGGATCTGGGATGACAACAGGGCCTCCGCTACGACCTGAATCGGTAGCGAAGGCCCTGCCCGGGGTCGGCGGCGCTGGGAGGGTTGGCCTTGCGCCGCTGCCTCACTCGTCAGCCCTGGGTGGGCTCCCCGGCGAGTGCGCTTTCAGGATAGCTGCTGATTGAGTTGCGTGAGTGATGCTGCCCCGCGACACAGCGCGTCGGATCCTCAAGTCGCACCACCGGGCGTCGATAGTCAACGTGGACTGGGGAGTCCTATCGTTGGAGGTCTCCCGTGTCCCTTGATCGTCAGATGCTGCGGGTCGTCGTACCCCCGCTCCTTGCCCTTGGTCTCGTTGCTGCCGTGACCCGGCCCCTCACCTTCGACACCGATCAGTTTCCCGGAACACCATCGCGGTCGTGCAACGCGCCGTGCCCCGTCGGAGTGGGCGGACCCGGGTACCTGCCGCCGACATCCGTTGGGGGCGTGCATCTTCCGACTGCGACTGGGGTCGTGAAGGAGAGCGGACCAGCGGCACCATGACGTTCACGGTCAACGGTTCGATCTCTTACGACGGTCCGGCACCGGCAGCTCAGGTCGCATCGTCGCGAGCGCGTGAGTTCGGTTTCGTGGTGCGGACCGATCCGCCGGGGAGTGATCGACTGGCGTTCCAGGCAACGCTGACCGAACCGATGCCCTGGATCGTGCTGCTGGCTCTCATCGAGGTGCTCGGGTGCTCTGGGCGCACCCCGGCGCCGCTCGCCGGGGCGCGGCAACACCCGCCGTCGTGCGGGAACCAGGTTCCCGAGGCGGACGCGACAGCGTGGTTAGGTCAGGCGACGGGATGCTCACTCATCGAGAGTTGAGGCGCCGTCGAGGTCACCGCCTTGGCCGAGATGGGCTCGGCGGGTGCACCCAACGCGTTCAGCGCACGATCGGCGGCACCGAGTGCGCGGTCGAGGTTACCGAGCTGGCGGTACACGTCGGACAGCTGACGCCACACGGACCCCGCCTGGCGGCGAGCCGTAGACCGGTCCAGCAGCGAGGCAGCCTCGTCGAGGCAGACGACGCCGGCCGCCGTGTCTCCGTCGCCCAGCAGCCCGGCCGCTAGCACCGCTAGTGCACGCGCCCGCTCGAGAGGCTGCTCCTGGGTCAGATGGGACAGCGCCGAGCGTGCGTGTCGGACGGCCACCGCGGGACGCCCGAGGAGCACCTCGCACCTGGCCAGCTCGGTCTGCGCGCTGCAAACGGACAGCTGGTTGGCATACTGGCGCAGCTGCGGCAGCGCGTCGCGGAGCAGGTCGCGAGCGGGCTCTGGTCGAGGTGGTGTCTGGGCCAGGAGGACCCACGCCTGCGTGACCTGGATTCGGGCCCGAGACCTCAGGTTGCCGCTGTGGGCGACCAACTGGGCCGCCTGTTCGGCTAGCAGCAACCCGTCGGCGGGGCGCCCGCGTTCGACCGCGGTGATCGCCGCGTTCCACAACGC
The DNA here is from genome assembly GCA_031360335.1 of Candidatus Nanopelagicales bacterium. Lineage (GTDB taxonomy): Bacteria > Actinomycetota > Actinomycetes > S36-B12 > CAIYMF01 > Longivirga. The sequence goes on from JANMBJ010000396.1 coordinate 2,635, forward strand.
CGGTGCACGATCAGCGATGGACCCGGTCTGGGTTGTGCGCGCGACGACGTCGTCGAGAAGGAGTGACGCCCGCGCGAGGTCGCCGCGCTCCAGGTAAGCACTCGCAAGGGTGGACACCAGGTCGGCGCTGCCCTCGAGGTCTGTCGTGGTAAGCCCGTCTAGTCGCGCGACCACAGCTTCACCGACATCGATCGACCTCTGGAGATCACCCGAGTCGCGGTAGCAGCGCACAAGCGCGACCGAAACGGCCATGGACGGCCAGCGTCCAGGAGTGCGTCGCTGCGCGGCGGCCAGACCCTCGAGCAACCCCAGCGCCGCATCGAGTCGACCGACACGCTCGAATGCACTGGCGAGCGTCTCGGCAGCTCGAACGGCGAGCGCATCGGTGATGAACCGCTCGGGGACCATCCGGTCCAGGTGAGGCTCGAGCAGATCGACGGCGGCCGCGGGTCGCCCAAGGCCGAGGGCCGCCTCAGCCAGGGCGACCGGTGCTTCGAGGTCGCGGTCGACCTGACCAGAGAGCTCGGCGACGCTGACCCCGAGCCGTCCGGCGAGCACGGCGAGGACGTCTGGCGACGGCAGTCGCTGCCCCGTCTCCAGCAGGCTCAAGTAGCTGGAGTGCACGTAGTCACCCGCCAACTGGCCCTGGGACAGGCCAGCGGCCTTCCGCAGTCGGCGCAGGCGAGGACCGAATTCATCGGGTCGAGAGGGCGCTGACTCGATCGCCGGGTCATCGCGATGCTGACGCACCCGTGCCTCCACGTATCTGGTCGGTTGTCAGGGCCATTGCTGCCGGAGTTAACGATCTTAGCAAACTTCCTCCTCTCAAGATGACTAGATCTGTCAGAGGGGGTAAGGGTCTTCTTGACCACTAAGTCCAGTGGTCACACGCCTCAGGAGGATCTTATGTCTCGTCGAACCCAGCGCATCGTCCGTCGTCTCACGCTGGTAGTTACGTGTGGATCGCTGGCACTGCTCCCCATCGCGCCCGTGGTGGTGCTGGCCGGCCCGCCGCCTGTGGTCTCCGGCCCGGAGCACTGCTGCTGACAGTGGTCGCTCACGTGCCCGGGTAGGTTGGCAGAAAGAATCGACTCAAAGTCAAGAAACATTTGACTACCTGGGTTAGAGTGATGGCAGTTGTCTACCGTCCATCTCGGGTGGGATGACTGCGACCGGCACACGACGTTCCCCAGTCTCGTGAGCAGGTCTGACGGGTCCTTCGCTTCCGATTCAGGCGGAAGCGATGGACCCGTCTTCGTTGTCGACGTGCAGTCGGTCGCACCGTGGCAGCACGTCGTCGACTGGACACTGCGCGGTGAGCGGTGGTCGCCACGGTGGTCAAATGCCGTCACTCTGAAAGTCGGTTCACTACTGTGGGAACCGCCGTGGTGCCCCGTTTCCCCCTGAATGAGAAACGGGGCACGACGGGTCTGGGATCGCCGACCTCGGGCTCGACGCCCCGAGGGACCCGCTCCCCGTCCATCTGAACTGCACTCAGGGAAGTGCATCGTCGTGCTGGGCACGCTGGTCGTGGTGCCGTCAGACGCTTGCCGGTGCTGGCACCGGATTGCGACGGAATGGCCAAGCTCACGCCTGATGGAAGTTGCGGGTATCGGGGTAGTCGCTGTCGTCGAACATTCCAGTGCTCTAGTGGCCGATTCCCGGTATCGCGGTGAGGGCTCGGATGGCTTCCTCGTCCGGGAGGGCGCAACGGGTCGAGTCCCCATGGGCTCGGTGCTCAGGCGAAGGCAAGGCGACCACCAGACGAGTTGGGTCCCGCGACTACTGTGGCGGGAGCATTGGTCGGGGACTGACCGACTGGATGCGTTGACCAGCACTCGCGCTGAGACCACCAGCAGGCGCGGATGGGTCTGCACGTCTTGACTCGGTGATGGGAGCGATGTGGACCGGGTGGCAGATGTTGGAGTCATTGGCGGATCTGGGCTGTACTCCCTGCTCGACCCCGACACGGTGCGTAGCATCGAGGTACGAACTCCCTACGGTGACCCTTCGAGTCCGATCACGGTTGCCACAGTCGCCGGTGTCCGTGTCGCGTTCCTAGCGCGACACGGACTAGGCCATGAACTCCCGCCGCATGCCGTGCCCTACCGGGCAAACGCGTGGGCCTTGCGGGAAGTCGGGGTGCGCCGCATTCTCGCTCCCTGCGCTGTGGGTTCACTGCTTGCCTCCGTCGGTCCGGGGTCGCTCGTGGTGCCCGACCAGCTCGTCGACTGGACGCGCGGGCGCACTCAGACCTTCCACGACACCTTCGGAGAACACCCGGTGCACGCCGAGTTCGCAGACCCCTACTGCGAACAAGGGAGGCGGGCGAGCCTCGAGGCCACACGCTCAGAAGGCTGGGAAGCTGTCGACGGTGGAACGATGGTGGTGGTCGAGGGTCCCCGTTTCTCCACCCGCGCGGAGTCGTTGTTCTTCTCCGCGCAAGGCTGGCTACTTGTCAACATGACGGGTCATCCCGAAGGCGTGCTCGCTCGGGAGCTCGGCATCTGCTACTCCGCGCTGGCGCTTGTCACCGACCTCGATGCCGGTCTCAAGGTGGGGGACGGCGTCAGCGTCACCGAGGTGCTGGCCGAGTTTGCCCGCAATACCGACCGGCTACGCCGAGTGCTTCTTGACGCCGTGACGCGGCTGCCCACCGACCCGTGCACCACCTGCCCACCCCTTCGTTAGGCGGACCGAACGTCCTCGCCACCCCGTTGAAGGACTGAGGCGTTTGCTGGTGTCCTGCGTGCTGTGGTTCCCACAGCCGGGAGGCGTGCTCGTCCTGCTGAGGGTTAGGTGGTTCTTACGAGCAGCCCGGTTCTCTGTGCAGTGCCTCATGGGGCTGCCTACAGTGGAAACAGACCACGGCGAGAACGACGTGGTCTCGCGATCAGAGGCACTCGGATAGGGTGCCTCGACGCTTCCGTGTTCGTTGACCCGAGGAATCCCTGATGACTGCAGAGGCAACCGAGATCACGGAAGCGATCGTCGTGGAACGTGGCCCCGCCCACGACCGCGCAACGGCCATCAGTGCTGTGGTCGTCCGGGTGGCTGTGGCACTGCTGTGGTTGGACAACCTGAGCTGGAAGACCCCGCCGAACTTCGGTTCCAACGACGATTCGGGCTTGTACTTCTTCACCTCGGAGGCGGTTCGCTACCCCGTATTCCAGCCCTACTCCAACGTGGTGGAGAACCTGATCCTGCCCCACTTCGCGCCCTTCGGGTGGGGCGTGTTCCTCGTCGAGATCTGCCTGGCGGTGTTCCTCCTGCTGGGACTGGCGACGAGGTTCTGGGCGCTGGTCGCCATCGCCCAGTCGGTCGCGATCTTCCTCTCCCTCGGCGCCGCTCCGAACGAGTGGAAGTGGTCCTACTTCCTCATGATGGCCGCGCACCTGGCCGTGTTCGGCTTCGCGTCGGGCCGCGTGTGGGGTCTGGACGCCGTCCTCCGCAAGCGTGCGTCGGCCTCCAGCGGCCGGCTCTCCCGGCTCTATCTGCTCGCCTCCTGAGTCCCGACGGTCGGCTGCCACCCCGCGGCCCCCAAGCAGAAACGGATATCACCAGATGGACCTGCACTCCCGTCTTGAACCAGTTCTCGAAACGGCACGCTCATCTGCGGCTGCCGTGGACACCGAGGGCACCTTTCCCACGGCGGCGGTGGCCGCGTTGCGCGGCTCCGGGCTGCTCGGCCTGACCATCCCGGCCGAGAAGGGCGGGCTGGGTCAGGGACCTGAGGAGTTCCTCGACGTCATCGGGGCGCTCGCGGGCGCGTGCGGGTCCACCGCGATGATCTACCTCATGCATGTCGCCGCCGCGATGCCCGTCGTGAATGCGACCCCGACCGCCTACCCGGACCTTGCGAACAAACTGGCTGATGGGTCCATGCTCGGAACGCTGGCGTTCAGCGAGCGCGGTTCGCGCAGCCATTTCTGGGCACCCATGTCCCAGTGCGCGATGGTTGCCGGCGGGGTCGCTCTGAAGGCGGAGAAGAGCTGGGTGACCTCAGCCGGCTACGCCGACCTCTACGTGATCAGCACCCGATCCGCAGACGGGGGCACGCCCAGTGACTCGGACCTGTACGCGGTGCTGGGGACGGACCCTGGCATCAAGGTCGCAGCGCCTTGGTCTGCCCTCGGACTACGTGGCAACGCCTCCTCGCCCATGGTTATCGACACCATGGTTCCGGAGGGAGCGCGCTTGGGCGAGGTCGGCGCCGGTTTCGCCACGATGATGAATGTGGTCCTGCCCTGGTTCAACCTGGGTAACGCCGGAGTCACCCTTGGCCTGGCAGGTGCAGCTCTCGATGCGGCCGTCGCACATGTCACGAGCGCGCGCCTGGAGCACCTGGGTTCATCTCTCGCTGATCTGCCGACCATTCGCCACCGCATCGGGGAGGCTGGCGTCTCCCTGGCGGCGCAACGCGCCTATCTCGGAGAGACGGCCCGCAAGATCGCCGCGCCTGACGAGAGCACGCTGCTCAACGTGATCGGGTCCCGGGCCTCGGCGAACGACGCGGCGATTCAGATCATCGACGAGGCCATGCGTGTGTGCGGCGGTGCCGCGTTCTCCAAGCACCTGCCGTTGGAGCGCTACTTCCGTGACGCACGCGCGGGCCATGTGATGGCTCCTACGTCCGACGTGCTCTACGACCTCTACGCGCGCGCCCTGTGCGGGATGGAACTGTTCGCGTGAGCACCCTGATGGTGGGCGCTGTCGCCTACACCCCGAACGTCGTCCCGATCTGGGAAGGCATCCGCGACTACTTCCGTGGCGCCCCGACCGACATGGA
>JANMBJ010000407.1:0-2202 GCA_031360335.1 Candidatus Nanopelagicales bacterium
ACCGACGACGCTGTAGGTGACCTTGCTCGGGCCGATCGTGTTGCGGGGGTTGTCGACGTCGGCATAGAACTGCACCGAGGTCGGAGTGCCCTGCAGGAATGCAGCGTCAACACAGACGCTGAGCGTGCAGACGCTCGTGAGCTGGCTCTGCAGCACCGCCGTGCGCAGGTTGCGAGTGATCCGCTCGATCGAGATCGTCGCCATGTTGCTCTGGTCCATGCGTTCTTTGACGCCGAGCGAGGTCTTCTCACCGGCGGAGACCATGACGACGACGCAGCCGATGAACAGGCTGAGCACCAGCATCGTCACGGACATCTCGGCGAGGGTCACGCCGTCGTCGCCACGGGTGCGACGCAGCAGGGAGCGGAAGTAGGCCATGGTCAGGTTCCGTTCAGAGTCGCAGTGACGACCGAGGCATTGCCGACGTCGATCAGCGCGGTCACGGGCTGGCCGCTGATGGTCGCCGTCAGGGTCCAGGACCCGAGCGGCAACGAGGTGAGCAGGACTCCGGCGCCGGTGCTCGTGCCAAGGCTGAGACTCGCGTCGGCCGCCTGCGAGCAGGTGCCCGGCCCGGCGTAGGTGGCGGTCACGGGGACGTTGACCGGGAGACCGTTCTTGGTCGTGATGACCGTGAGACCTTGAAGCTTGGCCGGGGCGTTGGTGGTGGAGCCCTTGGCCGGCGTGAGCGCCGCTGGGCGTCCGGTGTCGTTGGCCGGGTCGTTGTCCGGGCAGCTTCCCGCCCAGATCGCGTAGCCCGAGGCGAACGGCCACACCGGGCCTACGAGAGTCGTCCCGCTGGCGTTCGACACATAGGCGCCGACACCCGCGGGCAGGATCCCCGAGTTGCCGAGCACCACAGCGGGTCGACTGACGGGTAGGGGATAGCCGGCCGGGGGTGTCAGCGAGATGGTGAAGGACTCGCCGAGGTCGTAGGTGAACGCGCGGGTCACCAGGGAGCCCGCAGCCACGGTGGCCGTCTGGGAGCTGGTGCCGTTGTAGGACACGTAGCCGGACGCACCATCCGTGAGAGAGACGGTGTAGGTGCCGACGGTGCCGATGACGAAGGTGGCGCACCCGTCGGGGCCGGTGGTGTCGAGCAGGGTGCCCGCCGGGCCGGTCGCGGTCACGTGGCGATCCTCGTTGGGCAGCCCGTCGCGGTCGGTGACCTTGACGGCGAGATAGCCATAGGTCGCATTGAGCACGTTCTTCGGAGGCGTGAGGATGGTGTCGGAGACCACGGCAGGTGTGTTGCCCATCGAGGGCCAGCTCACCTCGACGTGCAGGCTGACGCTCGGGTAGGCCACGACCGCTCCACCGTCGCACGCGCTCGCACCCGTGCCCGTGATGAGCCAGGCGACCTGACGCTTCACGGTGTAGGGCACGCCGTCGACGACGAGCGGCCCGGTCTGCCCTGGCAGCGGGGCAGCGTTGCTGACGTCGCCGGTGCTCATGACCGTGAGGGGTGCGGTGTCGCTGGCGTGGAAGAGGTTGCGCACGATCTCGACCTCGCGGGTCGCAAGGTTGGCCGCAGCGCTGCGCTCCTTGCTCTTGAAGGCAGACTTCTGCACCGAGATCAGGCTCGCGGCCACGAGCAGGCCGAGACCGGTGAGCAGCGTGAGTGCGACCAGCACCTCAGTCAGCGTGACGCCACTGTCGCCACGCCGTCGTACCGAGCAGGCCGCGCGTCCGACGTTGCTCATGCCTCACCTCTTCCTCACACTTCGACTCCTCCGACCATCGGATGCCACGCGCACCACCTTGAGGTGCTCGAGAGAACGCCTGACCCAAGTGGGTGATACGGGCGGGCTCCCGGGGTCGGTCGACACCCCATTGCCAAGGGGCAGCATTAAGTTGGGCGCCAGCCCCAGGTATGCGAGTGGCCCGGGACCAGTCGGTCCCGAGCCAGCCGTGGTGGTGAGGTGTCTCTCCCGATCAGCAGGCGTTGACAGCGCCGCCGGCACCGGACGCCGTGGGGTAGGAGCCGGACTGGAGGCCGCCCTTGGCCTTGCTGTAGACCCAGAAGGTGCCGGTGTTGCTCTGGTTCTCGCCATAGACGCAGAACGACGTGGAGGTCGCCGTCGTGGCGAGGGTCAGGGTGACATTCTGGGTCCCGGAGAACTCGACCGTCGATGTCACGAACGTGCCCGTGGTGAGGACCCCGTTGGTGGCCACGACATCGTTGGCCACGCCCTTGGTGGAAAG
>JANMBJ010000452.1:0-6809 GCA_031360335.1 Candidatus Nanopelagicales bacterium
GTTGAAGTAGTTGTGGATCCAGAGGACTGCGTCTTCGCGTCGGGCCATGGCTTCGTCGTACCCGAGGACGAGGTGGTCGACGGCGTACCCGACGACGAGGTCCCCGACGGGGTGCCGCTGCCCGATCCGCTACCCGACGCAGAGCCCGACGCGGAGCCAGAGCCAGTCCCAGTGCCCGAGCCGGATCCCGACGCGGAACCGGAACCGGAACCAGATCCCGACGCGGAGCCGCTCGGCGTGCTCCCCGGGCCGCAGACGACCACGTGGGAGATCGCGTGGACCTTGCCGTCCGGCGCCTGGGGGACGCCGTGCGGGCCGGCGTTGGTGCCCGTCCAGACGAAGTCCCAGCTGCCGGCCCGGATCACCAGGCGGCTCGACGGCTGCGCGAGGGTGTAGGTGACATCGGAGATGCCGTCGAAGTCGAGGGTGAAGCCGGGGTTGCAGCCGGACCAGCCGGCGGTCAGCAGGTGCGCGCTGGTCGCCGTCAGCACCTGGTCGGGTGACACGTTGACCGACACCGTGGCGTCGGCCACCATCAGCGGCACCGCGACAAGCCCGACCGCTGCGACGGTGAGCGTCGAGGCCAGCAGCGCGCTCGTGCGACGGCTCGCGAGGGACGGCGGGGTCGATGGCTCGGTGCGGCCATGCGCCCTGGGTCGGCGCGCATGGGCGCGCGGCTGACGCAGGTGACCGCCGGGGATGCGCGCGTGACGACCATCGCCGAGGTCCAGTGGCACGTCCTCGCGGGCGTGGCGGGCGGAGCCGGGGTCGTTCGTGGCCATGGGGGGTCCTGTCCTGGTCGTGGCGGTCAGCCAAAGCTGGAAGGCGCACGATCAAGGCCGGGCTCACCACTGGCTCACCGCGACCTCACCCCCCGACAGGGAGTGGGTGACCGTGTTGACGGTCGCGGGTCGACGCCTCCTCGATCCCCGGACGGCGGGCCGCCCGGGGTCATGGCTCTCGCCACGACAGGGCACACCCTAGACGAGGTGAGCAACCCTCAGGATCCCCCGGACGGCATACCCCCCAAACTGGGTATCCGCTTGTCCCGCATGCCACATCAGCCCCACGGCGACGTCACCCGAATGGCGGCCAGGAAGCACTCAGCGCATCCCTCCAGTCACGCAGCGCAGCCAGGCCGACCGTGTCCCAGGCATCGTGACCGAGCACCGAGTAGGACGGCCGCGGAGCCCGGCGGGCGAACGCCGCGGATGTCGTCGGGTGCACCATCGAGGGGTCGAGGCCGGCATGGGCGACGATCTCGCGAGCGAAGCCGAACCACGTGGTCTCGCCCGACGAGGTCGCGTGATAGGTCCCCGCGGGCACCCCGGCATCGACCATCGCAACGATGCGACCGGCGACGTCGGCCGACCAGGTGGGCTGTCCGCGTTGGTCGTCGACGACATCGAGCCGGTCGCGCTCGGCGGCTGCGCGAGCGATGGTTCGGACGAAGTTCGGTCCGTGCACGCCGTACAACCAGGCGGTCCGCACGAGGTAGGAACGCGCGGCGAGCTCGCCGCGGACCGCCTCCTCGCCCGCGGCCTTGGTGCGGCCGTAGGCAGTGCGCGGGTCGAGCGGTGCGTCCTCGGGGTAGGGCGTGGTCGCGTCTCCGGCGAAGACGTAGTCCGTCGAGACCTGGACGAGCCACGCTCCCGTGCGCGCGGCCGAGCGCGCGAGGTGAGCAGGGCCGAGCGCGTTGATCGAGAACGCCGCCGCCTCGTCGTCCTCGGCGTCGTCGACCGCGGTGTACGCCGCGCAGTTGACCACGACGTCGACGCCCTCGAGCGCTGCGTCGACCGAGGCCGGGTCGGTGATGTCGAGGTCAGGCCTCGACACCCCGCGCACGTCACGACCGTCGAGGGCGCCCATGACGTCGTGGCCGAGCATCCCGGTGTGACCGACGACCAGCCAGCGGCCGTCGGACCGCGGCACGGTCACTGACCGAGCGCGGCGCGAGCCTTGAGCGGCTCCCACCAGCTGCGGTTGTCGCGGTACCAGTCGACAGTCGCGCCCAGTCCCGCCTCGAAGGGAACGAGCGGCTGATAACCCAGCTCGTCGGAGATCTTCTCGATGTTGACGGAGTAGCGCCGGTCGTGACCCTTGCGGTCCTCGACCCGCGTGACCTGGCTCCAGTCGGTCCCGGTCTTCTCGAGCAGCAGCTCGGTGAGCTCCTTGTTGGTCAGCTCGGTGCCGCCGCCGATGTTGTAGACCTCGCCGCTGCGGCCACCCGCGAGAACGAGCGCGATGCCCCGGCAGTGGTCGTCGACGTGCAGCCAGTCGCGGACGTTGAGACCGTCGCCGTAGAGCGGGACGGTGCCGCCGTCGATGAGGTTGGTCACGAAGAGCGGGATGACCTTCTCGGGGAACTGGTAGGGCCCGTAGTTGTTGGAGCAGCGGGTGATGACGACGTCGAGCCCGTGGGTGCGCCCGTAGGACCGCACCAGCAGGTCGCTGGCGGCCTTGGATGCGGCGTAGGGCGAGTTGGGCTCGAGCGGGTGCGTCTCGGGCCAGGAGCCCTCATCGATCGAGCCGTAGACCTCGTCGGTCGACACGTGCAGGAAGCGGCCGATCTTGTGACGGGTGGCCGCGTCGAGGAGCGTCTGGGTGCCGACGACGTTGGTCATGACGAAGTCACGTGCGCCGGTGATCGACCGGTCGACGTGGGACTCGGCAGCGAAGTGCACCACCGCGTCGGTGGCGCCGACGAGAGAGTCGACCAGGTCGACGTCGAGGATGTTGCCCTCGACGAAGGTCAGGCGCGGGTCTGCGGCGACGGGGTCGAGGTTGGCCCGGCTGCCGGCGTAGGTGAGCGCGTCCAGCACGGTCACCTCGACCTCGGCGAGCTCGGGGTAGCCAGAGCTCAGAAGGGTGCGGACGAAGTGAGAGCCGATGAAGCCGGCCCCGCCGGTCACGAGGATGCGCATACCTGCCCCGGGTCGAGTGTCGAGTGCGGAGTCGAACAGTGGGCTCGATCGTAGTCGTGGTCCGAGGTGGGCAGGACCAGGACGACGTGGCGCCGCTCACGCGGGGACGGACACCGCGACCTCGCCGAACCGGTGGGTGACTAGTGCCCGGCCGCGTGGCGCAGCAGCGAGCCGACAGCTCCGGCGCTGCGCGCGCGAGGCAGACAGAGCACGGCGTAGAGCCGCGAGGTGACGTGCAGGCGCGCTGCGCGTGCGGCCCGGTGCCAGCCGATGTGGTCGAGAGCCGCCGCGGCCTCGTCGAAGAAGGCCCGCTCCTCGGCGAAGCGCACCCCGCTCACCGCTTCGGTCGACGACAGGCTGGCCGCATGGCGGCGGTAGTCGACGGCGACCTCGTCGAGATATGCGGCGGACGCCCCGTCGACGAGCATGCGCAGATAGAGGTCGAGGTCGAGCACGATGTCGCGACCGACCTGGAAGCCGTAAGCGAGGACGACGTCGCGGCGGAACGCGACTGCCGGGAAGTACATCCAGTTGCCGACCAGCAGCGACCGGGCCAGCTCCTCGCCGGCCAGCACTGTGACGCCGTCGGGTGAGGGCTTCGGCATGAGACGAGCCTTGACCTGGTCGGCGCGCGTCACCACTGCCGAGCCATCCGGCCCGATCACCCGCACCGAGGGCTGGATCCACGCGACATCGGGGTGAGCCGCCGCTGCGGCGGACACGACGCGCACATAGCGCGGGTGCAGCCGGTCGTCGGCACCGACCAGCACGACCCAGGCTCCACGTGCCAGCTCGAGGCAGCGCTGGAAGTTGCGGTTGATGCCGAGCCGCACCGGGTTGTGGAGGTAGGTCACGCGATCGTCGCCGAGGTCGGTGATCCACTGTGCGAGAACAGGATCCGTGGGTCCGTCGTCGCTGATCGTGAGCAACCACAGGTCGGAGTCCTGCGCGAGCACCGTCTCGATCGCCGCACGCAGATAGGCGTCGTCACCGAACGCCGGGATCATCACGTGCACGAGCGCGCCGACGGGAACGTCGTCAGCCGGAGGCACTGCCCCCAGCGTCACCACCGTCATCAGCACCGGCACCGCCGTCGCCCAACGAGTCCGGGGGCTCGGCGGGATCGGTCGGTGCCGAGCCGGCGTGCTCGCGTCGGAGCTGCTCGATGTCGTGCCGCAGGAGGCCCACCTCTTCAGCGAGGCGTTGGCTGCGGTCCTCCAGGCGCCCGACCTCGAGCGAGAGCTGCATGCCGACGACAAGGAGCACCAGAGCGGCGATCGCGAAGACGAAGTTGGCCGGGATCTGGAACCCGAGCCGCTGCGAGACGCGCAGCAGCAGACCGGGGAACACCGTGAAAACGACGGCGACCAGGCTCACGACGAGCCAGATCACGGCGTACTTCTCGCGCAGCGCCCTACGCCGGAGCAGCTCGACGGTGAGCACCAGCACGGCGAACGCGGCGAGGACGCCGATGATGGTCGTGGTCATGCGTCGTCCTTGCCTGCGCCACTGTGCAGGACGGCGAGCCCCAGCACCAGCACGGCGCGACCGAGATAGATGACGGACTTGAACGACGACTGCGACGGCGTGCCGCCCTGGCGCTCACGCAGCTCGACCGGCAGCTGGCCGATGGACAGCCCGGCGCGACGAGCGACGACGAGCGACTCGATGGTGTCGCCGAGATACTCCGGCGGATACTCCCGGGCGAAGACCGCCACGGCTCGTGCACTGCTGGCACGGAAACCGGACGTGACGTCGGTGAGCCGGGTGCCGGTGATCCGCGACAGCGACGATGCCAGGAACCTCATGGCGATCCGGCGGAACCCGCCGACCTGGTAGTTGCCGACGCCGGCGAAGCGGGCACCGATGACGACGTCGAGACCAGCGTCGAGCTCCGCGAGGAGTCGGGCGATATCCGCGGGGTCGTGCTGCCCGTCGGCGTCACACTGCACGACCGCGCGATAGCCGTTGCGCTCGGCATAGAGGAAGCCGGCGCGCATCGCACCACCGACGCCGACGTTGAACGGCAGCGACACCACCGACGCCGTGCCGGACCGGCGGACGAGATCAGCTGTGCCGTCGGTGGATCCGTCGTCGACCACGAGGACGTCGACACCCGGGATCTTCGCGCTCAGCTCGACGAGCACCGCAGGCAGCGCCTCGGCCTCGTTCCAGGCGGGGACGACGACCAGCGCCCGACCCCCGTGACCCTGCTTCACGAGGGCAGAGTCTAGAGCGTCGCGGGCCCCTGATCGCTGCTCGCCGCTCACGCGGCGTCCACGGTCGAGGGTGTGGTCGACGTACGTGACAGGAGCAGGGACATCGCGGCGACGGCGACGACGCCGGAGATGACGTAGGCCACCGCCACGCGCTGGTCGATGTCGAGCGGGAGCAGCAGGCCGAGGCAGAACGCCGCTGTCGTCGTGAGCCACGCCCAGGCCACGGCACGCTGGTCCTGCGCGGCGACCAGCGCGCCCTGCATCACCATCGCGACGACGAACAGCGCCGAGGACACCGCGAGCACGACGCTCACCTTCAGGTCACCGGCATAGGCCGACCCGAAGAAGACCCGGGCGAGCCACGGTCCGAGAAGCCCGAGCGCCAGGCAGCCGACGAATGCCCCGAGGGCCACGACCGCCACGACCGCGCGGACCGTGCGCACGAAACTGCGCCCCGTGCCGTCGGCGTAGGCATCGACGAAGGAGGGCAGCAGCCCGGCGACGACCGGGCCGGCGAAGAACAGCGGCAGCCTCGCCACGACGAACACCGCCATGAAGCGCCCGGTCTCGGCGGGCCCGGCGCCGACCCGGACGACGAGCGGTCCGATGTTGAGCACCACGATCGCGAGGTAGGAGCCGGCCAGCAGCGCCGCGAGGTCGCGGGCGAGGTCCCCCCACGTGCGGGTCGCGGCTCGGACGCGGTCGAGCACCGGTGTGCCCGGCAGGGCGGCCAGCACACCTCCGAGCGGCGCGAGGGCCAGGACGACGGCGAAGACACCGACGGACGCACCGGTCATCGCGCAGACGGCGGCTCCGATCGCGCGGACACCGCCATCGCTTCCCTGCTGCACCGCCGCCCACCCGAAGCGACGCGAGCCCAGCAGCGTGCCGCGCTGGAAGCCGGCCACCGACACCGACACCATCGAGGCCGCGAGGGCGAGGCCCAGCAGGGCCGAACCACCGAACATCGCGCCCGAGGTCACCGACACCACGATGACGACGACGAGCTCGGCCAGCACGAGGGTCGAGCCCTGCAGGATGGCGACCCGGCGCAGGTCGGACAACGAGGGCGACGGCTCCCCCGCTGACGCGACGATGCGCGTGAGCTCCTGCTCGAACGGCAGCCACAGGCCGGCGACGAAACCGAACACGATCGCCCACAGCGTGGAGAGCTCGCCAAAGTCGACCGGGCCGACCGTGCGCGCCGCGAGCGAGAGGTAGACGTAGGAGCAGAGCCCGAGGACGACAGATCCCGAGGCGACGAGGAGCGGACCGCGTGAGTACGACGCGAGCTCGTGCCGACGGCCCACTCGCACACCTTCCCCGCTGACTGTGAAACTGTGCTCATCGTAGGGAGGCTGCAGACCGCCTCGACGGACGTGTGCTGCCGCGCGGCGCGCGTCGCCCTGACTGGAGGCCAGATGTCGGACGAGCCCACGGCCGGTGACGCTGTCAGCGACGCCCTGACGACGGGGCCGTCGAGCACCGGGACGGCCGCTCCGCAGACGGCGCAGACCGACTACGCCGAGCGGCTCGCCCGGCTCGAGGGTGCTCGCTGGAAGCAGGTGCTCGACGTCCAGCGGCCCTACCGCTGGAACCTGCGACGCCTCGGTCTCGGCCGCACTCTCGACGTCGGGTGCGGTCTCGGTCGCAACCTCGCGGCGCT
>JANMBJ010000189.1:0-7513 GCA_031360335.1 Candidatus Nanopelagicales bacterium
CTCGGCCTGAGCGGGGTCCGCACACTTCACTTCGGAACGTTGGTGGTTGGTGGTTGGTGGTTGGTGGTTGGTCGCTGGTGGCTGGCGGTCTCAGTCGTCGGCGCGGTCGTCGTAGGTCGGGTCGAGCTCGGACGGTGAGAGGCCGAGCAGCTCGGCGAGCTGCTCGGCCACGAGGTCTCGTACCAGATCGACCCGCGACAGGTGGTCGGGCGTGCGCAGCTCCACCGGACGGCGGTAGACCACGAGCACCGCTGTCGGTCGTTGACCTCGCGGTGCCCGGTGCGCGGCGAGCGGCACCTCGACGACCTCGGGTCCGACGTCGGGAGCGTCGCGGATCTCGACGTCGACGGCAGCGAGCCGTGGGCCCCACCGTGGTTCGAGCCGGTCGACCGCGGTCACCACGAGGTCGCCGAACGCATCGGCCCGCGGCACCGTGGCGGGCGAGGTCGGCGGGGCCAACGGCCCGCGCAGCCCACGCCCGTGCCGGTCACGTCGGCGGACCTGGGGCACGCGACCGGGAGCCGCGCCCTCTGGTCGCACTCCCTCAGCACCCACTGCGCCAGCGTAGGTGGCGCGACGCGTGATCCTGGCCGTGGTGCCCGACACGCTGATCGCCGCACCCTCGCACCCTCGCACCCGAACGGAACACTGGCGTCGGCGCGGCGGATGACGGCGTGCCGATGCCGGGCGCCGTCGTCCGGCGGACGTAGTGTCGGCGCCGTGAGCCCCGTGCGCCGTTGTTCCAAGCCGTCCTGCACCCGAGCAGCCGTGGCCACGCTCACCTATGTCTATGCGGATCAGACCGCCGTGCTCGGGCCGCTCGCGACCTATGCCGAGCCGCACTGCTACGACCTCTGCGAGCAGCACTCGTCGCGGATGACCGCGCCGCGCGGCTGGGAGGTCGTCCGACTCGAGCCGGACCCCGCAGCGCTGCGTCCCTCGAGCGATGATCTCGAAGCCCTGGCCGACGCCGTCCGGGAGGCCGCGCGTCCGCGCGAGATCGTCCGGGCGCCGGTCGAGGTCGGACGTCGCGGCCACCTGCGCGTGCTCCGCACCGACGTCGAGTCCTGACGCAGAGCGACGAGAACCACCCCTCGGTCCTACGACGTCTGACCGTTCGGCGGACGTGGGCCCTGAACACTGTGTGTAATTATCTGACGTCACAGAGTGGTCACAGACGTAACATCTGCCACACGCGCCCCAGAAGTACTTCACAGGGTGCGTGACAGGCCGTAGTGTCCCCCCTGCTTGACGACGGGCCGGGGCGCGGGCGCCCCCGGACCGACAGGTGCGCTGCCGTTCTGCGGTCACGCACCGCCGCCCGACCGGGAGGACCGGACGGGAGGGTGAGAGGGAGGGACGACCACGATGGCTCGCAGCACTCAGGCCACCGCGCCGATGCCGCTCGGATCGCTCACACAGCCGGGAGCGCGCGATGGCGCCCGGTGCGTCGTGTGCAGCTCCCAGCGCGTCACCCGGATCTCGATGGAGCTGACCGACGGCTCCGAGGTCGACTTCACCCACTGCCTCGACTGCGAGCATCGCTCGTGGCACCACGGCGACGAGGAGCTCTCCGTCGACCATGTGCTCACGCGCGCTCAACGCCACCGCTGACCCCCGCCTCGGCTCCCGTGCGGCTCGTCCTTCGGAGTGCACCGACCGTGCCGATCGGTGACCGATGGTCGTTGACCGGCGACCGTCGGGGCAGCGACCGTCGTACGCCGACGGCAGGTCGCACCCGGCACGAGCGCCGGGAACCGACCGATAGGGTTTGCGTGTGATCGACGCCGAGCTCCTCGACCGCCTCATCAAGGCCTATGACGTGCGTGGCATCGTCCCTGACGACCTGAGCCCGGACGTCGCGCGTCTCACTGGCGCTGCCTTCGCGCAGGTGGTCGGGGCCTCGACGTCGGCGGGTGGGCCCGGCACGGTGGTGGTCGGCAACGACATGCGGCCGTCCGGACCGGAGCTGGTCGCGGCCTTCGCTGAGGGCGTCACCTCGCAGGGCGTGGACGTCATCGAGATCGGTCTGGCCTCCACGGACCAGCTCTACTTCGCCGCCGGGTCACTCGACCTGCCCGGCGCGATGTTCACCGCGAGCCACAACCCCGCGCAGTACAACGGGATCAAGCTCTGCCGTCAGGGCGCCTCGCCCGTGGGTCAGGACACCGGACTGAGTGAGATCAAGGCACTCGTCCTCGAGTGGTCGCAGACGGGCATCCCACGCCACGACGGCCCGCGCGGTTCCGTGACGCAGCGCGACGTGCTCGCCGACTACGCCGAGTTCCTCAATGCGCTCGTGCCCCTCGGTGCCAGCCGCCATCTCGACGTGGTCGTCGACGCGGGCAACGGCATGGGTGGACACACTGCCCCTGCGGTCTTCGCCGGCCTCCCGCTCGAGGTCACGTCGCTGTTCTTCGAGCTCGACGGCACCTTCCCCAACCACGACGCCAACCCGATCGACCCCGAGAACCTGCGCGACCTGCAGGCCAGGGTGCTCGAGACCGGTGCCGACCTCGGCCTGGCGTTCGACGGTGATGCCGACCGCTGCTTCGTCGTCGACGAGCGCGGTGGGATCGTCGATCCGTCGACGCTCACCGCCCTCATCGCGGTGCGTGAGCTCCGCAAGCAGCCCGGGGCGACCATCATCCACAACGTCATCACGAGCTCTGCGGTGCCCGAGATCGTCCGCGAGCACGGTGGCACTCCCGTCCGCACCCGTGTCGGCCACTCCTTCATCAAGGCCCGGATGGCCGAGACCGGCGCCGTCTTCGGCGGCGAGCACTCAGGTCACTTCTACTTCCGCGACTTCTGGCGTGCTGACTCCGGCATGCTCGCCGCACTGCACGTGCTGGCCGCCCTGGGTGAGACGCCAGCGGGCACCACGCTCTCGAGCCTGCTCGCGGACTACACCCGGTGTGTGTCCTCCGGTGAGATCAACAGCTCGGTCGCCGACTCGGCTGCCGTGGTCGCCGAGATCAAGGCCACCTATGGTGCACGTGACGGCGTCGAGCTCGACGAGCTCGACGGCCTCACCGTGACCGGGAGCACCGCGGGTCAGCACTGGTGGTTCAACGTACGTGCGAGCAACACCGAGCCGCTCCTGCGACTCAATGTCGAGGGCGCCGACGTCGCGCTCATGTCTTCCGTGCGCGACAGCGCACTGGCGATCATCCGAGGGGATCACTCATGAGCACGTTGGACCCGGTCCTGCTGGAGGTCCTGGCCTGCCCGTGCGAGCACCATGCACCGGTGCGCGCCGAGGGCACTCCGACCGACGCGATCGTCTGCACCCGGTGTGAGACGTCGTTCCCGGTACGTGACGGCATCCCGGTGATGCTTCTCGACGACGCCACTCCGGGCCCTCGCGGTATCGGCGCCGACCCGAAGGCCTGATCGACGTGCGCTACGCCGACGACCTCCTCCTCGACGACGCGGACGCGCTCGCGGTGGCTGACCCCGGCAACCTGTTGCGCGCCACGGCCGATGCCGGTGCGCAGGTACGTCGCGCCCTCGCAGCCACCGACACCGAGGTGCTGCACGCCGTCGCCGTCGACGGCCGCCCGCGCTCAGTCATCGTCGCTGGCAGCGGTGTGGCAGGGATTGCGGGCGACATCCTGGCCGCAGTCTGCGGCACCGGCTGCCCGGTCGCCGTCACGACGTTGCGGGGATCCACCCTGCCGGGCTGGGTCGGACCGCTCGACCTCGTGATCGCGGTCTCCGCGTCCGGCACGACGGAGGAGACGCTCACCGTCGTGGGCGAGGCGCAGAAGCGCGGCTCGCGCCTCGTGGGCATCGGACCGGCCGGGTCACCGCTGCGCGACCTGGTCGCGTCGGCGGCCGGGTCGGTGCATGTCGTGGCCGATGCCGGGTCGCTGCTGCCGCGCGCTGCGCTGTGGCTCGTCACGGTGCCCATGCTGCTCGTCGCCGATGCGCTGCGCCTGGTGTCGGTGCCTCGATCCACGTTGGACGAGATGGCCGACCTGCTCGACCAGCGCTCGGTCCAGTGCGGCCCGGCGTCACCGCTCGCCGACAACGCGGCCAAGCTGCTCGGGGTCTCGCTGGCGACATCGCTCCCCGTGGTCTGGGGCAGCTCGCCGCTAGGTGCGGTCGCGGCCTACCGCCTGGCCACCCAGCTCGGGGCCAACGCCAAGATCCCTGCCCTGCACGGGTCGATCACCGAGGCCACGCATCACCAGGTCTCCGTTGTCGACGGTGTGTTCGCTACCGGTCCCGACGACGACGACATCTTCCGCGACCCGATCGAGGACGGCGCGGCGCCTCCCCGGCTCCGCCTCGTCCTGCTGCGCGATCCCGGCGAGCATCCGGTCGACGCCCAGCATGCCGATGAGGTCCGCACGATCGCCGAGCGCCGCGACGGACCCGTCGACGTGGTGCACGCCGTCGAGGGGCACGCCGTCCTGCGCCTCGCGTCGGTCATCGGCCTCCTCGACTGGGCCAGCGTCTATGCGGCCGTCGCCGTCGGCGTCGACCCGTCCGCTGTGCGCGCCGACATCGCCGAGCTCACCGACATCGCCGAGCTCACCGACGGCGTCGGTCGAGGTGGCGTGTGATCCTGATCGAGGGCGCGCTGCGCCCCTATCCCTGGGGACGCATCGACGGACTGTCGGCGTGGACCCCGGCCACTGGCGGGCCCCAGGCCGAGCTCTGGTACGGCGCGCTCGACGACAGCCCCGGCGCCCCGAGACACCCGTTGCTCACCAAGTTCCTCGCTGCTGCCACGCCGCTGTCGATCCAGGTGCACCCGTCTGCGGCACTGGTGGAGAAGCTCTGGGCCGATGAGACTCACGGCCGCGGGCTGCTCACGGACCAGGTCGAGAAGACCGAGCTGCTCATGGCACTCGCACCGTTCACGTCCTTCGCCGGCTTCCGCGACAGCGAGACCACGGCGGGCCTGCTCAACGGTATCGGCCTTCACGACGTCGCGGAGATCGCCGCCGCCGGTGATGCGGTCGCGACAGTGCGGGCGGTCATGTCGGTGTCAGAGATCGCGGTCGACGAGGCGTTCCGTCGACTCTCCGACGTGATCCACCTGGCGCTGCCGGCACAGGAGCGCTCGGCCATCGAGCTCGTACGCGCCTGGTATCCCCACGACAGGGGGGCGCTGGTGGTGCTCTGTCTTGCGGTGCACGAGCTCTCCCCCGGCGACGTCATCCACGTCCCGGCCGGCGTCGCGCACTCCTATGTCAACGGCCTCGGTGTCGAGGTCATGACGGCGTCCGACAACGTCCTGCGACTGGGCCTCACGGCCAAGCCGATCGCCGTGGCCGAAGCGCTGGAAGCGATCAACGGCGCGGTGCCCACTGTGCTCCGGTTGCAGTCATCGACCGGTGCAGCGGTCTACTTCGCCGACGACTCACCGTTCCTCGTGGCGAGGCTGGCCGACTCGCGATGGACCGTTCCACCGCACACGTCGGCAACCGTGCTCGCCGTGGAAGAACCGTGCACCGCGACGACCACGACCGGCGAGCACGTCGTGCCGCCGGGTCGTGCCCTGTTGCTGTCGCCGTCTGACGGCGGGGCCGACGTCGTGGCTCCGGGACTCGCGGTCGTCGCGCTCTCCAACCCCTGACCTCTGTGGTGCTTCAGCAGGTCGCTGGCACTCGTCGGTGCGCGGCCGCCAACGAGCCAGCATCCCGGCGCTCGATAGCCTGGTCGGCATGAGCACCGAGGGTGGCACCAAGGCCGTGGTCGCAGCGCTGGCGGCCAACACCGGCATCGCGATCACGAAGTTCGGGGCGTTCTTCGTCACCGGGTCGAGCTCCATGCTGTCGGAGGCGATCCACTCGGTCGCCGACTCCGGCAACCAGGTACTGCTGCTGCTCGGTGGTCGACGAGCCCTGCGCGACGCCGACGAGCAGCACCAGTTCGGCTATGGCCGGGTGCGCTATGTCTATGCCTTCGTCGTGTCGATCGTGCTGTTCTGTCTCGGTGGGCTGTTCAGCCTCTATGAGGGCTGGCACAAGGTCCACGAGCCGGAGGCGCTGACCAGCCCGACTGTGGCTTTCGTGGTCCTCGGCATCGCGATCGTGCTCGAGGGCTTCTCCTTGCGCACCGCGGTGCGCGAGGCCAACAACACGCGCGGTCGCCAGTCGCTGTTCGCGTTCGTCCGTGAGGCGCGCCAGCCAGAGCTCCCCGTGGTGCTCCTCGAGGACGCCGGTGCGCTGGTCGGACTCGTCTTCGCCCTCCTCGGTGTCACGTTGGCCACCATCACCGGTGACGGGCGCTGGGACGGCGTGGGTGCCCTCTCCATCGGCGCGCTCCTCCTCGTGATCGCGGTGTTCCTCGCGCTCGAGATGAGCTCGATGCTCGTGGGTGAGAGCGCGGTGCCCGCACAGACGGCGGCGATCCAGGCTGCTCTCGTGTCCGAGCCGCTCGTCTCCCGGGTGATCCACCTGCGCACGTTGCACACCGGGCCGGACGAGATACTGGTGGCGGCCAAGATCGCGGTCGCCCACGGCGACTCTGCCACCGCGATCGCCGCCGCGATCGACGGGGCCGAAGCCCGGGTCCGGGCGGCGGTCCCGGAGGCTCGGTGGATCTATCTCGAGCCCGATCTCGACCGTGGGGAGGAGCCGGCTGCCGACAGTTCGCCGGGTGTGCCGCAGTGATGGCACACTAGGTCCTGCCCGGCGGTGTCTGTCCCCGCATGAGCAGCAGGCGAACCATCGAGGCCTCGAGACGTCCGCCGTGCCCGCCCGAGAATCTCGGGCGTCCGAACGGAGACGTACATGTCCACCAGCACCCCCGACTTCAAGGTCGCCGACCTCTCGCTCGCCGAGTTCGGTCGCAACGAGATCCGCCTCGCCGAGCACGAGATGCCCGGCCTCATGGCGATGCGCGCCGAGTACGGCACGTCCAAGCCCCTCACCGGTGCCCGCATCACCGGCTCGCTGCACATGACCGTGCAGACCGCCGTCCTCATCGAGACCCTCGTGGACCTCGGCGCAGAGGTCCGCTGGGCCTCGTGCAACATCTTCTCGACCCAGGACCACGCCGCGGCCGCGATCGCCGTCGGCCGCACCGGCACCCCTGATGCGCCTGCCGGCGTCCCGGTCTACGCCTGGAAGGGCGAGTCGCTGGAGGAGTACTGGTGGTGCACCGAGCAGGTGCTGCGCTGGCCCGACGGCAAAGGCCCGAACATGATCCTCGACGACGGTGGCGACGCCACGCTGCTCGTGCACAAGGGCCGCGAGTTCGAGCTGGCGG
Organism: Candidatus Nanopelagicales bacterium; assembly: GCA_031360335.1. Taxonomy (GTDB): domain Bacteria; phylum Actinomycetota; class Actinomycetes; order S36-B12; family CAIYMF01; genus Longivirga. The sequence goes on from JANMBJ010000189.1 coordinate 7,231, forward strand.
GTGTCGTCCCCTCCACCGACCCGACCGACTCCGAGGAGTACGCCGTCATCCTTGACGTGCTGCGCCGCTCGCTCGGTGAGAGCACCACCCGCTGGACCGAGATCGCCGCTGACATCAAGGGTGTCACCGAGGAGACCACGACCGGCGTGCACCGGCTCTATGAGATGCACAAGGTCGGCCAGCTGCTCTTCCCGGCCATCAACGTCAACGACTCGGTCACCAAGAGCAAGTTCGACAACAAGTACGGCTGCCGCCACTCACTCATCGACGGCATCAACCGCGC
>JANMBJ010000054.1:0-3280 GCA_031360335.1 Candidatus Nanopelagicales bacterium
CATCGCGGCAGAAGCTCGGCTCCCGAGGTCGCAGCATCCGATTCATCACCGAGATCCCCACACGTGGGGATGCCCGCTCATCACATGGGTTCCTAGGTTGCGACTCGAAGGCACCACGCCACGCACCCGGCCGAGATCGCGTCGGGCGCGCAAGCAGAGGACACGTCATGAGCGCCACACCGACCCGCCAGCAGCCGGAGCCCGGCCGCTACGAGATCCGTACCCAGGGACACCTCGATGCGCGATGGGCCACGTGGTTCGACGGGCTGGTCCTCACCCATGTCTCCGACGGCACGACCGTCATCCACGGACCCGCCCTCGACCAGGCCGCCCTGTACGCCGTGCTGCTCAAGCTGCGCGACCTCGGACTCCCACTGGTCTCGGTGACTCCGGTCACCGGCGCGCAGACCGACGCACCCCAGACCAACCAGCACGGCACCAACCAGCACCCCAGCGATCCTCGCTAGTCCACCCCGACCACCCACTCACCACCAGGAGCACGTCATGGCCACCAACATCCGCACCGCCCGCACGACAGGGGTCCGCACGGACCCGACCAGGAAGACCGCTCTCGTCGCGGGCATCTTCTACCTGATCACCTTCATCTCGATCCCGACCCTGGGCCTCTACGGCAACGTCAAGACCGACATCGGCTTCATCACGACCCCTGGCAGCAGCACCAGCATCCTGTGGGGCGCGTTCCTCGAAGTCATCGTGGCCCTCGCCGGCATCGGCACTGCGGTCACGCTGTTCCCGGTGGTCAAGCGACAGAGTGAGGGCCTGGCCCTCGGCTTCGTCGCCGTACGCACCCTCGAGGCCGCCATGATCTTCACCGGTGTCCTCAGCCTGCTCTCCCTGGTGCACCTGCGCGACGGTCTCGCCACCACGGCAGGTGCGGACACGGGCGCTCTCCAGACCACGGGCGCGTCGCTCATCGCGACCTACAACGGCACGTTCCTCCTTGGTCAGACCCTGATGCCGTGCATGAGCGCCCTCATGCTGGGCACCCTGATGTACAAGTCCGGCCTCGTGCCGCGTGCCCTTCCCGTGATGGGCCTCATCGGCGCACCGCTGCTCATCGCCTCGTCCATCGCTGTCTTCTTCGGCGTCATCGAGCCCATCTCTACCTGGTCGGGCATCGCGACGCTGCCCGTGGCGCTGTGGGAGCTCTCGCTCGGACTCTGGTTGACCTTCAGGGGATTCAAGCCCTCCCCCATCACCGCCGGCCTGGTCGACATCCGTTCGCCGTACGTCGTCTCCACCAGCGTCGCCTGACGCCGCAGGGAGACGACCCGGCGCCGCCGCCGCGTCGTCACCCTGCACCCCGACCATCACCAGCACCCATCGCCGACCAGCGTGGGTCACCACCCAGGAAGGCGATCACGATGATCGAAGCCACGAACCTCACGAAGAAGTACGGCGACAAGACAGCCGTCGATCACCTGTCCTTCACCGTGCAGCCCGGGATCGTCACCGGGTTCCTCGGGCCCAATGGCGCCGGCAAGTCGACGACGATGCGCATGATCCTCGGCCTCGACGCTCCCACGAGCGGCTCCGTCACGGTCGGAGGCAAGCCGTATCGCATGCACGCCAGGCCGTTGCAGGTGGTGGGCGCACTGCTCGAGGCACGAGCGGTCCACACCTCGCGCTCTGCCTACCACCACCTGCTCGCACTCGCGGCGACACACGGGATCAGCAAGGGCCGGGTGCTCGACGTCATCGACATGGTGGGTCTGCAGGACGTCGCCCAGCAGCGGGCTGGTGGCTTCTCCCTCGGGATGGGCCAAAGGCTCGGCATCGCGTCGGCGCTGCTCGCCGACCCCGAGACGCTCATCCTCGACGAGCCGGTCAACGGTCTCGATCCCGAAGGTATCCGCTGGATCCGCGATCTGCTCAAGAGCCTTGCCGCGGACGGCCACACCGTGTTCGTGTCCAGCCACCTGATGAGCGAGATGGCGCTGACCGCCGAGCACGTCATCGTCGTCGGCCGCGGCCGGCTGATGGCCGACATGCCCATGTCACAGCTCATCGCGCAGGCGTCGAGCAGCACCGTTCTCGTCCGCTCACCCCAGGCCTCCGTGCTTGCCGACGCCCTCGCTTCGGCTGACATCACCATCGCGCGTATCGATCACGAGACGCTCGAGGTCACTGGCCTCAGCGCAGCCGAGATCGGTGACCGCGCACGGGAGCTCGACATCAGCCTGCACGGGCTCGCTCCGCATGCCGCGTCCCTGGAGGAGGCGTTCATGGAGATGACCCGCGACGAGGTGGAGTACCACGCCACGACCCCGGCCAGCCGAATCCTCAGGAGAGCGTCATGAGCACCATCACCGCACCCGCGGCCCCGTCCCTCGTCAGTCAAGGCACCGTCACCGTCAAAGACGTCACCTCGGTCCGCGTCCTGCGCAGCGAATGGATCAAGATGCGCTCGCTTCGCTCGACCACGCTGACCCTCGTCGCGGCGGTCGCCACGATGGTCGGAGCCGGCTGGATCATCGGTGGGGTGACCAACGCCTACTGGTCGACGCTGCGGCCCGAGGAGCTGCTGATGTTCAGCGCCGTCGACCGCACCCTCGTGGGCTTCAACCTCGCGCAGCTCGCCGTCGGCGTCCTCGGTGTCCTGCTCGTCACCGGGGAGTACGCCACCGGCATGATCCGTGCGACCTTCGGCGCCGTGCCGAGACGGCTGCCGGTCCTGTGGGCCAAGGCCGCGCTCGATGCGGGCGTGACCTTCGTCCTCATGCTGGCCGCCGCGTTCGCCGCCTTCCTGGGTGGCCAGCTGTTCCTCGGCGCCCACGGCACGACACTGTCGGCTCCCGGTGCGCTGCAAGGCATCGTGGGCGTCGCCGGCTATCTGACGCTCATCGCGGTCTTCGCCGTGGCACTCGGCTTCATCCTGCGCAGCACCGCCGGTGGCGTCGCCACTCTGTTCGGGTTGCTCATGGTCCTGCCGGGACTCGGTCTGCTGCTGCCATCGAGCTGGCAGACGCACCTGCTGCCGTACCTCCCCAGCAACGCCGGAGCCTCGATGATCAGCACGCATACGGCTGCGGGCAGCCTGTCGGCGACCGGCGGTCTCCTGGTGCTGCTCGCCTGGGTCGCCGCGGCACTCCTCGGAGCTGCCCTCCTCGTCACGCAGCGCGACGCCTGACCCGACCTCCGCCCGGCTCGACGTGGGGCCGGGGTGGGGGCCCCCTCGGGGGCCCACCACAGGGGCGCCACCCAGTAAGCGGGGGTGGGGGGGCGGCAGACCAGCGCCCGGGTGACAAAGGCGCGGGGG
>JANMBJ010000094.1:0-4859 GCA_031360335.1 Candidatus Nanopelagicales bacterium
CCGAGCCCGTTCATCCTACTTACGCCCTCCCCGCCACGGGGGCGCTCGGGTCCAAGCGTGACCTTGCCCACCCCCGCCCCCCCCACTTGTAAATCTACCTCGTGGGACTCCGGTGCACGGAGCTGGGTGCGGTCGTGCGCGCCGCACTGGGCGGAGGACAGCCACGGCCCCTCGAGGTGCACGCCGGCGAGGGTGCCGTCGTGGACGAGCGGCGCCAGCGCGTCGACCTGGCCGATGAGGCGATCGCGCGATCCCGTGACCAGTGAGGCCATCACGGTGGTCGTGCCGTGCGCGAGGTGCAGGTCCGCCGCGAGCAGTGCGGCCGCTGCGCCGTCCCCGAACGACGCACCGCCGCCACCGTGGCAGTGCACGTCGACAAAGCCCGCGACGAGCACCGCGGCACCGAGGTCGGTGCTGGTGGGGTCGGCGGAGATCCCCTCCCCCACGGCGTCGATCCGCTCACCTGTGATCCGGACCCAGCCCGGTCGCAGCACGCGATCGGGTGTAACGACGACGGACGCGGTCAGCACGCTCATGATGGCCGCGAGGCTAGCCCACCAGCCCAGCCCGCACGCTCAGACGGATCGGTGGCTGGTTCCCGGTGTCGGTGACCACCACACGATCAGTCCGGCCAGGGGGTGTCGTGCGTCAGGATCGAGTCATGGGGAGCTGGGCACCGACCGTGCGCGAGGCCGACACGTCAGACCTGCCGGCCATCGCCGCCGTGCGCGCCGTGACCTGGCAGGTGGCGTACGCCGGGCTCATGCCCGAGGAGGTCCTTGCACCGCTGACCGAGCCCGACCGGCTCGCCACGTGGGCCGAGGCCTTCGCTACGGCTCAGCACGCACGACGACTGGTCGCGGAGTCGGCCACGACGATCGTGGGTTTCGTGGCGTTCGGCGGCGAGCGCGAGGCGACGACGTGGCGTCCGTCGGGCACGACCGGCCGGGGCGAGATCTACGCGATCTACGTGCTCCCCGACTCGTGGGGCACCGGAGCCGGGTCTGCCCTCCTGCACGCCGCCCTCGACGAGCTGGTCGAGTCGGGCTACCGCCACGTCACCTTGTGGGTGCTCGAGGGCAATCACCGCGCGATCAGGTTCTACGAGCGGCACGGGTTCGTGGCGACTGGTGCAAGCCGTGAGCCTGACGGTCTCGCGCACGAGGTGAGGTACGCGAGACGGCTCTGACAGGGGTCGGCCCGACCCTGACGGCATGGGTGTCGGCGCGGTGCCTCCGGTGCGACAGCTCGTTCGCGCGCGCGACCTTGCTGATGCCCGCTACACCGAGTCGCTCACCGTCGACGACCTTGCGGCGGCTGCCTGCCTGTCGCGCGCGCACTTCAGCCGCGAGTTCAAGCGAGCATTCGGTGAGTCGCCCCACTCCTACCTGCTCACCCGGCGGCTCGAGCGCGCCGCGACGCTGCTGCGGGGCACGGACTACACCGTCGCCGACATCTGCATGAAGGTAGGACTGTCGAGCGTCGGCTCGTTCACGACGACCTTCTCCCAGGCCTACGGCGTCACTCCGACGCAGTGCCGCGCGTCGTTCCCGACGGCTGCGGCACTGGCGCGGATACGTGGTTCGGGAGGTGCGGGCGGCTTCAGGGGCGGGCCCAGGAGCCGGGGAGGGGGGTGCCGTACCAGCGCTCGATGAGGCGGCGGGCGATCGAGATCGACGGCGGGATCCGTATGCTGCCGGCCTCGCACCCCGCGCGCATCTCCTCGCGGGTGAACCACCGGACCTCGGTGATCTCCTCGCCGTCGGGGCGGGCTGGGGGTGAGCCCGGCGCGAGACGCGCGTGGTAGCCGAGCATCAGGCTCGCCGGGAACGGCCAGGGCTGCGACCCGAGGTAGTCGAGTCGGTCGACATCGACCCCGGCTTCTTCCGCCATCTCGCGGATCACCGTGATCTCGGCAGACTCGCCGGCCTCGACGAACCCGGCGAGGGTGGAGAAGAACCCATCGGGCCACTCCGCGCGTCGACCGAGCAGCGCCCGGCCGTGATCGTCGAGCACGAGCACGATGACGGCCGGGTCAGAGCGCGGGAAGTGCTGGCTGGCATCGGCCGGGCAGGTACGCGACCAACCCGCCTGCGACGCCACCGTGGCCACGCCGCAGCGTGGACACCGCGGATGCCCGTTGTGCCAGTTGGCGAGCGCGGTGGCCACGACGAACAGCCCGGCGTCGCGGTCGCCGAGCGCGGCACCGACCTCGCGCAACCCCTCCCACGTCGCACCGTCCGGCGCGTCCCACGGTTCGCGCGCGCCCTCGACGAGCAGGGCGACATAGGTGACACCGTCCTCGACCGCGAGGAGCACGCGGACTCCGTCGTACGCCGCGTCTTCCGGCCCGACGAGTACGAGCCCGACGCTGCCGATCTCGGCCTCAGCCCATCCGCGAGAGGGGCCGCCGTACGACGGATCGCTGATCACCGGCTCCCGAGCCGACTGCTCGACCTCGCCTACACGAGCTCTGCCCCGGTGCACGACAAGCACCCGGGTCGTCGGGTCGCTCCAGGCGGCGTCGAACCACGCCTCGTCGCCGCGACGGTCGGCTGCGCGATCGAGGCCACCGCGGGCGAGGGTGAGCGTGGCTAGGAGACCGACGTCGGGCATGTCAGCGCACCCACGTGGCGGCGAGATCCGACCACAGGTAGGCGGCCGCCTCGGCGCCGCGCAGCAGCAGCTCGATGTCGGCCTTCTCGTTGGGTGCGTGGATCCGGTCGTCAGGCAGGCCGACGCCGAGGAAGACCACCGGCACCTCGAGGATGTCGGCGAGGTCGGCCTCAGGTCCGCTTCCGCCCTCACGGGTGTAGAGGACCTCAGTGCCGAACGCGCGACCCATCGCCCGGGTCACGCTCTGCAGCGTCGGGTCATCGAGCGGGGTGAGGCAGGGACGCACTCCGCTGCGGTCGTAGTGCGCCGTGATCTCGATGCCGGCAGGGATCGTGCCCTCGGCCCGCAGCAGGTCGAGCCACCCCTCGAACGCCGGCTGCACATCGCCCGGGTCCTGACCGGCGACGAGGCGGAACGACAGCTTCACGTGCGCCTCGCTCGGGATGATGGTCTTGCCGCCCGGTCCGGTGTAGCCGCCCCAGAGACCGTTGACCTCGGCGGTCGGCCGCGCCCAGATGCGTTCGAGCGTCGTGAACCCCTTCTCGCCGTGGGTCGCACCCGACTGGGCGTCGGCGAGCCAGCGCGTCTCGTCGAACGGCAGCCGGGCGAGCAGCCCGCGTTCGCGGTCGGTCAGCGGGATCACCTTGTCGTAGTAGCCCGGGAGGGTGACGTGGCCGTCGGCGTCGTGCAGCCGCGCGACGAGGCGCGCGAGCACGGTGACAGGGTTGGGCACCGCGCCACCGAACGATCCGGAGTGCAGGTCTCCTGCGGGGCCGCGCACGTCGAGCTGCACCTCGACCATGCCGCGCATGCCGACGCAGACCGACACGGTGTCGCGGCCATACATCCCGGTGTCGCTCACGACGACGGCGTCGCAGCGCAGTCGCTCGCGGTTGTCGCGCAGGAGCTCGGCGAAGTGCACCGATCCTGACTCCTCTTCACCCTCGACGATCACCTTGAGGTTGACCGCGGGCGAGGTACGGCCGGTGGCGGCCAGGTGCGCCGCGAGCCCGATCAGGTGGAAGTAGACCTGTCCCTTGTCGTCGATGGCTCCGCGCCCGACGAGCTCCTCGCCGTATGCCGTCTCCCGCACGATCGGCTCGAACGGGGACGACTCCCAGAGCTCGACCGGGTCGACCGGCTGCACGTCGTGATGGCCATAGAGCACGACGGTGGGCGCGTCGGGATCGTCGCTGCGCCACTCGGCGTAGACAGCGGGCAGGCCGGGTGTCGACCAGATCTCGACCTCCGGGAAGCCCGCGCGCAGCAGCAGCTGCGCCAGCCAGTCCGCGCTGCGCGCGACGTCGTCGGCGTAGTCCGGGTCGGCGCTGATGCTCGGGATCCGCAGCCACTGCGACAGCTCGTCGATCAGCTCCTGGCGCCGCTCCGCCACGAACGCCCGGATGACCGGGTCGTGGTCGAGCGACGAGGGACCGGACGCCGCCACGCTGCCATCAGTGCTCACCGTCCGACCCTATGACCACCCAGCACCCCCACCGCACGTGGAGGCGGCCGCTCCCGCAGGGCAGTGCTTGACCTCTCAGGTCAGACAGTGCCCTTGAGGGGCACTTGCTGACCGCCACTCCAGCCGCGCGGATCCGGGTTGCGGACGTTGGGTCGCGGGTCGGGAGCGGGCGCCGTGGGAGGATCCCGGCGTACCGACCGACGAGCAGCAGGGTGGTCACCGGGTGTCGCAGAGCACGGGTCAGCAGAGGTTCATCGGGCAGCTGACCGGCGTGAGGTTCGTGGCTGCCGCATGGGTGATGCTCTACCACTTCCAGGGTGCGCTCGCGACGATCGGACTCCTCGTACCCGTCCTGCACGAGGTGCTGCGTGTCGGGCGTCTCGGCGTCGACCTCTTCTTCGCGCTGTCGGGCTTCATCCTCACGCACACCTATCTCACGCGGATGGGTCCGAACGTCACCTGGCCGAAGTCACGGCACTTCCTGTGGCTACGGCTCGCACGTATCTACCCGGTGCACTTCGTGATGCTCAACGTCGCCGGGCTCGCGGTGCTCGCGCAGCAGAAGTTCGGGCAGTCGGTGGCGGGCAGCCGTGACTGGCTCAACCCGGTCGACTACCTCAAGCAGGTGCTGCTCATCCACGAGTGGGGACCCAACCCGCAACGCGGCTGGAACTTCCCTGCCTGGTCGCTGTCGATGGAGTGGCTGGCGTATCTGCTGTTCCCGTTGCTCGTGCTGCTGCTGTTCCGCTTCCATCACAGGGCGAGCACGCGCGTCGTC
>JANMBJ010000100.1:0-2808 GCA_031360335.1 Candidatus Nanopelagicales bacterium
CGGCCGAGGGCCGCGACATCCCCGTGTTCGGCTCCTGCCAGGAGGCCGTCGCCGCGACCGGCGCCGACATGTCGGTGGTCTTCGTGCCCCCGCGCTTCGCCAAGGCAGCGGTCGTCGAGGCCGTCGACGCCGCGATCCCGCTCGTCGTGGTGATCACCGAGGGCATCCCCGTGCACGACACCGCGGCGTTCTACCAGTACGCCGCCGACTCCGGCACCACGCGCCTGGTCGGTCCGAACTGCCCCGGACTCATCAGCCCCGGCAAGTCCAACGCCGGCATCATCCCCGGCACCATCACCAAGGCCGGACGCATCGGCCTGGTGAGCAAGTCGGGCACGCTGACCTACCAGATGATGTACGAGCTGCGGGACCTCGGCTTCTCCTCGGCCGTGGGCATCGGCGGCGACCCCGTGATCGGCACGACGCACATCGACTGCCTCGCGGCGTTCGAGGCCGACCCCGAGACCGACGCGATCGTGATGATCGGCGAGATCGGTGGCGACGCCGAGGAGCGTGCGGCGGCGTACATCAAGGATCACGTCACCAAGCCGGTCGTCGGCTACGTCGCCGGCTTCACCGCACCCGAGGGCAAGACCATGGGCCACGCCGGCGCCATCGTCTCGGGCTCCTCGGGCACCGCCCAAGCCAAGAAGGAAGCCCTCGAGGCGGTCGGGGTCAAGGTCGGCAAGACGCCGTCGGAGACCGCACGGCTGATGCGCGAGATCATCGAGGCGAAGTAACGTCGCACCCATGCGTATGACAACGGCCGGTATCGCCCTGCTCCTCGCGGCGGCGGTGCCGGCCGTCGTCGTCGGCACCGGGGCGGCGAGCACCGCCGCACCGGCACCTCTGAGCACGACGGCCGCGCAGGCCGTCGTCACCCCGGCAGCACCGTCGGTGCTCCGCGCGGCCGGGCCCGTGCCGTCGTCGTGGGAGGGCGGCCACGCCGTCGCCGTCGCGCCCCGCTGGTGGCCGCAGGGCAAGGCGCATGCCTCAGCTGCCTGGCCGGCGCTCTGGCCCAAGCCGGTCGCGTTCTCGCCGATGCGCAAGGGGCCGCTCTCCGGCCTCGTCATCGCGCTCGACCCGGGTCACGACATCGGCAATCGCAACCACGTCTCGCTCATCAACAAGAAGTACTGGGTCGGCCTCACCAAGACATGCAACACGACGGGTACGGCGACCAACGCCGGCTATCCCGAGGCGACGTACAACTTCGACGTCGTCGCCCGGCTGCGGCGACTGCTGGTCGCCAACGGCGCGACCGTCGTCGTCACCCGTGACCGCAACTCAGCCTCGACCTACGGCCCGTGCGTGGGCGCGCGCGGTGCCTTCCCCAGCCAGGAGAAGGCCGCCTTCATGGTGCAGATCCACGCCGACGGAGGCCCGGCATCCGGTCGGGGCTTCCACGTGATCGTCCCCGCGCTCTACAAGGGCTACACCGACGACATGTACGTCGGGTCGCGGGCCCTCGGCAACGCGATGGTCGTCGGCATGAAGACGCAGGGGTTCCGGCCGGCGACCTACTTGTCGAAGGTCGTGCAGATCCGCAAGGACCAGGGCGGCCTCAACACCTCCGACGTCCCGACCGTCACGGTCGAGACGCTCAACATGCGCAACTCCGCCGACGCCCGCCTCGCGATGTCGACGGCCGGTCGCCAGAAGGTCGCTGCGGCGCTGTACGCCGGCATCCTGCGCTACGCCCGCACCCGGTAGCCGCCAGGAGCGGACGCCCGCTCGTGTCAGCCGGGTTCCCTGGCACTGCTCTGCGACCCGAGCGCGGTGGCGTCGGGGCCGGTTCACGGCTGGTGACGAGGTCTGGGCGCGGGTTCGGCCGTGTCGCTGGGCGGGCGGCGACGTGTCGGGTGCGAGCATCGAGGGATGACCTCCATGCTCGAGCGACCCGCGTCGTCGGGCCCCCGCGTCGAGCCGGCGGGGCCTCGTCGCAGCGGCACGCTGATCGGCACCCTGCCCGTCGCCGCTGTCACAGCTGCCGTGTGGGCCGCCGGTGTCGGGCTGGTCGTCGTCGGTGCTGTCGTGACGCTGGTGTGGGCGGTCAGCGCCCGCGGTGATGACGGGATCTCCACCCCGGTCGGGGCCGCCGGCGTCGTGTGGCTCGCGGCGCACCACGCGCCCGTGGAGACCGCGACCGCCACGGTCACGCTGCTCCCGATCCTGCTGCTGGCACTGGTGCTGCTCCTGCTCGTACGCGCCGGGCGGTGGGCGGCGCGGATCACGCTGACGACAACGCTTCCCGACGTCGTGCTCCTCGTCGTCGCCGGCGTCGCGGCGTATTCGGCTGTCGCGGTTCTCGTCGCTGAGGTGGCCGCGATCGGCGGGGCTCAGGTGCCGCCGCTGTCGGCCCTGTTCTGGGCAGCTCTCGTGTCAGCTGTGGGCCTCGGTGTCGGCGTCGTACGCGAGTCGGGGCTGACCGACGGTGCACGGGACCGGATCCCGGTGCAGGTACGTGCCGCCGGCCCGGTGGCGCTGGCCATCGCCGGGGTGCTCGCCGCCTCCGTCGGTGTCCTGGCGATCGTGGCCGTCGCGATGCACTGGTCGACCGTCACCGGGCTGTCGCACCAGCTCGCTCCCTCGGCAGGTGACGCGGTCGGGCTCGTGCTGGTGCAGCTGATGTATCTGCCGAACCTGCTCGTATGGGTGCTGTCCTACCTCGCCGGTCCTGGCTTCGCGGTCGGGGGAGGGGCGAGCGTCGACCCGTTCTCCGCGACCGGCGCCCTGCTGCCCGGAGTGCCCGTCCTGGGTGCAATCCCGCTCGACGCACCTGCTCCTGCGCCCTTCCTGCTGCTGGTG
>JANMBJ010000107.1:0-8181 GCA_031360335.1 Candidatus Nanopelagicales bacterium
GCCTGCGACGGGTGCCGCGTGACGGCGACCAGCTGACGCTCGCGGGACACGCGGAGCACGACGTCGATGTCGGCCGGCTCGTGACCCGCGAAGGCCACGACGTACTCCGCCGCCAGCACCGTCGGCACGTCGGACGGCAGGGTCCAGCCGAGCACGCCGACTCCGAGCTGTGCCCCCGCTGCCATCGCAGCCTGGGTGGCCCGGACATGGTCCGGGTGCCCGGTGACCCCGGAGAGGTCGAAGCCCAGGAGCCCGTCGGCGGCTGTCTCCCGAGCGACATCGACGACGAGAGCTGCGAGCTCGTCGAGCGAGACCTCGGCGAGGCCGCCGTCGGCGTACGACGCGAGGCGGACGCCGTCGATCCGCAGCTCGGCTGCCGCCTCCGTGAGCTCGCGCTCCCGGATCGTGCTGAGGTGGCCCTCGACACCGTGGAGCGTCGATGCTTCGCCGTGCGTGAGGCATAGCACGGACACCCGGGATCCTCGCGACACGAAAGCGTCGATCACCGCACCGAGACCGAACGACTCGGCGTCCGGGTGCGCCACCACCACGAGCACCGACGTCCAGTCCGGCAGCGAGCCGCGTACGGCGAGCGCGTTCACGATCGACCCTCCGATCCGGGCGCGTTCACAGCAGGTGCCGATGTATCCCTTGCACGCTCTCGTACGTCCATGCCACATCTCCTACCGAAAGGACCCACCATGCTTGTCAACGAGAGCCCGCTCGATCCCGGTCTGCGTGCTGTTGCTGCCGTCATCGTGCTCGTCGTCGCGTTCGTCGTCGGCTCCGGATCTGTCGCCAGCATCATCCTCATCGTCGCCGCCGTCCTGGCCGTCACCGCGGGCGTCGGCTTCTGCCCGCTCTACCGCATCGTCGGAATCCGCACGGCGAAGCCCGAGGCGACCCTGCCGTCGTGACGGATTTTCATGCCGGTACGACGTGACATCAACATACCCCCAGGGGTATGTTGATGTCCTTCGATCCCGAGCTGAGAGGCCCTCTCATGTGCAGTCCCGCCCTCTGCCGTTCCTGCGGCAAGATCACGTACACCGGATGCGGCATGCATGTCGACCAGGTGATGGCCTCCGTGCAGCCGGCGAACCGCTGCACGTGCCGCTGAGCACACCTCGCCGTCGCGTCACAACGTGATGCCCGTCGTCGTCGACGACACCGAGGACCTTCGTCACCGCTTGGTGGCGGAGGTCCCGGGCCTGCTCCGCTACGCGCGCAGCCTCGAGCGCGACCCGCTCCGAGCCGACGACCTCGTGCAGGACATGCTGGTGTGCGCACTCGAGAGCGCATCGACGTTCCGAGCCGAGTCGTCGCTGACGACCTGGCTGCACCGGATCCTCCACAGCCTTGCCGTCGACGACAGCCGCCGACGTCGTGACGTTGTCGTCGACCTCTCGGACGACCAGGTCGCATACGTCGACCTGCTGTGGCTCGACGACACCTACACGGTCGACGGTGCCACGGTCCTGGCGCGGGCCGAGCTGCGCGAACGGCTGCGGGACGCGCTCCTGAGGTTCCCGCTCATCTACCGCTCGGCCGTCGTGCTCCACGACGCTGAGGGGCTCACCATGACCGAGGTCGCCGTCATCACCGACGTCACTCTCCCAGCGGCGAAGCAGCGGCTCCGGCGCGGTCGCATGCTGCTGGTCAGCCTGCTGGCCGACGAACGCGATACGTGCTCGACCGGTGTCCCGATGCGCTGCTGGGACGCGCGTCGTCGCGTCTCGGACTACATCCACGAGGACATCTCCGAGCGGGATCGTGGCCTTCTCGAGATCCACCTGGCTGGTTGTCCGACCTGCCCGCCGCTCTACGCCGGCCTGGTCGGCGTGCCAGAGGCCCTGGCGCATGAGAGATCCGGACGACGTCGTACCTCACCGGGTCGCCGCCCGCATCCGCGAGGCACTGCGACCGTGACGGCACACCTCGACCACCGCCACGACGGCCCGACGAGCCGTTGTGCACGCCTCCGCGCCGCTAGGGTCTGCCCGCCGAGGATCTCTCGCACCACGGCATCGACACCACAGCGACGGAGATCGGCATGACGCTCGACCTCGGCGTCCTCGTCGTCGCCGCAGCGTTGGGTCTCGTCATCGGCCTCCTCGGTGGTGGTGGTGGCATCCTCGCCGTCCCGTTGCTGGTCGCGCTCGGGCAGCCGTTCCTCGTCGCCTCCACCCAGTCGCTGGTCATCGTCGCCGCGGGAGCGAGCGCCGCTCTCATTCCTCACCATCGCGCACGACGGGTCGACTGGCACGTGGGGCTGGTGTTCGGAGGGCTGGGCGCTGTCGGCGCCGTCGCCGGCGCGTGGTTCGCCCGGTCGATCAGCCCCGCCGTGCTCCTCGGCGGGCTCACCACGCTCCTCGTCGGAGGTGCCGTGACGATGCTGCGCGCAGCCACGGGTGAGCACAGCCGCGCGGTGACGCACGCCGCAGAGCGGCTCGAGATGGCCGGGGGTGCCACCGCCCCGCATCTCGCAGACGGGTACGCCACGACGACATCCTCTGCCCGGGGTCGCGCACGCACCGTGGGGCTGGCGTCGTCCGTCGGGCTCGTCACAGGACTGCTCGGAGTCGGCGCCGGCTTCGTGGTTGTCCCTGCGCTCGTGTCGGCGATGCGCCTGCCCGTAAAGCGAGCAACGGCAACCGGTCTCGTCGTCATCGTCATGAACAGCCTCGTCGCGCTCACCGTGCGCCACGGCTCGGCCGGTGGTCTCGGCACCGTCATGGGGCTCGCCGTCGCAAGCGCGACGTGTGCGGTCGTCGGTGCGCTGCTGTCGAGGCGCATACCCGGTTGGGTGCTCTCGACCGCCTTCGGGATCCTCATGATCCTGGTGGCCGCGTACACGGTCATCCACACCGTCGTCACGGCGTAGCCGAGCACCTCCCGGCGGTCGAGCGTGCAGCTCTCAAGATCGTGGCCGTGGGTCTCAAGCAGTGCTACCTCGAGGGTGGCGACGTCGACTCCATGTCTGCGGAGAGATGGAAGCCCTGCTGCTCTCCATCGCATGACACCTGGCGCCGCTCACGACAGGAGCCACCGCGCCAACATCGCAGGGCGTGACCCTGACTCGGAATATACCCCTGGGGGTATACTGTTATCGTCTCGACAGTCCCCGTCCGAGAGGAGACCGACATGGCCACGGTCGAGCTGACCGCTGAGAACTTCGAGGAGAAGGCGATCGGCGACGGCATCACGCTCGTCGACTTCTGGGCGTCGTGGTGCGGCCCCTGCCGCGCCTTCGCGCCCGTCTTCGAGAAGGCGTCCGAGACGCACCCCGACATCACGTTCGGCAAGGTCGACACCGAGGCGGAGCGCGCGCTCGCCGCGTCGGCCCAGATCTCGGCGATCCCGACTCTCATGGCCTTCCGTGACGGCGTCCTGGTCTACCGCGAGGCCGGCGCCCTTCCGCCGCGCTCGCTCGAGGAGCTCATCACCTCGGTGCTCGAGCTCGACATGTCCGAGGTCAAGGCACGGGTGGCCCAGGCATGATCCGCACCGCCACTGTCCACGAGGCCGCTCAGGCCCGGGAGCTGCGTACGGCCACGATCATCGACGTGCGCAGCGTCGACGGCGGCATGAACGCCTGGCGATCGGCCGGACTCCCGGTGTCGACCGGGCTGCACACGGCAGCGCACGCGTGACTGCACCGCAGCCAGCGTCTGCCGCGCCCGAGGTCGACGTCCCCGGAGCGCTCGACCTGGTCACCGGCGTCGTCACCGTCGACGTGCGCGGACCGTCGGAGTGCGCCGCCGGACACGTCGCGGGGGCGGTGAACATCGACGTCGAGTCCACGACCTTCGACGCGCAGATCTCCGCGCTCGATAGGTCAGCGACCTACGCCGTCTACTGCCACAGCGGGCGCCGGTCGGCGCTCGCGACCGACGCCATGGCGAAGGCAGGGTTCACCCACGTCTACAAGCTCACGGGCGGATTGCCCGACCTGGTGAATGCTGGAGCGAAGGTGGCGACGTCATGACCGACAACACTCTCGACGTCGTCTCGATCGAGACGCCAAACCTGGGCGACCGCAGCTATGTCGTGGGCCGCAACGGTTCTGCGATCGTGATCGACCCGCAGCGCGACATCGACCGGGTGCAGCAGATCCTCGACGACCGCGGCTGGGCGACCTCGCACGTCCTCGAGACGCACTTCCACAACGACTACGTCAGCGGTGGTCTCGAGCTCGCCCGCGTCCTGGGCGCGGACTACGTCGTCCCGTCCGGCATGGCCATCTCCTTCCCTGCACGCCAGGTGAGCGACAAGACCGAGATCGATGCCGGGAGCGGGCTCATCCGCGTGCTGCACACTCCCGGGCACACACCCAACCACCTGTCGTTCGCGTTCAACGTCGGCGGCGAGGACCTCGCACTGTTCACCGGTGGCTCGCTGCTCTTCGGCAGCGTAGGTCGCCCCGACCTGCTTGGCCCTCAGCTCACCGAGCCGCTCGCACGCGCGCAGTGGAACTCGATGCGGCGGATCGCCGACGAGGTCACCCGGAGCGCGCAGGTCTACCCCACCCACGGGTTCGGTTCGTTCTGCAGCGCCACCGCCACGGTGGGCACCGCATCGACGGTCGCCGAGCAGATCCTGAGCAACCCGGCGTTCAGCGTGGACGAGGAGACGTTTGTCGCCGACCTGATCCGCGGGCTGGACACGTTTCCCGCCTACTACTCGCACATGGGACCGGCCAACCAGGCAGGCGCCGGCCGGATCGACCTCTCGCTCCCCCAGCTCGCCACGGCGCAGGACATCGCCCGACGCATCGCGGACGGCGAGTGGGTCGTCGACCTACGGCATCGCCGCATCTTCGCCGGCGAGCACATCCGGGGCTCGTTCTCGTTCGACGTGCACGGCAACGCGGTCACCTACGTCGGCTGGCTCATCGACTGGGGCACCCCCCTGACCCTCATCGGCGCCGACGTCGAGGAGGTCGCCACGATGCAACGGGAGCTCGTGCGCATCGGCATCGACCGTCCCGTTGCCTACGCCGTCGGATCCCCGACCGACTGGGCGACCTCCGACACACCCGTGTCCAGCTATCCACGCGTCAGCCACGCGGAGCTGGCGGCGGCGTTGGCGGTCGATCCGACGCTGCCGGTGCTCGATCTGCGTCGCAACAGCGAGTTCGACGACGGCTTCGTGACGGGCGCCAAGCACGTCCCGCTCCACGAGCTCCGTGGGCGCCTCGACGAGGTCGCTGACTGGGCGGCAGCCCACGCTGAGCACGGCCCGCCGTGGCTTTACTGCGGCAGCGGCTTCCGGGCGTCGGTCGGGGCGTCGATCCTCGAGGCGTCCGGCATAGGTGTCGTCCACGTCGACGACGACTTCGCCAACGCCGCGACGGCAGGTTTGCCGATCAGCCACCTCGAGGTCGGTCACCGACTCGGCGCGACCTACGCCGACTGATCCTGAAAGACGCGCACGCCCCGCTGCCGCGCGGCGGAGACCGGGGCGTCGGGCCGAACTGGCAGGCTAGGCACATGCTCCCGCCGCTCTCGATCACCACCGCGCCGCCCTTGACGGGTCGTGACCTGCCGTGAGCTCGCGTTCCCGCACCACCCGCCGGATCGCCCTTGCCGTGCCGGTCGCCGTCGTGATGGCGCTCAGCGCCTGCTCGTCGAGCGCGTCCACAACCGCTCCCACTGCCGCTGGCCCGGCACAACCCACGTCGAGCACTTCCACCGCGAGCCCGAGCAGCCCGGCACCCGTACCCACGCCGACAGCCAGCACCTCACCTGACTCACCGTCGGGTGTCGTGATGCCCGCCGCCGAGCCGTCAGGGTGGACCCGCGTCTACGGCCGCGACACCTGGACGGCGCGCACCGTCGCACGGGAGTTCACGGCGTACCCCTCGCGGTGGCGCGACACCTCCAACCACGGTCGCTACTCCGGCCTCGCCAACGTCAGCACCGCACCCGGGCTGCTCGTGGTGAAGCTCGGCGCGGACAAGACCGGCCCCCGCGTCACGGCGATCATGCCCAACCTGGGCAAGGGCCAGCGCGCCGGCCGATACAGCATCCGGGCGCGCACGTCGGCTGTCGGCACGGGCTACAAGACGACGTGGGTGCTCTGGCCCGACGACGAGCGCTGGCCACTTCGCGGGAGCATGGCCTGGCCGGACGGTGCCATCACGGGCACACCGACCGCGATCGTGCACTGGGCAACACCGGCCGGCGGCCAGGACACGTTCTCGCAGACGGCGTCCAACACCGACTGGCACACCTACACGATCGAGTGGATCCCGGGCCGCGCGCAGTTCTTCCTCGACGGAGGCCTCGTCGGGACCGCGACGAACAAGATCCCGTCGACCTCCATGCACTGGGTGCTGCAGTCCGAGACCATCCTCGGCGCGACGCCGCCGCGGCCGACCGCGTCTGCCACGATCCAGATCGACTGGATCACGATGGCCAAGCGCACCTGACACCACCGCCATCGATAGTGTCAGCGCGGTCCATAGCCCGCGCTGACACTATCGACCGGTTCAGGCGCTGGGCGCGACCGGCGTGGTGTTGACGACGGTGAAGCAGTCGCGACCCTGCAGGCCCTTGGCGAGCGCCAGCACCGGCAGCGTCGCCGGGTTGGCGTCGTCGACCTTGACGATCTTGAGGCAGTACTGCGCGGCGGCCGAGCCCGCAGGCACGGTGACGCTGGCCGCCCAGTTGCTGACGACCTTGCTCGCGCCGACCAGGCGGGCGCCAACGGTGAAGGTCGTGACCGGCATGCCGGTGACCTTCTCGACGACGATGATCTTCACGCTGGTCGGGTTGAACTTCTTGTCGAAGTCCTTCACCTGCACGTGCACCTTGATCGTCGCTGGCGCCTTCGTGACGTCGTAGGTCACCGTCGAGCCGACGATCCCGAGCTTGCTGATGACGAACCTGGGTGCCGGTGCGGACTTCGACGGCGCGGCCGTCGCGGCAGCGAGCGGCGCCAGGACAAGAGCACCGGCGAGCGCGGTGGCGAGGAATGCCTTCTCGGTACGCATGACAGCAGTTCCCTTCATCGACGATCGGTGAGGACGTTCGTGGTCGAACGCGAGGCCTGCTCGCGTGTCGTAGGAGGAACGCCGCAGTGCCTCCGGGTGTTACTCGCCCCTCGTCGCGATGTCCCCCGTACGGCCCAAGCGGCACCACGCAGCGGTGAGGCCGCCGCGCGCTTCCACCGCCACCGCTGACCTGGGTGTTGTGGGTGCATCCGAGCCCGGGAAGCCCCCACGCGACCCAGGTGAGCGGTGAGGTTGACAGACCAGAGGCACACGGCGACGAGGCGTGCGGCTCCGCAGTACGGATGGGCCCCTGGCTCAGGCGCCCGGACTGGTGGAGGGCGTGACGCCGTGGACCCGGTTTGCCGTGCGCTGGTGACTCTGACCCGGGGGCGTCGTCGGCTTTCCGCCCTGTCCCGGAGGTGTCGACGGCTTGCCGCCGTTGCCCGGCTTGGCCACGGGTTTGTGTGGCTGGCCGGGAGGAGTCGAGGGCTTCCCAACCTGACCCGGTGGGGTCGCCGGCTTGCCGCCGTGGTCGGCACCCGAAGCGCCCGCACCCGCGGTGCCGAGAGCATCCGCGCAGAGTGCTGCGACAGAGAGACCACGTGCAGCTGCGGCAGCCGACAGCGCTTGGTACGCAACGGATCCAGTCGCTGGTTGCCCTTCCGGCCGGTTCGCGAAGGCGCGACACAGACCCTGGAGCGGCAGCGCGGCCGGACCGCTGGTCCGGGGCGCAGGCGCAGACGTCGGGGAGGTCAAGGGTGACCCAGTTGTGCCGCCGGTCGGATCCGGCGAGTCGGTCGAGTCGGTCAGGTCGGTCGGGTCGGTTCGGTCGGGCGCGCTTGCCGACGTCGCGGAGTCCTGGTCGTCCGCGGCTGGCGCCGGCGCACCGACGTAGGACTCGGCGAGGCGCTGCAGCGGAGCGGGGAGCGAGCCGGTGGCTGCTGCCGCAGCGGTGCCAGCAAGCATGGCTGTGACGGCCACGACGGAGCCGGCGACGATCGCCGCACGACGACGACGTACGGGCTCGAAGGGCACGACGACGGACCCCTTCTTCGGCAGGAGCGCCTTCTCAGGCAGGAGCGCCTTCTCAGGCAGGAGCGCCTTCTCCGGCAGGAGCGCCTTCTCCGGCAGGAGCGCCTTCTCCGGCAGGAGCGCCTTCTCCGGCAGGAGCGCCTTCTCCGACA
>JANMBJ010000196.1:0-9827 GCA_031360335.1 Candidatus Nanopelagicales bacterium
GTGGGGGGCGCTGGCACCGCAACGATCGACGCCGAGGCGCCCGCGACGACGGTCTCCGCCACCGCCTCGTCCACCCACCCTCGGCTCGGCCCGGTCGTCCTCCCCACCTCACACCCCCGGCTGGGAACCGTCGCGCGACGCACGACGTCTCACCCGAGACTCGGCCCGGTCGTCCGCCACACGGGTGACTCCGGGAGATCGACGGCGACGGTGACGTCGTGACCTCTACCTGCTGCCAGCACGGCCCGATGTCGCGATGCGACGGGGACCGCGAAACGGACCGTGTTGGCAGCACGCTCTCCGGACGGACAGAATCCGTACGGGAGGTCCTGTGGTCAGCGACGACGTGGTCGACGACGGTCCACGCGAGTGGCTCGCTGGCGCTGTCGCTGGTGACCGCACCGCGTGGGACGCACTCGTCGACCGCTACGCCGGGATGCTGTGGTCGATCGCGCGGGCGCACCGCCTCGGCGACCACGACGCCGGCGACGTCATCCAGACGACGTGGCTGCGGCTCCTCGACAACCTCGAGCGCATCGACGACCCCGACCGCATCGGCGGCTGGCTCGCGACGACGGCGCGGCGCGAGTGCCTGCACGTGCTCCGGCGGACGAAGCGGGAGCCCGCTCTCGATGTCATCGAGCTGTTGGCTCCGGTCTCCTCGAGGGACGACCCCGACGTCGATGTGGGCGTACTGCGCGACGAGCGCGACTCGCTGCTCTGGACCGTGTTCGACACCTTGTCGGACGCGTGCCGACGTCTGCTGCGCGTCATGATCGCGGACCCGGCGCCGTCGTATGCCGAGATATCCGAGGCGTTGGACATGCCCATCGGCAGCATCGGCCCGACGAGGCAGCGCTGCCTCGCGGCGTTGCGCGTACAGGCCGTCGCGGCCGGCATCACGATGGACCTGGGCTGAGGGAGCCGACATGACCACCTCCGAAGACTCGCTCGAGCAGCGGCTGCGCATCGCCGCGCTGCACCATGACCCGGTGCCGTCGCTCGTGACAGATGCAGCCAAGGCGGCATTCGAGCTGCGAGACCTCGACCTGCAGCTGGCCGAGCTCGTCGCCGACTCGTGGGCCGACTCCGGTCTCGTCGCCACGCGCGACCACAGCAGCACCGTGCGGATGATGACCTTCGCCAGCGAGGGCGGCAGCATCGAGGTCGACATCGACCACGACCTCGCCACGGGCACCTGCCGCCTCCACGGCTTCGTCACCGACGCAGTCGGCGACCTGAATGTCGAACGCTCGGACGGCTCAGTCGTCGCCCTCCCCGTTGTCGAGGGCCAGTTCGACGTCGAGGGCCTCGAGCGCGGTCCGGCACGCCTGTCGGTGAGCACCAGCGACGGCCGCCGGATCGCAACGGAGTGGATCTCCTTCTAGACCAGGCCGATCAGCCGCACACGGCATCTCGCAGACCAACCTCGCAGTCCGTGCAACCCGGGTCGGCCGCGTGCACCATGATCGTTCGTATGGGTGCGACGGTGGTCGGGGAGGTGCAGCCGCCGGAGGGTGAGGACCTCCGCGAGGGGGCTCGTGCCGCCTATGACCTGGTCGGTGTCGACCCGGCGGCCGCGCTCGCCGCCGCCGACTCCGTCATCGCGCAGATCCCGCAGCATCGGGCGTCGCGTGAGCAGCACGAGGCCGCAGCGATGGCCCACCGGGTCGCGGGCCTCGCCCTCGCCGACATCCCCGACCTGCATGCGGCCGAGGCGCGGCTGCGTCGGGCGGCCAACCTGGCGGCCCGTCATCACCTCGACGACGCCGAGGGCATGGCGCAGATGTCGCTCGCTTTCGCGCTCTATCGTCAGGGACGCCTGCAGTCGGCGCTCGCCGCCACCACGAGGGCGGACGCCAAGCTGCAGGGGGCGCTGCAGGCGCGCAACCTCGTCCAGCGCGCCCTGATCCTGCAGAACCTCGGTCGCGTCGACGACGCGCTCGAGGCCTACCGCGAGGGGATCCCCCGCCTCGTCCGAGCTGGCGAGACCCTCGCCGCGGCCAAGGCCTTCCACAACCGCGCGAACCTTCTCGCTTTCCGCGGCGATGTCGCTCTCGCGCTCGACGACGAGCGACGAGCGGTCGCTCTCTACGCCGAGCTCGGGATGACGTTGCTCGAGTCGCAGGCGCGATCCGACCTCGGCTGGTTGACCGGGCTCGCCGGCGACATCCCCGGTGCGCTGCGGCTGATGGAAGAAGCGATCGCAGCCCTTCCGGAGGGACACGTCGAGACGCTCCCCGACAAGGCCGACATCCTGCTGCGTGCCGGCCTCGCCGAGGAGGCGCTTCGGACCGCCGAGGTCACGCTCGCCTGGTTGAGCGGTGGCGACACCGGGTGGGAAGGGCTCCGGGCCGAGGTCGAGCTGACGCTCGCCGACGCGTCACTTGCGGCCAACGACCCCGTCGCCGCCCAGACGCACGCGGGCACAGCCGCGTCGCTGTTCCGGGCGCAGGGTCGCCACCCCTGGGTCGCGCTCGCGGAGTACGTCATGGACATGGCGGCCCTCCGCTCCGAGGTCCAGGTGGCAGACGGTCTTCCGCGCAGGATCCGCGCCCTCGAGTCGCGCGGGTGGACGGGCCATGCGCTCGACCTGCGCATCGCGGCCGCCGCCGCCGCGATGAGTGCCGGCGACGCGGCTGCGGCGCGGAAGACCTTGGGCACGCCGACGTACGACCCCCACGCTCCGATCCACGTGCGCAGCCGAGCTCGGCACGCCCAGGCGCTCGCCGGGCTTGCCTGCGACGACCTGGTCGAGTTCCGCCGACGGCTGCTGCAGGCGTGGGCAGTCACCGAGCAGGAGCGGTCGCTCCTCGGCGCGACCGAGCTCCAGGCCGTCGGTGCCCGACGCGCCAACGAGGTCGTGCAGCTCGGCATCGGCCAAGCACTGCGCGACGGGTCGGCGGCCGGCGTCATCACGTGGGCCGAGCGCGGCAGGGCGGCGACGCTGCGCTTCCCGTCGGTGCTGCCCCCCGACGACGAAGACCTCGCTGCGGCGCTGGGACGACTGCGCCTGCTCAACCGCGCGCGCCAGGACGACCAGCTGGCCGAGCGACAGGCCTCCGGTGCCGACGACCTCGCCCGTCACGAGCGACTGGTGCTCCGGCTGACCCGGGAGGCGGCCGCAGCGGGCCGAGCGCTGGCGCCAGCACGACCGACGGAGATCCGCCAGGGGCTCGACGACACGATGCTCGTGGAGTACGTCGCTGCCGGTTCGGATCTTGTTGCTGTCGTGGTGGATGCTCGCCGAAGCAGGATCGTGCACCTGGGTCCGCTTGCAGCGATCCGACCGCGCGTCGAACGGCTCGAATTTCTCATGCGCCGCAGCGCATCCGGCTTCGGCTCCTCCACGTCAGTGGCGGCACTGGAGACGGCAGCTGCTGACATCGACGCGGTCGTCCTCCACACCCTGTCGCTGCCGAGCACAGCGCGGGTGGTGCTGGTGCCGACCGGCCCGCTCTGGCGGATCCCGTGGACGTTGCTGCCGTCGCTGCGCTCCCGGGTGGTGAGTGTCGCCCCGTCGGCGACGTCGTGGTTGCGCGCGCGTTCCCGGGACCGAGACCTCCTCGGGACCTGCGTCGCCATCGCTGGCCCGGCGCTCGAGCACTCCGACATCGAGGCGCGCATGGTCGCCGAGACGCACAGCGCGCTGATCCTTGCAGGCCCGGCGGCCTCCGCCGAGGCAGCGCTCGGCGCCCTCGCGTCGTGCGAGCTCGCGCACCTGGCGGTCCACGGAGTGCTGCGTCCGGATAACCCCCTCTTCTCGAGCCTCGAGCTCGCTGACGGTCCGGTGATGGGCTACGACCTCGAACGGCTCCAGCGAGTGCCGCACACCGTCGTGCTGCCTGCCTGCCACTCGGGTGCGGTGCGCGGCTTCGGTGGTGACGACATGCTCGGCCTCGCGTGGACGCTCCTCGGCGCCGGCGCGGCGAACGTGATCGCCGCGATCACCGTCGTCCCGGACGGCGCGACGTACGACCTGATGTCGCGGCTCCACCAGCACCTGGCGTCAGGTCGCAGCGCGGCCGAGAGCCTGGCGCAGGCGCAGTCCGACGCTGACTCGTCCGACCCGTTGGCGACTGCGACGGCCGCAGCGTTCGTCTGCCTCGGAGCCTGAGGTCCAGCGCGGACGTCAGCGTCGGCGGTAGCCGACGACGCCGCCGCACCTGCACAGGAACCCAGCTGTCTGCGTACACCTGCGGCTGCTTCCCCCGTGGAGTTGGGGGTCGGCCGACTATGGCTGACGAGGCGTGCGCGGGTCGATCGGTGGCCAGTACTCCAGGCCGACGTAGCGCACCGACGGCAGGGGGGAGAGCTCGGCTTGGAGGTCGCGCCAGGCCTGGTCGGCGGTGAGCGGACCGATGGGCAACGTGCTGGTCTCCCGGTCGTCGCGCACCCGACGGGCGATCTCGGCGGCCACGAGAGGAGCGGAGAACGACGTGCCGGTCCACCGGGCCGACGGTCGTGGCTCGCCGAACTTCTCGATGGTGGGCGGGTCGGACGGATCCACGGCCGGGATCTCATAGCTGCCCACGACGTAGGTGCTCAGCAGGTCGACGCCGGGGGCGCAGACATCGACCCAGGGGCCGAAGTTGGTCCACGGCGTGGGCCGCACGACGCCCCGGTCGTCATCGAACGACGCGACGGCGACGACGTTGCCGGATGCGGCCGGATAGAACGGGCGAGGAGACCCGTTGTTGCCGGCGGCCGCGACCACCACGGTGGTCCTCGGCAGCCGGTCGATCACGAAGCTGACGACGGGCGGCGGCGCATCGTCATAGGTGTAGGCGCCGAAGGACAGCGAGAGCACCGGCACCGACCGGGGTCGCGACGCGACGTGCCAGAGGGCGCGCGCGATCGTGATGTCGTCGCCGAGCCCGTCGGGGTCGAGAACGGCGTACGGGGTCAGCACCAGGTCGGGTGCGACGAGACGCACGAGCCCGGCGATGAACGTCCCGTGGCCGGCCAGCGGTCGCAGCTGCGGCGGCGCCGAATACAGGGTGTCGAGGTCGTCGGGGAAGGCCGGGTTGGACGGGTCGCGACGCAGCGCCTCGTCGAGCTCGGGGTGCCACTCGGCCAGCTCCTTCGACGCGGGCACGCCGGTGTCGAGCACGGCGATGTCGCAGTCGGTCTCGGCGGAGCTGGGCTCGAGCACCCGCTGAGCCAACGTCGTGGCGGGTGGCATCTCGGACTGCCCGTGGCTGGTCGGCTGGCCCACGAACACGTGGTTGAGCGACACGATCACCGGATCGAGCAGCCACCGCTCGCCGGTCGTGCCGTCAGGCTTTCCGAGCCGTCCGCGCAGGGCGTCGGCCTCCCGGTCGCTCGTGATCGCCTCGACCCGCGCCAGCGCTACGGACTGCAACCGCGCGGCCGTCACGACGAGGCTCTCGCTCTCCTGGGTCGCGACGCCCCACAGCTGCAGCCCGAGCTCGTCGAGGAAGGGGTGCTCCCGGTCGCGCTGCCCCTGGATCCCGCCGAGCTCCTCCTCCAGCAAGACCGCGGCCAGGTCGGAGAGGATGAGCTGGTCTCGGACGTAGAGGCAGCGCCTGCCCTGCACGATGCGACCGTCCTTGAGCCGTCGTTGCAGTGCTTCCGCGAACGCAGAGGGCTCCGGGGTCGCGCTCGCGCCGACGTTCGGATCGTTCGTGTTCTCTGACATGGGTGCCCCTCGCGGTATTCGTGGTGTGGCTGGAACAGTGTCAGTGGCCCGAGCACGCCACAAGCGGTTCGGTCGCATCTCACTGAGGCTTCACCTGTGCGGCTGATACATCCGATCCGCCATTGGTCTCAACGGGTCGTCCGAGCCCACCTGGTCATCTCGGCTCACCGCGGCATCTAGGCTCACGGCATCATGCAGGACATCCGGACGTTTCACCCGCGACGCGGGCGCATGAGTCCGACTCAGCTCGACGCACTCGGTCGGCTTGGCCCGGTCTATGACCTTCCCGAAGGCCCGCTCGACGCGACGACGTTGTTCGACGGGCGACCGGTTGCTCTCGAGATCGGCTTCGGCCTCGGCGACGCGACGGTCGAGATGGCGCAATCAGATCCGGGCACGTGCATCGTCGCGATCGACGTGCACACGCCCGGTGTCGCCCGGCTTCTCCTCGCGGTTGATGCACTCGGGCTCGGCAACGTACGTGTCGTCGTGGGAGACGCCGTCGAGCTGCTGCGTGAACGCATCCCGGAGTCGTCGCTCTCCGCGATTCGGGTGTTCTTCCCCGACCCGTGGCCGAAGGCGCGACATCACAAGCGCCGGATCATCCGCCCGGATCTCGTGTCGCTCATGGCATCACGGTTGGTCCCAGGTGGTGAGCTGCACTGCGCGACGGACTGGGCGGAGTACGCGGAGTCGATGCGCGAGGTGCTGAGCGCCGAGCCGCTCCTCTGCGACGCCGACGCCGCAGGCACCCCGCGGCTGGCTCGGCCGATGACGAAGTTCGAGCGCACCGGTCTCGACAAGGGGCACGAGGTCAGCGACCTCGTGTTCGTGCGGGTCTAGCGGTTGTTCAGCCGCCCCAGGGCTTCCAGCCGCTGGACTGCCACACCCTGAAGGCGATGGTGTCCTGCTGCACGCAGCTCGCCGCGTTGGCGACCTTGGCGAAGCGGAGACCACCGTAGGCACGCCACAGGGTCGCGCTCATCTGCCACTTGCCCCGATAGAGACCCTTCGGGGAGACGGCCGTGCAGTTGAGCTTCGCCTCGCGGTAGGAGATGCCGTAGCCGTGCACCGACCCCCGCCAGGTGGCCAGCACCATGGTCCTGCGCGCCGTGGGCGAGGCCAGCATCCGCTTGGTCAGGGTGGGATCCGCGATCGCGATCCACGTCACCGTCGACACGACGCCGTTGGCGGGCGCGATCTTCTTCCACACCTGGATGCGCTTCACGGCGGCATAGGTCGTCCTGTCGTAGACCCCGGACTGCGAGATCGCCAGGGTGCGCTGCAGCGACTTCACGACGGTGCCGCTGGCACCCATAGAGAGGTTGGGCAGCGCGGCGCGCGGCGTGACGACAACGGCGTCGGCGGGTGTGCTCAGGCTCAGTCCGACGACGGTCGCAAGAGCGACCGCACCGGCGAGCTTGCGCGACGGCATGACACGTGACATGTCGGGTTCCTCCGCCGCCTGCGAGGTGAGCTGTCGGGTTAGGCCGGAGGTCGGCCTGTCGCTCGCGCGACTTCACCCCAAGACCGATGAGCATGCTCACCGGCCGGATGGTGGGTCCCCCACTCCCGTCCAGGAGCACTGGGCCACGACCGTGGACGGGATTCGGCGGTCCGGTCATGGCGCTCTGCTTCCCCACAGAGCACCTTCACGGTATCCGGACGTCGGGGTCCTGTCGATCACAGTCGGTCACCCCGTGAACCCTCGATCCGAGGTCGAGGTCACGGGCGGTCATCACCGCAGGTCAGAGTGATCTCGGCGGGGCTCCCGACAAGTATCGACACGTAGTTGAGGGTCACGATCGGGTGACGACCTGCGAGCACTGCGGTGAGAACGTAGCCTCGCGACGGGCGCGGGCCGGTCGAACGGCCCTGATCTCCTCGCCCGTACACCGCACTGGAGGGACGAGCCGTGGACGTCACCATCGCAGTCGCTGGAGTCGGCATGCTGCCGGCGTACTTCTCCCCTGCTCTCGGTGTCGCCGAGGGCGAGTCGGCGCCCGGTGTGGTGGTGGTGCACGAGGCATTCGGTCTCACCGACGACATCCGCGCGATCGGCGACGAGTTCGCCCGTCGCGGGTTCCACGCAGTTGCTCCAGATCTCATGTCCTACGGTGGTCAGGTGCGCTGCATGGTCTCGCTGACCCGCGCACTCAGCTCCGGCGTCGGACGACCGTTCGCCGAGATCGCTGCTGCACGTGGATGGTTGAGCGATCGCGATGACTGCACCGGGCAGATCGGCATAGCCGGCTTCTGCCTCGGTGGTGCGTTCGCGATCGTCATGGCCAACCGCGGTTTCGACGTCAGCGCAGCGCAGTACGGCGCGCTCCCCAAGCGCCTCGACGCGGCCGTGAAGGGAGCGTGCCCGGTCGTCGCGTCCTACGGCGGACGTGACCGGTTCCTCTCCGGCGCAGCCGCCAAGCTCGAGACGGCGCTCGAGGCGGCGGGCGTGGAGCACGACGTCAAGGAGTACGCCGACGCGGGGCACTCGTTCATGAACCACTCCGAGGCACCCGGCTGGATGAAGCCGTTCACCGGCTCGCTCCATGCGGGCTACGTCGACACGGTCGCCATCGACGCGTGGGAGCGGATCCAGACCATGTTCGACAAGGCCCTGCGCCACCCCTGACCCACGACGATCCCTGTTGATGTGTAACCAGGACGGGCTATAGCCCCTCGTGGTTACACATCAACGGTCAGGCGGGATTGCCTGGAGCGGTCGGGATCCAGCGCACAGCTTCGGACTCGACCGCAGCGTGCCACGCGCCCGGAGCGCAGGCCGCCAGGGGGACGACGACGAGGTTCTCGAGCGCACGTTGCACGGGTCGGGCGCCGTAGGCAGGGTCGAAACCCGAGCGCGCGACGAGGTCGACCACGGCCGGGTCGTAGGTCAGCGCATAGCCCCGCGGAGCCATCCGCGACACGACCACGTCGTCGAGCATGCGGCGGGCGATCTCGGTCACCGCGGCGACCGTCAGCGGGCGGAAGACGAGGACGTCGTCGAGGCGGTTGACGAGCTCGGGCGCCATCCGCTCCTTCACGGCGGAGAGAACTGCGGCCTCGTCGGCCGCGGGATCGACCGGGCTGGCGCTCGTGCGACCCTCGAACACGCGCGCGCCGATGTTGGTGGTGAGCGCGACGACGACGCGGCGGAAGTCGGCGGTGCGACCGAGCCCGTCGGAGAGGCGACCGGCGTCGAACACCTGGAGGAAGGTGTTCCACACGACGGGGTCGGCCTTCTCGATCTCGTCGAGCAGCAGCACGCACTCGGGATGCGCGAGGATCTTCGTCGTCAGCCAGGACGACGGCTCCGTCGAGCCGACGTATCCGGGAGGCGACCCCACGAGCTTGGCGACCGACTGCGACTCGGAGTATTCACTCATGTCGAGGCGCACGAGCGCGTCGTCGCTCCCGAACACCTCTGCCGCAAGGGCTTGCGCGAGTGCCGTCTTGCCAGTGCCGGTCGGGCCGGCCAGGAGGAACACACCGTCAGGACGGTTCGGTCGCACGTCGAGCTCGGCACGGGTGATGGACAGCCGGTGCACGACATGATCGAGTACGTCGTCCTGCCCGACTATGCGACGACCGAGCCCCTCGCGCACGCGCACCGCGTCGAACGTCGGCCGGATCACCGGCGGCACGACATCGGCGACGTGCACGACGAGATCCCCCCGCAGCACTGCCGCGGCCAACCCCCGGTCGAGACGCCGTACGGCGAGCGCCGGGTGGGTGTCGACATCGGTCGGTCGCGGGGTGCTCACTGCTGCCTCGACGACACCGGCGTCCAGTACTGCGTGGGCGCCCGCTGCGATGAGTGCCGCATGCCGTTGCGCCACAGCGAAGACCTCGGCCTCGGTCATGGGGGCTATGTCGATCTCGGTGCACTCGTCGACGAGCTCCGGTTCGGCGCCGCGCAACGCCGCGAGGTAGAGCGACGAGAGCACGAGGACGACGCGACGTGTCGGATGCTCGACCACGCCTCGCACGACGGCGAGCAGGGCGCTGTCGACGCGACCGGCTCCGCTGCCGAGACCCGCGAGCACCTCGAGATCGTCGAGCACGACGATCGACCTGTCACCCACGTCGACGAAGAGTCCCTCGACCCGCTCGCCTGTCTCGGTGACGACAGCGTCGCTGGCGCGTACGCGGACGACGGCGCGAC
>JANMBJ010000206.1:0-6859 GCA_031360335.1 Candidatus Nanopelagicales bacterium
CGGAACATGGCAAGGAACGACTCGACCATCGCGTCGGTTCGTGCCTCCCCCATGAGGGTTCGCGCGAACGGTCGGCCGACGAGGTCCGTCGCCACCAGCTTCGGCAGGATCCCGGAGCGGATCAGCGGGATCTGCATCTTGTTCTGCGCGTTGTCGCGGTTGACGTCGCCCGCGAACGTAGCCACGAGCATGGCGCCGCGCAGATGTCGGCTCACGAGCTCGGGGTTCTCGACCAGGAACCGCACACCGACGAAGCCACCCATCGAGTGCATGACGAGCACGGCGTCCGACACGTCGTACGCCGCCAGGACAGCGGCGTAGTCGGCTGCCATCTGGCGGCTGCCGACGCCATCGCTCCCGATCGTGGTCCGCCCGTGTCCGCGCTGGTCGAAGGCGATGACCCGCCGGCCGCGGGCGACGAGGTCGTCGGCGATGACGTTCCACTCGCCCGAGTCGATGGCGAAGCCGTGGGCCAGCACCACGGTCGGTCCCGAGCCGGCGGTGACCGTGTGGATCTGCGTGCCGTCGCCCTGCATGACGACGCGGACGTCGCCGCGGAGCGGAGCGCGCACGTCGACGGCCATGCCGGAACGCTAGGGGCGCCCACACCACCCGGCAACCCCTGTGGCTGACCCGGCACCGATCCTGAGCCTGCACCAGGTCGCGCCACGATCGGGCGCCGGGCGGGCTGCTCCCGGCCAGTGAGCCCGCGGGTCAGCGGCCCGTCAGCCGGTTCCCCAGGCGGGCGAGACGACTCGTGCTGGACGAGTGCAGCTCGCGTCGGTCGGCAGCCCGGTAGAGCCCGTACATCGCCCGCACGCCCAGCCAGCGCAGCGGCTCGGGCTCCCACTGCCGGATCCGGCGCCCGACCCAGGGCAGGTGCGTCAGGTCGGTGTCTCGGCGCAATACGAGGTCGGCGAGGGTGCGTCCGGCGAGATTCGTCGTGGTCAGCCCGCTGCCGACATAGCCGCCGGCGGTGCCGAGGCCGGTGGTGAGGTCCAGGTCGACGGTGGCGCACCAGTCACGGGGGACTCCGAGTACTCCGCACCAGGCGCTCTCCACCGGGATGTCGCGCAGTGCCGGAAACATGTCGTGCAGCACGCGAGTGAGCGACTCGATGGTCCACTCCTGGGTGGCCCCGCGCTCGTCGGTGCGCGACCCGAACCGGTACGGGATCCCGCGACCGCCGAGGGCGATGCGGTTGTCGGCCGTGCGCTGCGCGTACATGTAGGCATGGGCGTAGTCGCCGAGCAGCTCAGTACCCCTCCATCCGATCTCGCGGTGCACGTCGTAGGGAAGGGGAGCGGTCATGACGATGGAGGAGTTCATCGGCAGCCAGTTGCGCCGCTGACCGCGGATGCTGGCGGTGAAGCCTTCCAGGCAGCGCAGGACGATCGGGGCCGACACGCGACCGCGGTCGGTGCGCACCAGACCCGGCTCGATCTCGATCGCGGTGGTCTGCTCGTAGATCCGTGCCCCGCCACGCTCGACCACCTCCGCGAGTCCGCGGACCAGCTTGGCGGGCTGGACCCGCGCGCAGTGCGGCGTGAAGAGCGCACCTCGTGAGCCGGCCACGCGGATCCGCGCGTCGGTCTCCTCCTGCGAGAGACGGACGTAGTCATCAGCCGCGGCACCCCACGCACGCTCGTGGTCGAGGGACTCGACCAGACGCTGCTGCTGGGCGGGTGTGCGAGCGACGTGGAGGAGGCCGTCCTTCACGATGTCGGCGTCGATCCCCTCGGCGGACGTCACCTCGATGACCTCGTCGACGGCCTGCCGCATGTGCCGGAGCAGGCGTACGACGCCGTCGCGACCGTGCGTAGCGGCATAGCGCTCGCGACTGCCGGCGAGCTCGCTCGACAGCCAGCCGCCGTTGCGACCGCTCGCTCCGAAGCCAGCGAACTCGCGCTCCACGAGGACGATTCGCAGGTCCGGCTGCAGCCGCTGCAGGTAGTAGGCGGACCACAGGCCGGTCAGCCCGGCGCCCACGATCGCCACGTCGGCCGATACGTCGCCGGGCAGCGGCGACTTGTGCTCGGGGATGCCGATATCGGTGTACCACCCCGAGATCCCGCCGTTGCGCACGCTGCTGGTCACCGCGGACCTCCTCCTACGTCGTGGACTCGTCGAGTATGAACAGCCGCCTCGGGTCGTACAGCGGCGCGATCTGCAGTCGTGACGGGAGGTCTCGGTCCGGCGTACGGATGCTGAACTCGGTGGCGGCGAGCCACTCGCTCGTGACGCCGTCCTCGCAGTGCACCTGGGCCAGGCCGACGGGTCCTCCGACGGTGTGACCGAACGCGGCGGCCCGGACGTAGCCGACCCAGGAGCCGTTCACAAGGACCGGTTCGTTGCCGAACAGGTCGGCGGACCCGTCCTGCACGATCAGACTGACGAGGCGCTGCCGGGGGACACCCTCGGCCCTGACCTCGAGGAGCGCGTCGCGGCCGACGAAGCCTCCCGGCTTGTCCCAGGCCACGGTGAACGCGAGCCCCGCGTCGATGGGGTTGTCGGTGTTGTCGACGTCGACGCCCATGTCGCGGTAGCCCTTCTCGAGCCGGAGACCGGACATGGCGTCGAGACCGATCGGGCGGAAGCCGAGGTCCGATCCCGATTCAGACAGCTCGTCGTAGACGTGGACCGCGAACTCGGTCGGCACGTGGAGCTCCCAGCCGAGCTCGCCGACGTAGGTGACGCGTGCCGCGAGCACGGGCGCATAGCCGACGTGGATCGGCCTGGCGGTGAGGTAGGGGAAGGCGTCGTTCGACAGGTCTGCGTCGGTGAGCCGTGACAGCAGGGTGCGGGAGCGCGGACCCTGCAGCGACAGCAGCGTCGTCCCAGACGTCACGTCGGTGACGACCACGAACTCGTCGGACCGCGTCTCTCGTCGCACCATGGGCTCGATGCGGCGGTGGATGATGTCGCTGGCGACGACGAGGAAGCTGTCGTCGCCGAGACGGGTGACGGTGACGTCGGCGGCGATGCCGCCGTGCGCGTCCAGCCACTGGGTGTAGACGACCCGACCGATCTCCCGGTGGACGTCGCTGACCGACAGCCGGTTGAGCACCCGGGCGGCGTCCGGTCCCTGCACCCGGATCTTCGCCATGAGGCTCATGTCCAGGACGCCGACGTCCTCACGCACGGTGCGGTGCTCCTCGGCCACCAAGGGGAACGACGGCTGACGGCGGAAGTCCAGCGTCGTCACCGGGTTCAGGCCGTCAGGGTCGAACCACTCGGCGAACTCCCATCCCACCGACGCATTGAAGTGGGCTCCGGCCTCGACCAGTCGGTCGTGGATCGCCGACAGACGTACGTTGCGCGCGCTCGTGGGCTTCCACGTCGGCCAGACGGCGTCGCCGATGAGTACTCCGAGCTGCTCCACCGTGCGCTCGGCCCGGAACTTGCGTGACGTCTCGTGCGGCGCGGCCCGGTCCACGGCGTACCCCGTCACGTCGACGGGTGGCACGCCGTCGACGATCCAGTGCGCCATGACCGTGCCCACGCCACCACCGAGGAGGATGCCGAGGGAGTTCAGCCCGGCCGCGACGAAGTACCCGTCCAGCTCCGGTGCGGGTCCGAGCATGGGACTGATGTCGGGGGTGAAGGACTCCGGGCCGCAGAAGAACGTCCGGACCCCGACGTCCGCGAGCGACGGGATCCGCTCCATCGCAGTCGCGAGGTAGGGGGTGAGGCGATCCCAGTCTGGCGGCAGCGTTCCGAAGGAGAAGCTGGACGGCACACCGTCCAGCGACCACGGCGCACCCACGGGCTCGAAGAGACCGACGAGCATCCCGTCGCCCTCGGGCCGGTAGTACCCGTAACGATCCGGGTCCTCGATGACCGCGAGGTCGGGGTCCATGTCGGGCACCGCGTCCGTGATCAGGTAGTAGTGCTCGGCGGCCTGGAGCGGGATGCTCACGCCGTTGAGCGCGCCGAGCTGCCGCGCCCACATGCCCGCGGCGTTGACGACGATCTCCGTCTCGATCCGACCGCGATCGGTCTGGACGCCGGTCACCCGCGTACGCACCGTGTCGATGCCCGTGACCGACACACCCTCGACGATGCGTACGCCGAGAGCACGGGCACCTCGCGCCAGCGACGTGGCGACGCCGACCGGATCGGCGCGGCCCTCGTCGGGGACGTAGAACGCCGACAGGACGTCCGAGGTGTCGGCCAACGGCCACATGTCCTGCAGCTCGCGGGCGCTGATCTCGTGCTCGGTCACCCCGAAGCCGTGCATCCAGGCAGACGAGCGGCGAAGGGCTTCACGTCGCTGCGGTGTCGTGGCGAGGCTGACATGCCCGACGGGACGGAATCCCGTGGAGTGGCCCGTCTCCTGCTCCAGCACCGCGTAGAGGTCGCGGGAGTAGCGGCTCATGAACAGGCTCGTCTCGTCCGACATGCCCGCAGACGTGATGAGGCCGGCGGCGTGCCACGTGGTCCCCGCTGTCAGCTCATGGCGTTCGAGGAGGACGACGTCCGTCCAGCCGAGGTGCGCGAGGTGGTAGGCGATGCTGCAGCCGATCACCCCGCCGCCGACGATCACGACGCGAGCGCGCGCCGGCAGGTCCGAGGCCACGTGCTCGGTGCGATCAGCCACAACTGCTCCTCTGCCGATCCCCGGCGACGTCTCCACGTGTCCGGCGGCTGGTGGTTCGGGCGCCCTCCTCCACGTGCACGCCGATGCTATCGGTCGATAGTTTCGAGGGGAAGCGTCGCCGGGGAGGATCCGGGCCGACAAGGGCAGGACGACCGTTGGGCCCGATCGCGCCCACCCCGTCGACCGCGGGGAAGGCCGGCCGCGGTGCGCCGGACCAGCACCTCGGGCGCACCTAGACTCCCGCGCATGGCCCGTGAGACCGACACCTCCGGAGCTCCGGATCAGTGGTCGACCCGGGAGCTGATCCTGCTCCACGCGTCGCGGCTCTTCGCGACGCGAGGGTTCCGAGGAACGTCGACACGAGACATCTGCGCGGCCGTCGGCATCCGTCAGCCGTCGATGTACAGCCACTTCGCGTCGAAGCACGCCGTCGCCGACGAGCTCCTCCAGCGCAACCTGACCGCCGGGATCGACGCTCTGCGGCGGATCACCGCCGACGGCGGCGGTCCCGCGCTCGAGCTGTACCGCTACCTGCGGTGGGAGATCCAGTACGACCTGACCGACCCGTTCGACTTCAGGGCGCTCTTCCACTCCGAGGTGCTCGACCTTCCCGAGCTCGCTGAGGCGCGCGCGCTGGACACGCAGTACCGCGCCCGGCTGCTTCACATCCTCGAGCGCGGCAAGGCCGCCGGCGACTTCATCGACGTCGACGCGACGTACGCCGCCCGGTTCGTCGATGCCGTCGTCCTCGAGGCCATGCAGTCAGCAGCAGAGGGAGTTCCCGCCGTCGACGACCAGCCCGACGTCGCCGCGACACTCCTGCTCCGAGCGCTGTTGACGAGACCCGCGCGCATCTCAGCAATCCAGAAGGCCGCCCACAAGGCTGGCCCCTGACGTTCCCTCAGTCCTACCGGCTCGACATCGCCGTCCTCGGAGCCGCCCTCACGACCACGTATCGCGACCAGATCGCTCCTACCCTTCAGGGCCTCCCGGACTATCTCGCGTCCGCTGTCCAAGCAGGTCTGGCCTTCACCACCCCCTCAACGCGAAGGGACACCACCAGGTGCTCACGCAAGCACCTGCCAGCCGTGGCCGGAGGTCGGCGTACGGCGTGCGACCCGCCCCTCTACAGTCGGCCCATGGCTGATCTGCTCCTC
Organism: Candidatus Nanopelagicales bacterium; assembly: GCA_031360335.1. Lineage (GTDB taxonomy): Bacteria > Actinomycetota > Actinomycetes > S36-B12 > CAIYMF01 > Longivirga. Next base: position 5,758 of record JANMBJ010000206.1, read on the forward strand.
GGTGGTCGTATCGACCCCGCGACCGGTGCCCGTTCGACCGACAACGCGACGACGTCGATCAACGCGTCCGACCTGACCACGCACGCTGTCATCGTGGGGATGACGGGGTCGGGCAAGACTGGGCTCGGCGTCGTGCTCATCGAGGAGGCGCTGACCAGCGGCGTACCCGCGTTGCTCATCGACCCCAAGGGCGACCTCACCAACCTCTGTCTCATCTTCCCCGAGCTCGTCGGCAGCGAGTTCCGCCCGTGGGTCAGCGAGAGCGACGCGCAGAAGGCGGGGCTCGATCTCGACGCCTTCGCCGACGCCCAGGCGACCACCTGGAAGGACGGCCTCGCGGGCTGGGGGATCACGGCCGACCGCCTCGCCGCCCTGCGCCAGAAGGTCGACTTCACGATCTACACGCCGGGCTCGAGCGCGGGACGTCCGATCAACATCGTGGGATCACTCGACGCACCTCCGCTGGGCACCGATCCCGAGGTGATGAGCGACGAGATCGACGGCTACGTCAACAGCGTCCTGGGGATGCTCGGCATCACCGGCGACCCGCTGTCGTCGCGCGAGCACATCCTCATGGCCAACCTCATCCAGAACGCCTGGTCACAAGGGCAGAACCTCGACCTGTCCACGCTTCTCGCCCAGGTGCAGAAGCCGCCCATGCGCAAGCTCGGCGTGCTCGAGCTCGACGTGTTCTTCCCGCCAGGTGACCGCATGGCATTTGCCATGAAGCTCAACGGTCTGCTGGCCTCGCCGTCCTTCGCCACCTGGCTCACCGGTGACCCCATCGACATCCAGAAGATGCTCTTCACACCAGACGGCACGCCGCGCTGCGCGATCATCACCACCGCGCACCTCGACGACGAGCAGCGCCAGTCGGTGACAGCACTCGTGCTCTCGAAGCTCGTGACCTGGATGCGGGCCCAGAGCGGCACCTCGGACCTCCGCGCCCTCCTCTACATGGACGAGGTGGCGGGCTACCTCCCGCCGACCGCCAACCCGCCGACGAAGCGACCGATCATGCTGCTGCTCAAGCAGGCGCGTGCGTTCGGCCTCGGTGTCGTGCTCTCGACCCAGAACCCCGTCGACGTCGACTACAAGGCAC
>JANMBJ010000209.1:0-2228 GCA_031360335.1 Candidatus Nanopelagicales bacterium
CCGGGCGGGAACACGTTCTGCACTCACCTGCTGGTGGGAGTGACTTCGTAGGAGCCTGGTCAAGAGGCCCCATCCCTGTCCTGTCCGACCGCCGGCGTGTGCGTGCCCGACCTACTCATCTGCATTGAGAGGACCGGCATGACAACTGTCCCATCACGTCCCGTCGCTGTCATCGGAGGCGTAGACACCCACGCCGACATCCACGTCGCAGCCGCCTGCGACCCCCTCGGTGCTGTCCTGGGCACCGAATCGTTCCCGACGACCCCATCTGGGTATCGGCGGCTGCTCGCATTCCTGGTCTCGTTCGGCCCGGTCGTGGTCGTCGGGGTCGAGGGCACCGGGTCCTACGGTGCCGGGCTCGCGCGGTCTCTCGCTGAGGCCGGCGTCCGTGTCGTTGAGGTCAACCGTCCCAACCGTCAGGTCCGCCGCCGCCACGGCAAGTCCGACATCGTCGATGCGATCGCGGCTGCCCGCGCGGTGATCAGCGGTCAGGCCACTGTGATCCCGAAGACACACGACGGATCGGTAGAAGCGTTGCGGGCGCTGCAGATCGTGCACCGCTCCGCGATGAAGTCCCGCACCCAAGCCCTCAACCAGCTCCACGCACTGGTGGTCACCGCACCCGAAGCGATCAGGGCACCGCTGCGCGGACTGAACCGACGCCAGCTCCTCGCGACATGTCAGGCCTACCGGCCGGGAAACGGCGACGACATCGTCGCGGTCACGAAGTTCGCGCTACGCCACCTCGCGATCCGGATCCTCGAGCTCACCATCGAGACCACCGAGATCACCAAGCGCCGCCGCCGCCTTCTGAACCAGTGCGCACCGACTCTGATGGCGATCATCGGAGTCGGACCCGACACCGCAACATCACTCATGCTCGCCGCCGGAGACAACCCAGACCGCCTCGGGTCACCAGCCGCGTTCGCCGCACTCCTGGGCGCGAGCCCCATCCCCGCTTCGTCGGGCAAGACCACCAGGATGCGTCTCAACCGCGGCGGAGACCGTCAAGGCAACTCAGCCCTCTGGCACATCGTGATCTCCCGCATGGCCACCCAGCCCGCGACCAAGGCCTACGTCGAACGACGGACCGAAGAGGGCCTCTCCAAGCCTGAGATCATCAGATGCCTCAAGCGCTACGTCGCCCGAGAGGTCTTCAACGCCCTACCCCGAGAAGTCCTCGTTTGACAGTAGGAGCATCACATCGCGTGCACCCTGGGGAGGGGCTCACAAGGCCCGTCGTTGGGGATCTCAGGGCGTAGACGCTGTCGAGCTGTGATCGCTAGCGTGCCGGGTGTGATCAGGGTGAGCGGATGATGACGTCGTCGGACGTCCTTGGCGTCTGGGCTGACGCTGCGGATCTGACCGGTCGGTTCTACGCATCCGCGAACGGGCATCTGGCAGGCAACGGTTGGTTCGCGTCCCTGTCGTGGTTGCCAACCACCGAACTCAATGTCTGTGGACTGAACCCGACGGCCGACGGTCGAAGCGGGGCGGGGCTCGCAGGGGCGTTGGGTCCGGAGCAACCTGCCCTGGTGTTCACCTCGAAGGTCGCCTCCGAGTCGTCACGTCAAGCGTTGGTGGACGTGGGCTTCGATGTCACTCCGGTCCTCGAGCCAGTGATGTGCAGCCGGACTCGCCCACAGCCTTCGGGAGGTCCGTTCCAGCTCCGGCGGTGCACGACTGCTGAGGACTTGGACATCGCCCTGGACTTGACCGCTGCGGCGCACCAGGTTCCTCGCCACTTCCTGTCCTCCAGTATCGGGGCGGTCGCGTCCGCGGGCCGGGCCTCGGTGTGGCTGGCCTACGAGGGGGACCAGCCGGTCAGCACCGTGTGGCTGACGCGTGTCGGAGGCTGCCTCGGCGTGATGGAGATGATGACTCCTCCCGAGTACCAAGGTCGTGGAGCCGGTCGAGCCTTGCTCTCGCAAGCGCTCCACTCCGAGTGGGACGAGGCCGTAGACCGCTCGGTCTTGCTCGGAACACCGGCCGGTCGACGGCTCTACGAAACGCTCGGCTTCGTCGCGGTGGATGAGTCACTCACCTGTGTGCGCGGCCTCGACGACGCCGTCCGTGACGCCATCGGCCAGCCCCGGACTCCGAAGCCGTCCTAGCCACTTCCGCCTAACCCCCGAATCTCGAATGCTGAGTCTCCTACCGAATCAGAACGGCACCTATGCTCGGCCGGATGTCCGAACCCGCTCGGCTATCCGCTCGACGTCGACCGG
>JANMBJ010000222.1:0-19335 GCA_031360335.1 Candidatus Nanopelagicales bacterium
CATCGTCTGCTTCGGCTTCCTGACACCTGGCGGTGCCGCGTCCTTCGGGTGGTTCGCCTACTCGCCGCTGTCGAACGCGATCAACTCTCCCAACATCGGCTCAGACCTGTGGATCCTCGGGTTCACCGTCGGCGGACTCGGGTCGATCCTCGGTGGCGTCAACTTCATCACCACGATCTTCTGCATGCGTGCGCCCGGCATGACCATGTTCCGGATGCCGATCTTCACCTGGAACGTCCTGCTCACCTCGATCCTCGTGCTCATGGCGTTCCCGGTGCTCGCCGCAGCGTTCCTGGTGCTCGAGGCCGACCGCAAGTTCGGCACCCAGGTCTTCGACGCCGCCAACGGCGGCGCGATCCTCTGGCAGCACCTGTTCTGGTTCTTCGGGCACCCCGAGGTCTACATCCTGGCCCTGCCGTTCTTCGGTATCGCGAGCGAGATCATCCCGGTCTTCAGCCGTAAGCCGATCTTCGGCTACAAGGGCCTCGTCTTCGCGACGATCTCCATCGCGGCGCTCTCCGTGGCGGTCTGGGCGCACCACATGTACGTGACGGGTGCGGTCAACCTGCCGTTCTTCGCGTTCATGACGATGCTCATCGCCGTTCCCACGGGCGTGAAGTTCTTCAACTGGATCGGTACGATGTGGCGCGGCTCGGTGAGCTTCGAGACGCCGATGCTGTGGACCCTCGGGTTCCTCGTGACCTTTCTCTTCGGTGGCCTCACCGGCATCCTGCTCGCGGCCCCGCCGGTCGACTTCCAGGTGTCGGACTCCTACTTCGTCGTGGCGCACTTCCACTACGTCGTGTTCGGCACCGTGGTGTTCATGATGTTCGGCGGCTACTACTTCTGGTGGCCCAAGTGGACCGGCAGGATGCTGGACGAGCGCCTCGGCAAGATCCACTTCTGGCTGCTCTTCGTCGGCTTCCACACGACGTTCCTCGTGCAGCACTGGCTCGGCGCTGAGGGCATGCCTCGCCGCTACGCCGACTATCTGCCCTCGGACGGGTTCACGACCCTCAACGTCGTGAGCACCATCGGGTCGGCCATCCTCGCGCTGTCGATGCTGCCCTTCTTCTACAACGTCTACATCACCTGGCGTCGGGCACCGCTGGTCGAGGTCGACGACCCATGGGGCTGGGGCTGCTCGCTCGAGTGGGCCACGTCGTGCCCGCCGCCGCGTCACAACTTCACCTCCATCCCGCCGATCCGTTCCGAGCGGCCGGCCTTCGACCTGCACCACCCCGACCTCGTCGACCTCGCCACGCAGAAGCGCTCGCGGGTCCTCGACACCCTGGTCGGTGTGCAGAAGGGTTCCGACTCGTGAAGGTCGAGGGCTACCTCTTCGCCGGCGGCGCGGTGTTCTACGGCATCGTCGCCTCGGCCTACTGGTTCATCACCGGGGAGCTCGTCGGCGCGACGGCACTGGCGCTGACGGGTGGTCTGGCGTTCCTCATCGGGTTCTACGTGCTCTACACCGGGCGCCGGGTCGGGACCCGCCCCGAGGACAACCCCCACGCCACCATCGAGGATGCTGACCCCGACTACGGATTCTTCAGCCCGCACTCGTGGTGGCCGCTGGCCGTCGGGTTTGCGACGTTCGTGACCGTGATGGGCCTGATCTTCGCGGTGTGGCTCCTCATCCTCGGAGTCGGCCTGCTCATGGCTACCCTCGTCGGTTTCGTCTTCGAGTACTACCGCGGACCGTTCGCCGACGTCTGATCGGACTCACGACCGTCACAGCAGGGCGTGGCCTTCGGGCTGCGCTCCGCTGTGTGTCTGCCGGTGGCGCGCAGGACCCGGGGTCATCACGCATTCGTCACGCATCTGTCACCATCCGCTGCTGGACTTACGCCACCGGCGTGCCGACACTGCTGAGGGATGATCGTGGCGCTGAACGGGGAGGAACGCGTGCGGCCAGTGCGGATGTCGCTGCCAGTCGCGGGTGCGGTGGTGGGCGTACTCACGCTCAGCGGCTGCTCCCTCGGGCAGCTCGACGTGCACGCGGGCGCGGTCACCCGCGCGTCGACGGCCTCCATCACGCTCACCCCGGCCTCGAGCGCCCCGATCGCCCCGACCTCCCCTCTCGTGGTCACGGCCGTGTCCGGGCGCCTCACCGGGGTCGTCGTGACCGGCCCGGGCGGTGCTGTGCCGGGCTCGCTGTCGGTCGACGGCCATACCTGGACCGCGAGCGCCGGCATCCTCGACTACGGCGCGGCCTACAAGGTCGCGGCCCACGCCGTCGACCGGTCCGGTCTGCCAACCGATCTGAGCCAGGTCATCCGGACGATCGCGCCCTCGAAGTTCCTCGCCTACACCGTCTCGCCGCGCGACGGCGGCACCGTGGGCATCGGGATGCCGATCCGGGTGACTCTCGACCACAAGCTCGCGAGCGACCAGGCGAAGGCTGCCTTCGAGAAGGCCGCCACCGTGACGGTCGACGGCGATCGGGTCACCGGTGGCTGGCGGTGGATGACCGACGACGTCGCGGTCTACCGCCCCGAGACCTACTGGCCCGGGCACGCCACGATCACGCTGACCACCTCGCTCAAAGGCGTGACGTTCACCAAGGGGCTCTGGGGCAAGGGCACCACGACCACGTCGTTCCAGACCGGAGCCGCGATGGTCTCCTTCGTCGACATGGTGTCCGACACCCTCACGGTCACCGAGGACGGCACCAAGATCCGCACCATCCCGATCACCACGGGGAAGCCCGGCTTCGAGACTCGGTCCGGCGTCAAGGTGATCATGGACAAGGAGCTCACCCGGATCATGGACGCCTCCACCGGAGGCACCCTCAAGACCGACCCGGAGTACTACCGCCTCGAGGTGAAGTACGCCATGCGCCTCACCTACTCCGGTGAGTTCCTCCACGCGGCCCCCTGGTCGGTCGCGCACCAGGGACACTCCAACGTCTCGCACGGCTGCACCGGGATGAGCACCAGCAACGCCGCGTGGCTCTACACCCACTCGAGCATCGGCGACGTCGTCGTCTACTCCGGCAACAGCCGAACCATGGAGTCGGGCAACGGCATCACCGTCTGGAACTCCTCCTGGACGACCTGGAAGAGGTACTCCAAGGCCTCGTCCGTGTGAAGCCCGGGCACTCCTGAGGCTGCTCGGACTCCTGACGCCCTAGCCGCCCTCGTCGAAGGGGTCGACGAGGGCGCCGGCGGGACCGGAGAACCAGCGCATGGTCCGGCGCAGCGCGCAGGTCCCCCGGTGGCCGAGGGCCAGCTGCACGAGCGCCGTGACGAGCCACCAGCTGCCGAGGACCGCGAGCAGCCAGGTGCGCACCCCGGGCAGCCAGATCCAGATCGCACCTGAGGCCACGGCGAGGATGATGGCGCCGAACCAGGCCGACGTCCGGGCGGGCACCATGCCGAGCTCCGCGTCGTGTCCCGGGATCCGGCGGTCGGGATGCCCGTCGCGGCACCCGGACGTCGACGGCGGCACCTCCCAGCTCATGCCTCCACTCTGCCCGGTCCCGCGCCCGCCCCGCTGGTCGTCGGTGCAGCTGGGCAGGCAGGCAGCACGGCCCCGCGATCCGGGGATCACGGGGCCGCCCTGGAGGTGCGGGTGCAGAGTGCCTCAGTCGGTGAGCTGGGCGGGCGCGTCCTTGCCGGCCTCGTGCAGCTCGTCGACCTCGTGGTCGTGCAGCTCGTGCGCGTGGTGCTCTGCGGCCGCGATCTCGGCGGCGGTCGGCGACGCGACGTTGTCGCCGTAGAACAGCCGGGAGAACTTCGCCCGGCGACGCAGGGCCTTGTAACCCGGTGTCGCCACGCCGTTCTCGTCGGCCGCCGAGGGAGCCTCGAGGGCGGGGATGTCGACCTTGGAGCGGATGACCGCCCTCTCCTCGTCCGAGATCGGCGTGTGGATCTCGATGAACTCGCCATGGGGGAGACGCAGGATCTGGCCGCTCTCACGGCCGTGCAGCAGCAGATCGCGGTCACGGCGTTGTAGACCGAGGCACAGCCGTCGCGTCGCCAGGAACACCAGCGGCGGCACCACGAACACCGCGACCCGGGTGAACCACGTGATGTTGTTGAACGGGATGCTGAAGGCCTGGGCGATGATGTCGTTTGCGCCGTTGATGACCAGGATGCCGTAGAAGCTGATCGTCATCGTGCCGAGCGCGGTGCGCGTCGCGGCGTTGCGCGGACGGTCGAGCAGGTGGTGCTCGCCGCGATCGCCGGTGACCCAGGCCTCGATGAAGGGATACGCGAGCAGGGCGCCGAGCAGGATGCCCGGCATCACGGCAGCCGGGACGAACACGTTCCAGCTGATCGTGTGGCCCCAGATGGTGGACTCCAGCGGCGGGAACGCGCGCAGCATGCCGTCGAGGAACCCGATGTACCAGTCGGGCTGGGAGCCGGCGGTCACCTGATCGGGCACATAGGGGCCGTAGGCCCAGATGGGGTTGATCGTGACGAACGCGGCGATGAGCGTGGTCACGCCGAACACCACGAAGAAGAAGCCGCCGGCCTTCGCGGTGTAGACCGGGAAGAGCGGGAAGCCCACGACGTTGGTGTTGGTGCGTCCGGGGCCGGGGTACTGCGTGTGCTTGTGGTAGAAGACCAGCACGAGGTGCAGGCCGACCAGCGCGAGCAGGATGCCGGGCACGAGGAGCACATGGAAGGTGTAGAGGCGCGGGATGAAGTCATTGCCCGGGAACTCGCCACCGAAGATGAAGAACATCAGGTAGGTGCCGATCACCGGGATCGACTCGACGATGCCAGCGACGATGCGTACGCCGACGCCGGAGAGCAGGTCGTCGGGCAGCGAGTAGCCCGCGAAGCCCTCGAGGAGACCGATGATGATCATCGAGCCACCGATGACCCAGTTGATCTCGCGCGGCTTGCGGAACGCTCCGGTGAAGAAGATCCGGAACATGTGCACGATCATCGCCGCCATGAAGAACAGCGCCGCCCAGTGGTGGATCTGCCGGATGAGCAGACCACCACGGACGTCGAAGCTGATCTTGAGGGCGGAGGAGTAGGCCTCGGACATCGAGATGCCCTCGAGCGGTGCGTACGAGCCGTGGTAGATGACCTCGGTCATCGACGGCTTGAACCAGATCGTGAGGTAGACGCCGGTGAGCAGCAGGATGAGGAACGAGTAGAGCGCGATCTCGCCCAGCATGAAGGACCAGTGGTCAGGGAAGACCTTGCGCAGGTTGGCCTTGGCGAGGCTCGAGATCGGAGCCCGCTCATCAGCTCGGGACAGCGCCTTGGACGCCTCCTTGACGATGACGCTCATCCACGCTCCCAGAAGCTCGGGCCCACGGGCTCCTGGAAGTCGCTCTGTGCGACCAGGTAGCCCTCGCTGTCAACGGTAATGGGAAGCTGCGGCATCCGCCTGGCGGCGGGTCCGAAGATGACCTTGCCCGAGTCCGAGAGGTCGAAGGTCGACTGGTGGCACGGGCAGAGCAGCGAGTGCTGCCGCTGCTGGTAGAGCGCGATCGGACAGCCGACGTGGGTGCAGATCTTGGAGAACGCCAGGATTCCCTGCACGTCCCAGCCGTCGCCCTGCTGGCTCTTGATCTCGTCCGGACGCATGCGCACCAGGATGATCGAGGCCTTGGCGCGGGCGTTCTGCGTGCCGGTCTCCTCCTGGACCTTGTCGAGGTCCTCGGGGGAGGCGGAGACGAGGGTGCCGATCGCGAGGTCCTCGGGGCGCAGCTTCTGCCCGGTGACGTCGACGACGATGCGGCTGTTCTTCTTCCAGATCGTCGTGCGCAGCGAGGTGCCCGGCAGTGGGCCCATGTCCTTGAGGAACACGATGAGCGGCACCGGGAACAGCGCGAGGGCGGCGATGAGCGTGCGCCGGATGATCGTGCGCTCGACGAAGCCCGACTCGGCCACGCCGGTCGCGAACAGCTCGGCCGCGGCCTCCTGGTCTTCGACCGGCGAGCCGACCGGGTGGCGCTCGTCGACGATCTCCTCATCGGCCATGAGCTTCTTGGCCCACTGGATGGCGCCGAGTCCGATGAGCAGGATCGCGAGGCCGAATGTCGTACCGAGCACGAGGTTGGAGGTCTGCAGGACCCCGATCGGACCGAGGTCGATGAAGCTCGTGGTCGGGATCGCGACGTAGCCCACGACGAAGGCGACGATGCAGAGCGCCGAGAGGGCGAACATCGCCGCGACCTGACGCTCGGCGCGACGAGCCGCGCGCGGGTCGGTGTCGGTGAGGCGGTGGTGGTGCGGCGGCAGCGGGTAGAGCGGTGCGTCGCTGTGCGCGTCGATCGTGCTGACGTCCTTGCCGTGGGTGTCGCTCATCGCACCTTCGCCCCGATCCAGACTGACGCGAGCAGGAGGGCACCGATGCCGGCGACCCAGATGACGACGCCCTCGGTCACCGGACCGTAGGAGCCCAGTGCCAGACCGCCCGGAGCGGCCGCTTGCTGCAGGTGCGCGATGTACTTGATGATCGCCTGCTTCTGCGCTTTCGGAAGAGTGGCGTCGGTGAAGTTCGGCATGTTCTGCGGGCCGGTGATCATGGCCTCGTAGATCTCGGTGGGCGTCGCGCGCATGAGTGACGGGGCGTACCTCCCGTCGGACAGCGCGCCACCGGCGCCGGAGTAGTTGTGGCACTGCTGGCAGTTGGTGCGGAACAGCTCACCACCCTCCGCGAGGTTGGCGTCGGTGGTGCTCACGTCGGACGCCGACGGGATCGCCGGTCCGGCGCCGAGGGAGGCGATGTAGGCAGCGAGTGCGGAGACCTGTTCAGCGGTGTAGGAGGGTGGCTTGCGCGGCGCCTGGGCGGCGGGTGCTGCGAGCGGCATCCGGCCGGTGGAGACCTGGAAGTCGACAGCGGCAGCGCCGACGCCGATGAGGCCGGGGCCAGAGCCGGTGCCCTGGGCGGCGAGCCCGTGGCAGGTGGCGCAGCCCTGCAGGAAGAGCTGGCGGCCGGCGTCGACCTGGGTCTGCGAGGCGGCGCTCGGGGCGGCCTCTGCGGTCGTCGTCACGGCGGTGTAGCCGATGCCGGTCACGACGAGGGCGGCCAGGAGGACGAGGAGTCCGGTGGCCTTGTGCCGTCGTACTGAGGTGCTGGTCACGAGTGCGCCTTCACGTGTCGGTGAGGTTGGGCGGGAGGTCAGCGCGTCATGGGGGTCGGGGAGCTCACTTGATGAGGTAGATCATCGTGAACAGGCCGATCCACACGACGTCGACGAAGTGCCAGTAGTAGGACACGACGATCGCGGTCGTTGCCTGGCGGTGCGTGAAGCGCCGTGAGGCGTAGGTGCGCCCGAGCACGAAGAGGAAGGCGATCAGACCGCCGGTCACGTGCATGCCGTGGAAGCCGGTGGTGAGGTAGAACACCGAGCCGTAGGCCGACGAGGACAGTGTGAGGCCCTCCTGGACGAGCTGGGCGTACTCCGTGACCTGGCCGGCGACGAAGACGCCACCCATGACGAATGTGATGATGAACCACATCCGGAGCTTGTGGACGTCACCGCGCTCGGCCGCGAACACACCGAGCTGGCAGGTCACCGACGACAGCACCAGGATGATCGTGTTGACCGTCGCGAACGGCACGTTGAGCTTCTCGGTGTACTCCGACCAGGTGGCCTGGTTGACCGCGCGCATCGTGAAGTACATGGCGAAGAGGGCAGCGAAGAACATCAGCTCGCTGGCCAGCCACACGATGGTGCCGACCGACACCATGTTGGGCCGGTTCGCCGGTGCGTGCGCGGGTGCGTTCTCGATCACGGTTGCGGTCGCCACGAGTCGGATTGTGTCAGGTCCGGGCCTACCCGGCCTCTCCACCCCCCGACTCCGTGTCGTGTCGTGACACACGTCTCGGCCGGTGGTGCCGTGCGGTCTCCGGGGATGCCGTTCCCCCGGCTTCGGTCCGGCCCGCGGGGGCCCAGGGGAGGTGCGACTCAGCGCCAGGGGGAGGGCACCGCGGCCGGGCCCGGATACGATGCGCCCATGAGCACCGCGGCAGAGCAGCGTCCCCTGACCGTCCTCGTCTACAGCGACGACGCCACGGTCCGCGCCGGCGTCCGCACTGCCCTGGGTCGCCGCCCTGCGGCGGACCTTCCCCGGGTCGACTACGTCGAGATCGCCACCGAGCCCGCCGTCATCCGACGGCTCGAGGAGGGTGGGATCGACCTCGCCATCCTCGACGGCGAAGCGGTCCCCTCAGGCGGCATGGGCATCGCCCGGCGGATGAAGGCCGAGATCTACCAGGCACCCCCGGTGCTGCTGCTGATCGGGCGCCCGCAGGATGCCTGGCTCGCGACCTGGTCGCAGGCCGAGGCCGTCGTGCCGCACCCCATCGACCCGGTCGTGCTCGCCCAGACCACCGCGGCTCTGCTGCGCCCGCGTCTGGCCGTCTCCGGCGCCTGACCTTTCCGACGCAGGCTCCTCGGGCCACCTCAGGCTCTGAACTGCTGCCCGGTGCACGCGGCAGCGTCACTAGGCTCGACCTGTGACCGCCACGCCCCCCGTCGCGCCGTCCTCCGACAGCCCTGCCGTCGAGACGCGCGCGTGGCCCGACCTGACAGCCGCGCTGCTGCGCCGCGAGGACCTCGACGTCGCCGACACGGCGTGGGCGATGGACCGGGTGATGTCCGGCGACGCGACTCCGGTGCAGCTGGCAGGGTTCCTCGTCGCGCTGCGCGCCAAGGGTGAGACGGCCGACGAGGTGGCCGGCCTTGTCGCGGCGATGCTCAGCCACGCGGCCGTCGTGACCCTGCCGGCAGGCATCGGACCCACGGTCGACACGTGCGGCACGGGTGGCGACCGGTCCAACACGGTCAACATCTCGACGATGGCGGCTGTCGTGGTCGCAGCGGCCGGTGCACCCGTGGTGAAGCACGGCAACCGGGCGGCGAGCTCGGCAGCCGGCTCCGCCGATGTGCTCGAGGCCCTCGGGGTTGCGGTCGACCTGCCACCCTCGGCCGTCGGAGAGTGCCTCCTCGAGGCGGGGATCGTGTTCTGCTTCGCACCGCTGTTCCACCCGGGCATGCGGCACGCGGCCGTCGCGCGGCGAGAGCTCGGGGTCGGCACCGTGTTCAACGTGCTCGGCCCGCTCGCCAATCCGGCCCGCCCTGAGGCGCAGGTGGTGGGGTGCGCCGACCCGCGCCTCGCCCCGGTGATGGCCCAGGCGCTGCTCGATCGCGGGACCCGCGCTGTCGTCGTACGCGGTCAGGACGGTCTCGACGAGCTCTCGACCCAGGCCCCCACCCGCGTGTGGGACGCCACGGGCACCGAGGTGGTCGAGTCGCTCGTGGATGCGGTCGACCTCGGCATCGCACGGTCGGCCCCCGGCGCGCTCGGGGGGCAGGACGCCACCTTCAACGCGGCCGTCGCCCGCGCTGTGCTCTCCGGTGAGCGATCCGCTGCCCTCGACCCGGTACGCGACGCGGTCCTCCTCGGAGCGGCCGCGGCTCTGGTGGCGCACGACAGCGCGCGCGGGATCGCCACGAACGCCTCGATGGGTGACCGGCTCGCCGCGGCGCTGCCCCGGGTGGTGCAGGCCATCGACGACGGCTCGAGCGCCGAGACCCTTACCCGCTGGATCGCCGTCTCCACCCGCCTCGCCCACCGCTGACCCCAGCGCCCCCGGGCTCAGGTCCTCGAGTTACATCCCGAATCCTTGGTTTCCAGTCCCGCAACAAAGGATTGCGGCAGTAACTCGGGTCCCGGGGGAGGTGCGGGCGGTCAGTCGAGGCCGATGGCGAAGGCGGCCTCGAGGTCGTGGCGGCTGTAGGTGCGGAACGCGATGTGGGTCTCGGTGGTCACGATGCCCTCGATCGTCGCGATGCCGTCGGTGACCACGGCGCTCACGTCGTCGAGCGCACGCACCCGCACCAGGGCGACGAGGTCGAGGTCGCCCGTGACCGAGTAGACCTCGCTCACTCCCTCGAGACCGGCGATCGCTTCGGCGACGTCGTTGACGGCGTGCAGCTCCGTGCGGATGAAGACGATCGCGGTGACCATGTCGTCCACCCTAGGACCACGGCCGCACGCGATGCCGGGGCACGCGGAACTCCGGCGGTACGTAGTCGGCGCCAGCCGCGACGTGGTCGCGGGACGGGCAGTGTCGAGGCGTCAGCCAGCGGGTGGGGTCAGCCGGCGGGGCGGAGCTCGCGGGCGGCAGCGGGGCGGCGCACGACGTCGACCTTCGCCGCGGCCTGCAGCCGCGCGAGCAGACCGCCCGCGCCGTGGACCGGGAGCGCCCAGGCGACAGATAGGGCCTGCGGGACGAGGCGTACGCCGTCGGACTCGAGCCAGCGCAGCACCCGGGTCGTCTCCTCGATGAGCGCCGGGGGCACAGGGCCTCCGGCGTGCTCCACCTGCTCGCTGGTCGCGACGAGCGCGTCGACGACCGGACGCGGATCGACGCCGGGCGCAACCGTCACGGCGCCCGCGAGGCGGCCGTGACGGATCACGTGCACCTCCCACCCGCGGTCGGGCAGCGGCCGAGCGGCGACGAGCTGGGACAGCCCGGCCAGCGACGAGATCTCCTGGGCCCGAGCTGCGCCGCGGGCAAAGGCTTCGAGCCGGTCGCGCCAGAGCGCGGCCTCCTCATAGCGCAGGTCGTCGGCGAGGGTGCGAAGCCGCCCGAGGAGCGCCTCCTCGACGGCGCGGACGTCGTCGAGGAGGGCATGTCGGGCGGCCTCCACGAGGGGGGAGTAGCCGTCGACGTCGACCGCGCCGACGCAGGGCGCCGCGCACCGACCCATCTCGGCCAGCACGCACGCCGCCGACGTGCGCCGAGGCGAGATGCGGTCGGTGCACGTGCGCAGGCCGATCGCGGCCTGCAGGGCCTCGATCGCCTCGAGGGCGACGCGGCGGGACCCGAACGGTCCGAGGTAGGCGGCGCCGTCGGCGACGTCGTCCTTGACGCTGCGGACGACCGACAGCCGCGGGAACGGCTCTACCGTGAGCTTGACCCACACCGCGCGCTCGGGATTGCGGCTGCGCCGGTTGTAGCGAGGCGCGAGCTCGGCGATGAGGCGCAGCTCGCGCACCTCGGCCTCGAGCGGCGTCGCGCACGGGATCGCGTCGACGCGCTCGGCGATGCCCACCATCTCCGCCATGCGGGTGCGCTTCTCCGACGCGGTGAAGTAGGTGCGCACGCGTGACCGCATGCGGCCGGACTTGCCGACGTAGAGCGGGCGGCCCTGGCCGTCGCGGAAGACATAGACGCCAGGGGAGTCGGGGAGCGACTCGGCGAGGTGGCGCTTCTTGCGCTGAGCAGGAGTGACGCGCGAGGTGTAGGTCGCGAGGTCCTCCAGGGAGTGGACCCCGAGCGAGCCGACCCGCTCGATGAGCCCGTGCAGCACGTCGACTGTGGCGCGGGCGTCGGCCAGGGCCCGGTGGTTGGGTGTCGTGGCCGCGCCGAAGTGCTGGGCCAGGGTGCCGAGCTTGCAGTTGCGCACCTCGTCGCGCAGGAGCACGGCGCGCGCGAGACGGGCCGTGTCGACGACGGTGTGCTCGGGGAAGGCACGTCCGAGGCGGGCGCAGGCGCCTTTGAGGAAGGAGATGTCATAGGGCGCGTTGTGCGCCACGAGGACCGAGCCGGCGGCGAAGTCGAGGAACGCCGGGACGGCGACGCCCAGGGTCGGCGCATCGAGGAGCATCGTGTCGGTGATGCCGGTGAGCACCGCGATGAACGGCGGGATCGGGATGCCGGGCTGCACCAACGTCTGGAACTCCCCGACGATCTCGCCGCCGCGCACCTTGACGGCACCGATCTCGGTGATGCCCGCCTCGGACGGCGAGCCGCCGGTGGTCTCGAGGTCGACCACCACGAAGGTGACGTCCGGCAGCGGCGTGCCCAACTCGTCGAAGGTCGGCTGCAGCGGACGGCGACGCGCCAAATGGTCGGCCTCGACGCGCAGCTCGCTCGGGACCGGCCGGGTGGAGGCGGGGTAGGGCCGCCCGGTGGAGCGACCCGTGGCGGAGACCAGGGAGGCGGCGGTCGGGGCGGTCGGGCTCACGTCACTGACGCTAGGCGGGGGGTACGACGGTGCCCGAGAGGCGCGCCGCCGTAGGGTCGACCCGCCGTTGCACCCGGTCGACGTCGACGTCGTCGTCGACCGCACCCGCAGGTGCCGGCACCGAAGCACCGAGGAGCTCGCTGTGGCCGTCGTCCTGCCCGATGCCCTGACCCGCTGGCGCTGCGGACGCTGCGGAAACCTGACCCGCTTCGACGTCGTGCGCTCGAGCCGGGTCCGCGAGTTCTGGCACCTCGACCTCGGCGGTGAGGTCTCGGTCGACGAGACCGAGGTCGTGGCCGAGAGCGTCGAGTCGGTCACCTGCCGCTGGTGCGGCGCGGAGGGCGCCGAGATCGATCTCGTCGCACGGCCGGAGGCAGGCGGCCCCACCGACGACCCGTCCGCCAGCCAGGCCTGACCGTGCCCGGCGCGGCCGACTCCGCTACGACCCGTCCCGATCCGACGGGCTCACGGACGACGCAGTCCCGCGGCACCGCGCACCCGGTGCTCCCGCTCGACGGTGTACGGGTGCTCGACCTCACGCGGCTGCTGCCGGGTGCCTACGCGACCTCGCTGCTCGTCGACCTCGGTGCTGACGTGCTCAAGGTGGAGGACCCACGCGGAGGTGATGGTCTGCGGCTGACGCCGCCGTACACCGCGACGGGGGAGTCCGGGGTGTTCGTCACGATGTGCCACGGCAAGCGCTCGATCGCGCTCGACCTCAAGAACGCGAGGGGTCGCACCGTGCTGCTCGAGCTCGTCGCGCAGTCTCACGCGATGCTCGACTCGTTCCGCCCCGGGGTGCTAGACCGGCTCGGGCTCGGTGCCGAGGCGCTGGCACACACCAATCCCGACCTCGTCCATGTGTCACTGACGGCCTACGGTGACGGCGCGCGCACGGCGCTTCCCGGGCACGACCTCAACGCCGAGTCCTATGCCGGGCTCCTGGGTCTGTCCCGTGGCCCGGACGGACTGCCCGCGATGCCTGCGGTGCCGATGGCCGACTTCGCCACCGGACTTCAGGCCGCACTGGCCGTGGTCAGCGGCCTCCGGCTCGCGGAGCGCACCGATGGCACCGGATTTCGCGCCGACGTCACCATGATCGACTCCGCCCTGTCGTTCGCGACGATCGCCCAGGGCGCCGTCGTCGCGACCGGTCAGGCCCCGCCGAGCCCGGACGTGCTCACGGGCGGGCTCGCCTGCTACGGCGTCTATCGCTGCGCCGACGGGCTCGAGATCGCGTGTGGCGCGCTCGAACCCCAGTTCTTCGGACGGGTTGCCGACCTGGTCGGTGACCTGTCGCTCGCGCTGCAGCAGTACGACGTCACGGGCCAGGACGCCCTGCGCGGGCGCCTCACGACGCTGTTCGCCGAACGTCCTCGGCACGAGT
This sequence comes from Candidatus Nanopelagicales bacterium, assembly GCA_031360335.1. Lineage (GTDB taxonomy): Bacteria > Actinomycetota > Actinomycetes > S36-B12 > CAIYMF01 > Longivirga. The sequence continues at coordinate 13,344 of JANMBJ010000222.1, forward strand.
GGCTGGCGTTGCTCGAGGACGACCAGACCTGCGTCACCCCGGTGCGCACGGTGGCGGACGCCCTGGCCGACCAGGACCTGCGAGCCCGAGGCGCGCTCGTCGACGTCGCGCTGCTCGACGCTACGACGGTCACCGTCGCCCGTGCCGCCGCCTGGGCGCCGGCGGAGGATCTCGCTCGCCCCACATCCGCGCCGGCTCTCGGCGCACATGCCGAGGAGGTGCTACGAGCCCTCGGCCACGACGTCGACGACATCCGTGCCTCCGGTGCACTGGGCTGATCACTGCCGGGGTGTGATCGCATCGCGTGGGTGTGATCGCGCCGGGCCGCACCGCACGTGGTTGACCGCACATGAGCGTGGCCGTGATGCCCGGTCGGACCCCGCTGTCGGACCCCGTCCCTAGCGTCATCTGCAGGTGGTCCGGAGTCGTCCGGGCCCGTGTCACGACTCGAGGTGCCCAGTGATCGTCGACTGCGAGACATGTGTGGTGCGCGGTCCCGCGTGCGGTGACTGCGTCGTGACCTTCCTGCTCGGCCCGCCGCACCGGCTGGCCCTCGACGGGCTGCCGGGTGAGGAGATCGCCGCGCTGGCGGTGCTCGCCGACTCCGGCCTGGTCCCCCCGCTGCGCCTCGTCCCTCCGGAGCCGCACCGACCGGCCGTGGCGCGCCGGAGCCACCGAGCGGTCGGCTGACCGCTCGGAGTCGGGTCCCGGCTCCTGCCCCGACAGATGGCGATCCGACCACCCTTCGTGGCCGGCTGATGACCCTCCGAACACCTACGCCGAGCCCCGGTCGCAGGGTCGGTGGCCGGTCACGGAAGGGTCACGAAGACATGACGGCCGGATGTCGGTGGACCGACGTGCCAGGGCGTGATCGCCTGATATGGTCCTCGTCAGGTGGTCGTAAGGCGCCGTCATCCGACGGCAGCGACCACTCCGCAGAGTTCGAGGAGCCTCCCGATCGTGGGGGGCACACCCGGAGCCGGGGACCCACCTTCCCCTGGGGCGAATCGGCGGTGAGAGACCGGTGCACGACGTCGGCCGGTTCGATCCGCGGTAGGGCGATCTTCCCGCCCGAGCCCGTCAGCTCACCCGGTATGCGGATGGGGAGAGGGAGGCCGCCCTCGTGGCGACCAGTTCCACTGCGCTCGCGCGCTTCCGCGGGTCTCGGCTTGCACGTGCCCTGGCACCCGTCGCTGTCTCTGCTGTCTTGCTCACCGGTCTCGGTGTCGCTGCGGTCTCCTCGACCGCGACGGCCGCCCCGACAGCCACGATCGCCCAGGTCGAGGACCAGATCCTCGCCCTGCAGCAGGACGCCGCTGACGCCGCCGAGCTCTGGAACGGCGCTCGCGACAAGCAGGCTCAGATCGCGGTCAAGATCGCGTCGCTCAAGACTCGGATCATCGCCGCGGAGAAGGCCTACGGCCTCGTCGTCGGCTCGGTCGACGCGATGGCTCGTGCTGCCTACACCACCGGTGGCATCGACCCCAGCCTGCAGGCGCTGCTCGCGGACGACCCGCAGGCCTTCCTCGACCAGACCGCCGACCTCGACCAGGTGGCGCGTTCGCAGGGCACGTCGCTGCGCCGCACCGAGCTCGCGCGTCTCGCCCTCGCCCAGCTCAAGCTCCAGCTCTCGCAGCAGCAGGCCGAGGCCGCTGCTGCCGCCACGGACGCCAAGGCGCAAAAGCAGAAGGTCGACGACAAGCTGGCCGCCGCACAGGCGCTGCTGTCCTCGCTCAAGGCCGACGAGCGCGCCCGGCTCGACGCCCTCATCGCCACCCGCAAAGCAGCCGGCATCAAGGCCGCGGACGAGGCCGCCAACCGCGCGGCCGCCGAGGCCAAGCGGGCCCAGCAGGCAGCCCAGCAGGTCTCGCACACCGGCCACGGCAAGGGCGCGTCCGGCGGCAGCAGCACGAGCGGCGGCAACGGCAACGGCAACGGTGGTGGCTCCGGCAGCGGCGGCTCCGCGTCGTCGCGGGCCCGTGCCGCCGTGGCCTATGCCCTGTCGAAGGTCGGTCACAGCTACGTCGCCGGCGCCGACGGCCCGGGCACCTTCGACTGCTCCGGCCTCACCATGGCGGCCTACCGCTCGGCCGGCGTCTCGCTTCCGCACTACTCCTACTCGCAGTACGGCGTCACCCGCCACATCAGCCGCAGCGAGCTGCGCCCGGGTGACCTGCTCTTCTACTTCGGTGGCTCCGCTCACCACGTGTCCATCTACATCGGTGGCGGCATGATGGTCAGTGCCTCCAACCCGCGGGACGGCGTCGAGATCATCGCCGCGTTCGGCCCGTGGTACGGCGACCGCTACTCCGGTGCGGGTCGCGTCGTCTAGGACTCGTTCGATCGTTGCCCGGGTGCCCTCGGAACTCTCCAGGGCATCCGGGTTTCGTCGTCACGGGGTGGCCAGAGCGAGTGGGTACAGGTCCCGTGCCGGCGTCGGATCCCTCTACATACCCGGTGTCGGATCTCCCTACGCACCCGGTGTCCGGGTGATCATCAGGCCCGCGGCGGTGCGCGGCTGCGGCACGGGGCTTAGCGTGTGGGAGTGACCGAGTCGGGGGATACGGGGCAACCCGCACGGGACTGGCCAGCGCCCTCTGGTGCGGCTGCTCCTGGTGCAGCGCAGGCCGGAGCCTCGTCCCGCCCGGACCTGGGGGCCTTCGCGCCCCCGGATCCCGCGTCGGCAGCCTGGCCACCTGCGGCGTACGCCGCACCAGTCGGCATCGTGGCGCCGCCAGCGCCGACCTTGCCCTATCTCGTCGATCCCACGCCGGTCTATCCCGCGTCGCCGTATCCGTCGGCCGGTGTGCCGGGCCAGGTCGCGCCGGGCTATGTCGCGCCGCGCCATGTGCAGTCGTGGCACGCCCCGCAAGGCTATGCCCAACCGGGTTATGGCCAGCCGGGCCACGTCTACCCGGGCTACAGCTACCCGGGCTACAGCTACCCGGGCTACGGCCAGCCGGCGCACGGGCTCACCGGCTACGGCTGGACGGGGCCGGGGCAGCACACCGCTGGTCCGGCCACCGGCCGGGCGGCGGTGCCGCGAGGTTCAGGTCGGGTCACCGCGCTCATCCTCGGGTCGCTGGCTGCGGTCACCGCAGTCGTCGTCGGCCTGGCCGTCGTGCTTCCTCGGGTGCTGCCCGGAGCCGATGCGCAGCGGGTCGCGGCCGCGGGGCAGCCCTCAGGCGCGGGCACCGGCGCGGGGAGCCGTGAGGTCACCGATCCCGCAGTCCGGACGGCCGCGATCGACCGGGTGCTCGCGGCTCGGGGTGCCGCCGTGACGACCGACGATGCGGCTGCCTGGAAGCGCACCCAGATCGGCAACGCGACGGCGCCGGCCTTTGTCCGCCTGGCAGCCCTGCCGATCACGGTCTGGCGCTACGACATCGCATCCGTCGATGCGGCCAGCACTGCGGCGGACGTCAGCCTCGTCGTCCGGGTGCACACGCGCTATGACGTCGACACCGCCGACGCGATCGTGCGCGAGAAGCTCACTCTGCGGCACGGCACCGGGGGCTGGCAGGTCGCCACCGAGACCAACGCGACGGCGCGGCTCCAGCCCTGGGACCTCGGCACGCTGACGTTCGTACGCGGGAAGCGCAGCCTCGTCATCGGAATCGACCAGCGGGCGGCGGTGCTGCGTCGCTATGCCGCTGTCGCCGACTCCGTGACCCCCGACGTCACGGCGGTCTGGGGCACCGACTGGAACCAGCACCCGGTGCTCATCGTGCCCAAGACAGTCGGACAGCTCGGCCGCGCGCTCGACGAGACCGAGAAGTTCCTCACCGACTTCGCCGCGGTGACCACGGGCGAGAGCGGATCTGCGGCACCGGACAAGACGGCGTTCCGGGTGTGGACCAACACCCCTGGGCTGTCCGACGTCGGCGACCTCGGGCGTGAGATCGTCCTGCGCCACGAGATCACGCACGTGGCCACGGCCGCACCGGACACACCCGCGGTGCCACTGTGGCTCGAGGAGGGATTCGCGGAGTACGTCGGATATTCGACGACGTCGGTGCCCGAGCGCACCGCCTGGTCCGAGCTCGTCACAGCCGTGCGCGCGGGCAAGGCTCCGGCCGCGCTGCCCGACGCGGACGCCTTTCATGCAGGCGCGATCGACCTTGCCTACGAGTCGTCGGACCTGGCCTGCCGGCTTTTCGCGAAGAAGTACGGCCAGGCTGGGCTGGTGCGGCTCTATCGCCTCGTCCGTGCCGGCACGGGCTCCGAGGACGAGAACCTCGACGCGGCGCTCACGGCGGTGACGGGCGTGGGCACCGCTGCCTTCGTCGTGTCGTGGCGCGCCAGGATGGATCAGCTGGCTTGAGCCGGCTCGCGATCGACCGGGACTCGGACACGATGGTGTCGTGTCGGTGCTGAGTGCGGTCGTGGTCCTTGTGGCCGGGGCTGCGGCCCTCGCTGCTGTCACGTCGAGATCTGTTCCCGGGCAGGCGGTTCCGGTGGTGACTGAGACAGATGTCGCACGTGACTTCACGAGCGCGGAGCGCACCCGCGAGCTCGGCTTCCGCCGTCGGGTCCGACCGTGGGGGCTGCTCGCCGTCACGCTCGATGTCGTCGCGCCGGTGGTGCTGGTGCTCACAGGGGCGGTCGCTGCACTGGTCGAGCGCGTCGCCGGACCGTGGTGGTGGCAGGTCATCGCGACCTCGACCGCCGTGCTCGTGATCACGAGGGTGCTCACGCTGCCGAGTGCGGTCGTCCTACGACGGGTGTCGCTGGAGCACGGGCTCGCCGCCGGGTCGTGGTCGCGCTGGGGTCGTGACCTCGCGCTGGGTTTCGTCCTCGCCTGGGCGCTCGGCACCCTGGCCCTGCTCGGCTGGATCGGTGCGGCGCGGTGGTGGCCGGACACGTGGTGGGTGGTGGTCGCAGTCGCGGCCGGCATCCTCGTGGTCGTGCTGTCGTTCCTCGTTCCGGTGGTGATCGAGCCGCTGTTCGCCCGGTTCACCCCCATGTCGCCTGGCGAACTGCGCGACCGGCTCCTGGGCCTCGCGGCACGCGACGGGATCGTCGTCGCCGACGTGCTCGTGGCCGACGCGTCGCGGCGCACGACGGCGCTCAACGCGTACGTGTCCGGTCTCGGTGCGACGCGGCGCATCGTCGTGCACGACACGTTGCTCGACCGGGGTCGCGATGACGAGGTCGCGGCGGTCGTCGCCCACGAGCTCGGACACGTGGCTGCCCACGACGTACGCACCGGCACGTTGCTCGGATCGGGCGGTGCGGCGCTCGCTGTCGTCGCGGTCTATGTCGCGCTTGCGTGGACGCCACTGAGCGATCTGGTGCACGTGACTTCGGCCGGTGATCCTGCGGCCGCCGGTGCGTTGATCGCCGCAGGTGCCGCGGCGGGCTTTCTCGGTGCGCCGCTTCAGAATGCGGTGTCGCGTCGGATCGAGCGCCGTGCCGACCAGCACTGCCTCGGGCTCGCTGCGGACCCCGCGACGGTCGCGCGCATGCACCGCTCTCTCGCCGTCACCAACATCGCGTCGCTGCGGCCCCCACGAGTTCTGCACCTGTGGTTCGGTACGCACCCGACGTCACCCGAGCGCATCGCGACGGCGCGCGCCTGGGCACGTGCGCACGACCTCGAGGAGCCGGGCGACCTCGTCACCGGGTGCGGGTGACCGCACTCACGACGTCGCCGGTCAGGCCTGGGGCCAGCCAGGTGCGTCGGGCGCGTGGAGGAGGACGTAGTCACCCTCGACACTGACCTGGACCCAGCCCCGCTCGGCGACCAGCGCCCCGGCGAGCGCCTCGTCGGTGCGCAGCAGAGCCGCGGTGGGCGAGAGCTGATCGACCTGCTGCTGCCAGCCAGGACGCGCAGCCAGGGTGTCGTCGTAGCGCGTGATGAAGCTGGCGCCGTATCGATCGGCCCGACCGTCGACCACCACTGTCACCTTCGGCGGTCGGCCGCCGAACCAGAGGATCGGTCCGGAGATGTTCCACGTGTCGAGCACCCGTTGCGGGGTCGTCGTCGTCG
>JANMBJ010000229.1:0-6660 GCA_031360335.1 Candidatus Nanopelagicales bacterium
GGTGGGCACAGAGATCCTGTGCAGCTGATCGGTGATGTCCCAGTCCTTGAGCGAGCCGATGCAATGGAACTCGCTCGGCCCGTTCATCGTGTGGTAGACCGTCGGCTCCTCGGCCATCTGCGCGAACGACCGCGTCACGCAGTCGGGTGACGGCACCCGGCACAGGTGGCGGTCATAGAACACCTGCACGGCCGCCTCGTACTCCGGAGAGTCGGTCGTGCCGGTCGACTCGTGGGCACGCAGGGTTGCCTCGACGTCCGGTGGCAGCTCGGCGCGGAGTCGGTTCGCCTCCTCGACCCAGAGGACCATGCTCGCGGGGGAATCGCAAATCCCCAGTGCTACCAGGCCAGAACGAGGTTCGAGCGCCCAGTCCATCGCGAGCATGCCACCCCACGATTGCCCCACCAGCGCATAGCGGTCGGCGATACCGAGGTGCTCGAGAAGCGCAGCCAGTTCGTCCTTGAACAGCTGCACCGTCCAGAAGTCGGCCGGCGCGTCAACGAGATGCGTGGACCTTCCGCACCCGAGCTGGTCATAGAGGACCGTCGTGCGACCTGACTCGTGCAACAGCTCCGCGATGGGTTCGCAGTAGTCAGATCCGGCGCCCGGGCCGCCGTGGAGAACAACGACGGGGACCTGCTCGGCGGCTGGGTCGAGGTCGCCGAGCACGCGGTACCAGGTCTCGCCGTGTACCCAGGCCATGCGTCCCTCGGTCACGACGCCAGCCCACGGAACGGGGTGGGACACGCCTCTAGAGCGGGGACTCGGACTCGCGCGATGACGGAGCCCGGACACGGATGGCACGCCTGCGCGATCCCGACGTCGCACGCCACCGACAGGAAGATGAAGGCGTCCTCGAGCGTGAAGCCCCAGTTGTCGACGAGCAGGCGAGCCGCCTCCTCGCAGGCAAGGCGGATCGCCTCGTCGAGGTCGCCGTCAGTCACGCCATGCGTGACCCATGAGTCGGCGAGCTGCGTGACGGGGAAGCGGGTCTGCGTGGCCTTGAGCAGTCCTACGCGGATCAGGACATCGCCGTCGATCTCGACGCCAGTGCCGGAGACCTCACCGTCACCCATCGACGCGTGCATGTCGCCGATCGCCAGCATCGCGCCGGACTGCTTCACCGGCAGCATCACGGTGGCACCAGGCCCGTGCAGGCTGTTGTCGAGGTTGCCGCCGTGGGTGCCTGCGTGGAAGCTCGCGAGGTAGTCGCTCTCGGTGGCTACGCCGATGACACCGACCATCGGCCGAGTCGGGAAGCTGACCCGGTCGTTCATGTGGATGGTGCCGTCCTCGACCCGAAAGATCCGGGTCTGCGGCGACTTCACCTGGTCGATGAGCTGCCCCCAGCCAGGGATGATCATGGCGGCACCGCGAGGTCCGGGGTTGACCTCGAGCAGCTCCACGAGCAGGGTGTCGCCGGGCTCGGCGCCCTCGACCGCGATGGGACCAGTCGCGGCGTTCACCCGCTCGGTATCCAGCACGTCTGCCGTCACCGCCTCGCTCGTGACCTGACCGTGGAAACAGTCGTTGGTCTCCAGCCGCAGGACGGTGCCTTGCACGACGGTGACCACCGGCGTCATCGACGGGCCGAAGCCCCACACGAACTGGTCTCTCGAGATCTCGACATCGGGCGTCGGCGACATGACTCTCCTCGAACGGGGGTGCCCCATCGTGGCGGTGCTGACCGTGGCCCGCAACCGCGACACGTAGGCATCGACGAGAACTAACACGACTCCCTCGCCCGCAGCCGGCTACTCCTCGGGTGCCACTGTTGTGGGGGTCCGCGCGCGCTGCGCCCAGACCACGCAGCCGATGACGACACATGCCGCGACGACGGTGCCAGCGGTCACGGTCTCGCCGAGGAGAAGCGCCGACCAGAGCAACGTCAGCAGCGCCTGCACCTGCTGCACCTGGCCGCCGTGTGCGACACCGGCCATCGCCAGTCCGCGATACCAGGCGAAGAACGCGAGGTAGACCGACGACAGGCCCAGACCCAGGAGGCACAGCCACTGCGCGGTTCCCGGGTCACGGGTCGCGTGCGTGCTCGCCCAGATCGCGAGGGACGCTGGCAGGGTGATGGGCAGCGCGAACACCACGACCCACGAGATCACCTGCCACCCCGGCATCACCTTGGTGACCTGCGCTCCGAGCACGTAGCAGGAGGAGGAGAACAGCACCGCGCCGACGACGAGCAGGTCGGCCACGAGGTCGCCACCTTCGGCACCTCCACGCGACAGGGCGAACGCCACGAGCGCTGCGGTCCCGAGGGACGCAGCGATCCAGAACTGCCGCGACACCCGCTCCCCGGTGCGCAGCACGGCGATGAGCGCTGTGGTGAGAGGCATGAACGCGGCGATGACTGCTGCGTGCGCCGAGGTGGTGCGCTGGAGCGCGAGCGCCAGCAGGATCGGCCACCCGAAGACCGCACCGACCATCGTGAAGAGCAGCGGCGTGAGGTGCTCGCGGGCGGGGAACGGCACCCGGCGAACGACGAGGAACACCGACGCGAGCACGCCGGCGATGACGGCGCGACCAGTCGCGGTGAGGTAGGGGTCGAAGCCCTGCAGCGCGACCTTCGTCATGGGCAGCGAGAACGAGAACAGCAGGACGCCGAGGAATGCCCACATCAGTCCTTGCCGGACCCGGCGGTCCTCATCGATCGGGATCGTCATGGCCACGCGCGAACGCTACCCGGGACCGCACGCCGCCGCCGCACCCGACTGCGAGTCGGGTGCGAGTCGGGTGCGGCGGCGCTGGCTGCGTGCGTACGCAACAAGGCAATCAGGCAGGTCAGACGATCCTGGCCGCCGCGATCTCCTCGGCCGTGGCCAGCTCCATGCGCGTCTTGCGCCCCATGGCCCAGAAGCCCACGCCGGCGAGGACAAACAGGGCCAGCGGGATCAGCTCGACGACGAAGTAGGTCCACTTCTCGTCCGCCCCCCACGCTGACGGTCGGTAGTCGTCACCGAACCAGTCGAAGAACAGCCCGGGGAAGAACAGCTGGACCGTCGCGAACAGGATCAGCAGTGTCAGCCAGACGGAGAGGAACATCGGCGCCGGCGCCTTGTATCGACGCTGGACACCGGGCAGCTTGCGGCGAAGGACGATGAGCGCCGGGAAGATGCCGAGGTAGCTGACCAGCGTCGTGGAGATTGCGAGACCCAGCACGGTCACGAACAACTTCTCCGCGTCACCGCCGGTGACCTGGTGCGCTCCGATGAGGACGAGCGTGGAGAGGATGCCGCTGAAGATGTTCACGCGCACGGGCGTGCCGAACTTCGCGGAGATGACACCGAGCGAACGCGGGCCGGCACCGTCGAACGCGGACACCGCGAGCGCCCGGTCCGAACCCATGATCCAGGCGACGCCGGAGGTGAGCAGCGCGAGGATGAAGAGCACGGCGCAGATGTCGCCGATGACCGCACCGGCGCCGGTGAGGACGATGCCACCGTCGGCGCTGCCGACCTCGCCGCCGTAGACGGTGAAGACCGACTTCATCGCGTCGATGAATCCGCCCAGGCTGGTCACCTGCTCGGTCGGGAGCACCAGGATGATGCCCAGGATCGGCACTCCGTAGAGGATCACGGCCGCGACAGCGCTGCCCGCGATGGCGAACGGCACATCCTTCTGAGGGTCGGTCATCTCGTCGCCCGCGCTGCTGGGCAGCTCGAACCCGACGTACTGGAACATGAGCACCGGGACGAGCACGACGAGGCCGCTGATCTTCGGCGTGAAGTCACCGGCACCGAAGCCGTGGAGCCCGTTCTGAAACGCGTAGACGATCACGGACACGGTGAAGAACCCGAGGAGCGCGAAGCGCGAGTAGGCGCCGATCGACGGGATCCACTTGCCGACCTGGAACGACAGGATGGCCGCGAGGACACCGACCCACACGAAGATGAGCGTGAAGATGTAGAACGGGACGGTGTCGAGCTGGGACTGGTTGAGGAAGAACGTCGCGAACACAGTCGCGGCGCTCACGGCCAGCGTGCCGCCGAGCCAGACCGGGTTGGTCACCCAGTAGAGGAAGTTGTTGACCGCGCCGACCAGCCGACCGAATGCGAGGCGGGTCCAGACATACGGGCCGCCCTCCTCGGGGAACGCGGTGCCAAGCTCGGCGAACAGCAGTGCGGACGGGATGAAGAACACCACCGCCATGATCATCATCCAGCTGAACGCGTTGGCGCCCTGCGCGGCGACGGTGCCGATCGTGTCGACGCCGACGAGCGTGCAGATGAGGAAGAAGAGAATGTCGAAGCGACCGAAGTGCTTCTTCAGCTTTGCCTTTTCGACGAGCTCCGCCTCCGTGACGTCATACGGCACGGGCGAGTGATCCAAGGACATGCGGACCTCCAGGGGGCCGGCCACCACACGGCCGGGAACGGCGTCACCCTAGCGGCGTGGGCGGCCCCCGTCGTCAAAACCACGGTGTTCACACGGGCGAACCACGAGCCCGAGGAGCGCCGGTCGGGACATTCCCAGCCAACCTCGCGTCGTGCCCCGGTTCTAGGAGTCGGCCGGCTGGGCCGGTGCAGCCGCCGCCGGCGCGCCGAGCTCGTCGCGGACCCAGCCAGCGACCTTGCGCTCGGCGTAGAACGACAGGAAGGGCACCATGCCGCTGGCGGTCATGAGCAGCAGACGTCCCCACGACCAGCGCATCCGAAAGCCGAGATCGAGGCCGAGGAGGACGTAGATCATGAACAGCCAGCCGTGCGCGATCGCCACGACCGAGTCGCTCTCGATGGTCCTGGTGACGTACTTGAGGATGATCGCGACGCAGAACAGCAGCAGCGTTGTTCCGACGACGAACGCCATCACGCGATAGCGCAGCAGCGCTCCGCGCACGGACTCGGCGGTGGGTGCAGCAGCCACGTCAGTCGGCCTCTCGCAGTCGGTGGGGATGGTCGTGGTGACCAGTCACGTCAGTAGACCTCACGAACCGGGGCGACCGCCTCCCGGGGGCGGTCAACCCCCGCACCGCGCAGGTCGTCGCGCAGCAGCCGCCACCAGAAGAAGACGACGAAGGCGGCGAACAGCACCCACTGGACAGCGTAGGAGGCGTTCTGCAGCCGAAGGCCCGCTGGGGCGTCACCGCTGATCGGCGCTACCACGGCAGTCGCGGTGACGGAGGCCTCGGGGGTCTGAGACGTGAGAGCGACCCAGCCCCCGACGCTCGGGTAGGGCAGCGCCAGGGACCTCGCGGTCAGTCGATCCACCTGACCTGGGGGCAGGGAGACTGCGACGCCCGGATCTCCTTCGTACGGCTGGGCTATGCCGACGATCGAGACGATGCCGGACGTCACTGCGGCCACGGCCGGGTCGTCGGGGCTGGTGACGGTCGCGCGAGCCACCGGGACGGCGACCCCATTGGCCGGGACGAGTGGAGTGACGACCCAGAACACCGTGTCGCTGTGCTTGACGAGCACCTGGTGCGCAGCGTCGAAGGTGCCGCTGAGCTCGACGGCCGTCGCATAGGCAGTTGGCGCCAACGGTGCCAGACCGAGCACCTCGGCAGCAGCGACGGGTGCCACGACCTCCGCGCGCTGCGCGCGCTGCCATTGCCACCACGACAACGCGCCGAACGCGAGGATGAGCGCGAGCATGCTGAGCGTCAGCCCGAGCCACCTGCGCGTCATGAGCACCGTCAGCACTCCCCCACGGTATCCGCAGCCGACATCACGCACGCTTCGAGCACGCGGTGCGGGTGCCTCTCGTCACTGTGCGGACCCGCAACCCCGTCGTGCCACCTCGCCCACGCGTCACGACTCGGATCCGTACGCGTCGCGCCACGCGATGCAACTGCGACGACCGGGTGCGGCGGTGACGGCATGCTGGTGCCGTGCCCGGCGACCTGGTGATCCGCGGCTCGGTCGTCGTCCCCGAGGCCGAGCTGTCGTGGCGATTCTCGAGGTCGTCGGGTCCGGGCGGTCAGGGCGTCAACACGACCGACTCGCGGGTCGAGCTGAGCATCGACGTCTCGCGTACGACGGCGCTGCCGCCCGCGCTGCGCGAGCGCGCCATGACACGCCTGGAGGACCGCCTCGTCGACGGGGTGCTCACGGTGTCGGCGTCCGAACAGCGCAGCCAGTGGCAGAACCGGCTCTCGGCGGAGCAGAAGCTAGCCGCCGTGCTCGCCGAGGCGATCGCTCCTCCCCCGCGCCCGCGCGTGGCCACCCGACCGAGCGCCGGCGCACGTCGCCGACGCGTCGACGCCAAGAAGCGCAGAGGCGACATCAAGAAGCTCCGACGCGTCGACCCCGACTAGCGAACGGACCCGCGATGCTGGCGGAACTGCTGCCGAGGAGGGGCCGTCAGCAGCAGTTGCGCCAGCATCGCGGGTCTGGTCGCGGGTGGTCAGACAGAGAGGGCGGCGTCCTCGTCGACGGCCACGTCGTAGCCGGCACCGGGTGCGTCATCCTCGTCACGCAGGTCGACGATGAGCTCGTCGCTGCGGCGTCGCGGACGCACGACGCCCTCGAGGAGCAGCACGAGCAGCCAGGTCACGATGAGGCCAGCGATGGCGAGGGCGACATAGCGGTTGAGCGGGCTGCCGCCGACCTGGGTGCCGGGCACCGGTGCGACGGTCCACGACAGCGTCGCGAGAGTGTCTGGGAGGCCGGGCCGGGTGACAGTGATCTGGAATGTCGTGGCACCGGG
>JANMBJ010000272.1:0-3351 GCA_031360335.1 Candidatus Nanopelagicales bacterium
TGCGAGCACGGCCAAGGGGCACGAGACGGTCGACCTCGCGCTGCTCACCGACGGCCTGCGCGCCGAGCGCGAGCAGGGCATCACCATCGACGTCGCCTATCGCTACTTCTCGACGCCGCGTCGTTCGTTCATCCTCGCCGACACCCCGGGGCACGTGGAATACACCCGCAATATGGTGACCGGCGCGTCGACTGCCGAGCTGGCGCTCGTCCTCGTCGACGCCCGGCACGGCGTGGTCGAGCAGACGAGGCGGCACGCCGCGGCAGCGGCGCTGCTCGGGGTGCGCCACCTCGCCCTCGCGGTGAACAAGATGGACCTGGTCGACTTCGACGAGTCGGTGTTCACCTCGATCCGAGACACCTTCACCGAGCTCGTCGCGACGCTGGGCGTCGACGACGTCGTCGCGATCCCGCTCTCGGCGCTGGCGGGCGACAACGTCGTCGACCGCTCGTCGCGCACCCCGTGGTATGACGGCCCCACACTGCTCGAGCACCTCGAGGCCGTGCCTGTCGGCGAGGACCCGGCGCTGGAGCCGCTGCGCTTCCCCGTGCAGTACGTCATCCGCCCGCAGACCGACGAGCACCACGACCACCGCGGCTACGCCGGACGCGTGCAGCACGGGGTGGTACGCGTGGGTGACCACGTGGTCGTCCTTCCGTCCGGGCGTACGACGACGGTCGAGGCGATCGACGGGCTCGACGGACCGCTCGCGGAGGCGTTCGCACCGCAGTCGGTGTCTCTGCACCTGAGCGACGACGTCGACGTCTCACGCGGTGACATCATCGCCGCGCTCGACGGCTCCGCCGTAGCGACCCAGGACCTCGAGGGCGACGCATGCGTGCTGTCGGACCGTGCGATCGGCGCCGGCGACCGCGTGCTCGTACGCCACGGCACGCGCACCGTGCGCGCCAAGGTCGTGGGAGTGAGCTCACGCCTCGACCTCACCTCGCTGGAGTCGTCGCCCTACACCGGACCGCTGCGGCTCAACGACATCGGACGGCTCTCGCTGCGTCTCGCTGAGCCGATCGCCGTCGACGACTACGCGCACCTGCGCCGCACCGGTGCGTTCCTGCTCGTGGACGACCAGGAGGGCTCGACGCTCGCGGCCGGCATGGCCGTCGTCGCGCGATGTCTCGAGGGCTGATCCCACCGGATCGGTCCAGGCACCGCGCACGACCCCAGAGACCAGCAGAGGAACCCACGCCATGACCATCTCCCGATCCCGCCTCACGGCATCACGTCTGCGACGCACGGCGGCCGCGCTCGCCGCCACCGTGCTCACCGTCACGGCTCTTGCCGCCTGCGGTTCGTCGTCGTCAACCAGCGCCGCGGTCAGCAACGGCGCGCCCGCAGAGGCCACAACGCTGCGCCTCGGGTACTTCGCCAACATCACGCACGCCCTGCCGCTCATCGGTGTGCAGGACGGCACGTACGCCAATGACCTCGGCTCGACCAAGCTCGAGACGCAGATCTTCAACGCCGGCCCGCCTGCGGTCGAGGCGCTCTTCGCGGGTGCTCTCGATGCCGCGTACGTCGGTCCCAACCCGGCCATCAACGCGTTCACGAAGAGCAACGGCGAGGCTGTGCGCATCGTCGCGGGCGCCTCGAGCGGGGGGGCGCAGCTCGTCGTGCAGCCGCAGTACACGACGGCCGCATCACTCAAGGGCACGACGCTCGCGACGCCGCAGCTTGGTGGGACACAGGACGTGGCCCTGCGCTACTGGCTCAAGCAGCAGGGTCTCTCGGCTCCGACCACCGGCACCGGTGACGTGACCATCGCACCCCAGGAGAACGCCCAGACGCTCGACCTGTTCGAGCAGGGCACGATCGCCGGCGCCTGGCTCCCCGAGCCCTGGGCGTCGCGGCTCGTCACCGAGGCCGGCGGCACAGTGCTCGTCGACGAGAAGACCTTGTGGCCCGTCGGTGCCTTCGTCACGACCCACCTGATCGTCTCGACGAAGTTCCTGACCGACTACCCAGGCACCGTCACGAAGCTGCTGAAGGCAGAGGCCGACACCCTGACGGCGGCGAAGGCAGACCCGACGAAGGCCTCGGCCACGGCCAACGACGCGCTCAAGGCGCTCACCGGCAAGCAGCTCAAGCCCGAGGCGCTGGCCCGTGCGTGGAGCGACCTCACGCTCACGCTCGACCCGATCGCCTCGACGCTGCAGACCTCGGCCGACCACGGCGTCGAGGTGGGCACCACCAAGAAGGCCGACCTGAGCGGCATCTACGACCTCACGCTGCTGAACGCACTGCTGACCTCCGAGGGTCAGAAGCCCGTGTCTGCGGCCGGACTCGGCAAGGAGTGATGACATGACCTTCGCCACGGTCAGTGACAACCAGCGGTGGGCCGTCGCCGACGTCCCCGAGTCCGACGTCGCACCAGCGATCCTGCTGGAACGCGTCACCAAGCGCTTCCGCGGTGACGAAGCGCGTCCGGCGGTGCTGCAGGACGTCTCACTGACCGTGGCGGAGGGCGAGTTCGTCTCGTTGCTCGGCGCCTCGGGCTGCGGCAAGTCGACGCTCCTGTCTCTCGTCGCCGGGCTCGAGAAGCCGACCTCGGGCACCGTCGCGACGCCGGGGGGTCGTGCCGCGCTCATGTTCCAGGAGCCGGCGCTCTTCCCCTGGCTCACGGCCGGGCAGAACATCGAGCTCGCCCTCAGGCTGCGAGGCGTCGCTCGCAAGGAACGGCGCGGGCAGGCGGAGCATCTGCTCGACCGCGTGCACCTCGCAGGGCAGCACGGCAGCCGGGTGCACGAGCTGTCAGGCGGCATGCGCCAGCGCGTGGCGTTGGCCCGGGCGCTCGGCCAGGAGGCCCGGATCCTGCTCATGGACGAACCCTTCGCAGCGCTCGACGCGATCACGCGCGACGTGCTGCACGACGAGCTGACCCGCGTGTGGGAGGAGACCGGTCTCTCGATCGTCTTCGTCACCCACAACGTGCGCGAGGCCGTGCGCCTCGGCCAGCGGGTCGAGCTCATGTCGTCACGCCCAGGTCGCTTCGTCCGCCGCTGGACCGTCGACATCGACGGCCCGCGACGGATCGAGTCTGCGGGTGTCGCGGCGCTCGCGAGCGAGATCACCGACGACCTACGTCGAGAGATCCGACGGCACGCGGCGGTTCCGCGCGTGAAGGGGTCGTCATGAGCATCGGCACCTTCCGCAGTCACGGCAGCGGCACCACCGACGATGTCGCGTCGCTCGAGGCCGGTCTCGACGCGCTCGACACCCCTAGCCGCACGACGGTCCCGCTGCTGTCGCGGCTTCGCCGCTCTGTCCTGCCTCCTATCGTCGCCGTGCTCTTCCTGCTCGTCGTGTGGCTCGTGCTCGTCGCACTTCACGTGAAGC
>JANMBJ010000279.1:0-15485 GCA_031360335.1 Candidatus Nanopelagicales bacterium
CGTCGCTGACGCGAGGCGTCTACGCGTACGACTTCGGCGACTCAGCAGGCATGACCCCGCTCATGAAGATGCACACGTTGGGCCACGACTTCATCCCCGACCCGATCCACGCGGGCGGCCTGCGCTACCACGGCATGTCGCCGCTCATCTCGCACGTGTACGAGCTGGGCCTCATGGAGGCCGAGGCAATCCCGCAGACGGAGTGCTTCTCCGCTGCCGTGCAGTTCGCGCGTACCGAGGGCATCGTGCCGGCGCCCGAGCCGACTCACGCCCTGGCGCGAAGTCATCACGCTACGCCACCATCGGATCGAGGCCCGATGCCGTCGGGGCTATCCGACCGGGACGTTCGGGATCGTGGCGAGGCCGGCCGCGAATCGCTCCGGACTGGTCACCTCGTCGACCATGCGTCCGTTGAGGTAGTCGTCGTACGCCGCGAGGTCGAAGTGCCCGTGGCCGCACAGCGCTGTGAGGATCACCGTCTCCTCACCCGTCTCCTTGGCCTTGAGTGCCTCGCGCACGGCGAGGGCCAACGCGTGCGTCGGCTCGGGCGCCGGCACGATGCCCTCGCTGCGCGCGAACGTGATCGCCGCGCTGAAGCACTCGGTCTGCGGGATCGCCTCGGCCTCCATGAGCCCGAGCTCGTAGATGTGGGAGATGAGCGGTGCCATGCCGTGATAGCGCAGCCCACCCGCGTGGATCGGGTCGGGGATGAAGTCGTGCCCGAGCGTGTGCATCTTCATGAGCGGCGTCATGCCTGCGGTGTCGCCGAAGTCGTAGGCATAGACGCCGTGCGTGAGTGACGGGCACGACGCCGGCTCCGCCGCGATGATCCGCGGGTTGATGTTGCCCGCCATCTTCTCGCGCAGGAACGGGAAGGACAGACCGCCGAAGTTCGAGCCGCCACCGGTGCAGCCGACGATGTGGGTCGGGGTGTCCCCGGCCTTCGCCATCTGCAGAAGTGCTTCCTCGCCGATGATCGTCTGGTGCATGAGCACGTGGTTGAGAACACTGCCCAGCGCATAGCGGATCTCGGGGTCCTGCGCCGCGACCTCGACAGCCTCGGAGATCGCGATGCCGAGTGATCCCGAGTGGTTCTTCGGGTTGGCGCCAAGACGGCGACCCGCCTCGGTGAGGTCTGAGGGCGAGCGGTGCACGGTGGCACCGAAAGCCTCGATCATCAAGCGGCGGTAGGGCTTTGTGTCATACGACGAACCAACCTGCCAGACCTCGCACTCGAGGCCGAAGATCGCGCAGGCGAGCGCGAGCGCTGTGCCCCACTGGCCGGCGCCGGTCTCGGTCGTCAACTTCTTCTCGCCGGCCTGCTTGTGGTAGTAGGCCTGCGGCACCGCGGTGTTTGGCTTGTGCGATCCGGCGGGCGAGCCGCCCTCGTACTTGTAGTAGATCCGGGCCGGGGTGCCGAGCGCCTCCTCGAGACGATGCGCGCGGAACAGCGGCGACGGCCGCCACTGGCGGTAGACGTCGAGCACACCGCCGGGGATCTCGACGTACCGCTCTTGCGAGACCTCTTGGAGGATCAGCTCCATCGGGAAGAGCGGCGCGAAGTCCTCCGGGCCGGCCGGCTGCAGGGTGCCGGGGTGCAGCGCCGGGGGCGGCGGGCTCGGCAGGTCCGGCACGATGTTGTACCAGCGGGTCGGCATCTCGTCTTCGTCCAGCGTGTACTTGTGCCGGCGCACCGAGTCGTCCATCAGCCTGGTCCCTCCTCGCCCGAATCCGGGCCTCGAACCGACGGGGGATCGCCGGTGGCCCCGAACGTAGTGGGACGAATCAGTCAGCGCCTGTCGATTGGTTGGGATGAATGTGCCCCAGGACGCCCTAGGGGCGGCTGAGGCGCCCCAGGTTGTCCACAGTCGCGCTCAGGCGGGGGGTTGACGCGGTGGCGGTACGACGATCCGGGCGACGCCCGCGTCGAGGTCGACGGTGCTCCGCGGCGGTGCGCCGTCGCCCTCCTCGTCGCGCTTGAGCGTCATGAACTCGTCGTGCTCCTGCTTGTGCTTGCGGCTCGGGGCCAGTGCGAGACCGAGGGCGTCGAAGCCGATCTCGGCGACCTGCGCCCTCGCCCCCGGCTGCCCGCGCTTGCGCCGCCGTCGTACGACGAGGACGTCGATCACGCCCGCGACGACGAGAAGGACGACGAGCGCAGGGAGGGTCATCGCGACGAAGTACTGCACGGGCTCAGCCGTCGAGGTCGGTGGCGCCGAGCTCACGGGCGATCTCGTGGATCCGGTGTGCCAGCTCGATGTCGAGCTGCGTGACGCCGCCGGCATCGTGCGTGGAGAGGGTGAGATCGAGGCGTCGCCATCGGATGTCGATGTCGGGGTGGTGGTTCATCTCCTCGGCGACGACCGCCATCTCGTCGACCGCCCGGATCGCCGTGACGAAGTCCGGCAGCTCGTAGGACCGGCCGATCCCGAGAGAGTCACCAGCCCACCCCGGCAGCCCGCCCAGCTGCCGCACCAGCTCCTCATCACCCAACCACCGAGCCATGCCCCCACCCTCGCACGCTGCAACGGACGATTCCTGATGAATGTGCCCTGAGCCCGGGTGCACAGTCATCAGGAAGGGTCGTCGTGGGGTGGGAGGGTGGCGGGGTGCGGATTGTGGTGGCTGCGGCGGTCGAGAGCCGGGGACGGCTGTTGTCGGCTCGGCGCACTCGTCCGGAGTCGCTCGCTGGGGGGTGGGAGCTTCCTGGGGGCAAGGTGGAGCCGGGGGAGGGGCCTGCCCAGGCGCTCGTGCGCGAGCTGCGCGAGGAGCTCTCGGTCGATGCGTACGTCGTGGGTCAGGTGCCTGGCCCGCTCGATGGCGACTGGCCGCTCGACGCTGGTTCTGTGCTGCGCGTGATGCGGGTGCGTCTCGAGCGCGGCGAGCCGCAGCCAGGGGTCGCGCACGACGAGATCCGATGGCTCGCCAGCGACGAGATCGGATCCGTCGCGTGGCTGGCTCCTGATGTCGCACCGGCAGCCGCGGCTGCGCTGCGCCTCGACACCTGGGTCGGCTTCCCGGCGGGTGCGACCGAGGGCGACGCGCTCGTCACGCTCGTCACGCCGTTGCTCGGCGTCACCTTCGGCGAGGACGAGAGGCTCCGTCCCGATCGCCGAGTGGCTGTTGTCCTGGACCATACGCCGTTTCACCCGCTCGACCACGGATGGCCTGATCAGCCAGGAGACACAGGCACTCTCAGCTTTTCGCCTCACAGCAACGCATCCGGGGGAACTGCCCGACGGCTCGCCGCGGTCCACGACTGCCTGACCGGTGCGCTCGACGATGACGGACGGCTGCAGGTGCATACCGACATCGAGGTACGCCGAGGGGATCCCTCGTGCACCTGGGTCGTCGTCCATGTGCTCGACGCGACCGATGCGCCGGCTGTCGGTGACCGGGTGCACCTGGCGGTCGATGCCGTACGGCGCACTGCCCTCTCACGCGGACACTCGGCCTGTCACCTCGCAGCGCTCGCACTCAACGAGGTCACCGCGCGCTTCTGGACGAAGGAGCCGCCGAGGCGTGACTCGCGCGGGTTCCCCTACCTCGACCAGATCGCGATCCAGACCTCGCGCATCTCGCTCGACTCGTCCTACGACGCGTATCGCTGCGGAAAGTCGCTGCGCAAGGCGGGCTTCGACGCCGAGGCGTTCCTGGCCGACACCCACGCCGTCACCGACGCGGCTGACGCGTTGCTCGACGCGTGGGTCGCGACGGCAGCCCCGAGCCGGGTCGACACCGACGGGGACCCGACCCTGTCGGCCCGGCGGCGCTGGTGGTGCGACGTGCCGGGCGGCCCGGCGGTCATTCCCTGCGGCGGCACCCACGTGAGCGACCTGGGCGTGCTCGGCGGGGTACGGATCGCCCTGGCAAGGACCGACTCCGGTTTCGAGGTCCGCACCACGGTGGGGTGACGCGCCCCACTCCCGTGGCGTACCCCTGCCGCTCACACTGATCGTGCGGCTGCTTCCCGGCCCTGGAAACGACCGGATGATCAGTCTGAGCGGGGGGTGGTGGCCCAGCGAACGGTCGGGGGCGGGGGCTTACGCCGGTAGACTCAGGGGACTCCCCGTTCTCGAACCCGAGGTTCCTCATGCCTGCCCACGGCTCAGCCGTTCGTCACGACCTGCGCAACGTCGCGATCATCGCGCACGTCGATCACGGCAAGACCACGCTCGTCGACGCCATGCTGTGGCAGTCCGGGGCGTTCACCTCGCACCAGGCCGACGAGGGGTCGGTCAAGGAGCGGGTCATGGACTCCATGGACCTCGAGCGCGAGAAGGGCATCACGATCCTCGCGAAGAACACCACCGTGCGCTACGTCGGTGCGGGTGCCCCCGAGGGCGGCGTCCTGTTCAACATCATCGACACCCCTGGTCACGCCGACTTCGGCGGTGAGGTCGAGCGCGGCCTCGAGATGGTCGACGCAGTGCTTCTGCTCGTTGACGCGAGCGAGGGTCCGCTGCCGCAGACCCGTTTCGTCCTGCGCAAGGCGCTGCAGAAGAACCTCCCCGTGATCCTGCTCATCAACAAGGTCGACCGTCCGGACGCCCGCATCGCCGAGGTCGTCGACGAGACCTACGAGCTCTTCTTCGACCTCGACGCCACGGCCGAGCAGATCGACTTCCCCGTGGTCTATGCCTCGGCAAAGGCTGGCCGTGCCTCGCGCAACCGTCCGGACGACGGCGGCATGCCCGACGCCGACGACCTAGTGCCGCTGTTCCAGACACTGCTCGAGACCGTCCCGGCTCCGTCGTACGACCCCGAGGCGCCGCTTCAGGCGCACGTCACCAACCTCGACTCCTCGCCCTACCTCGGCCGTCTTGCCTTGTGCCGCGTGCACAACGGGACGCTGCGCAAGGGCCAGCAGGTCGCGTGGTGCCGTCATGACGGCACGATCGAGCGCGCCAAGATCGCCGAGCTGCTCGTGACCCAGGCGCTCGAGCGGGTGCCGGCCGAGTCGGCTGGACCCGGTGAGATCGTCGCGATCGCGGGCATTCCCGAGATCACGATCGGTGAGACCCTCGCCGACCCCGAGGACCCGCGTCCGCTGCCGCTCATCACGGTCGACGAGCCGTCGATCTCGATGACGATCGGTATCAACACCTCGCCGCTGGCCGGCCAGAGCGGTTCGAAGCTCACCGCTCGTCTGGTCAAGAGCCGCCTCGAGGCCGAGCTCATCGGCAACGTCTCCATCCGCATGGTGCCCACCGAGCGCCCCGACACGTGGGAGGTCCAGGGCCGCGGCGAGCTGCAGCTCGCGATCCTCGTGGAGATCATGCGCCGGGAGGGCTTCGAGCTCACCGTAGGCAAGCCGCAGGTCGTCACGCGCATCGTCGACGGCAAGGTGCACGAGCCGATGGAGCACCTCACCGTCGACATCCCCGAGGACTACCTCGGCGTCGTGACCCAGCTCATGGCGCTCCGCAAGGGCCGCATGGAGCAGATGGTCAACCACGGCACCGGCTGGGTCCGGATGGAGTACGTCGTGCCCGCCCGCGGCCTCATCGGGTTCCGCACCGAGTTCCTCACCGAGACGCGCGGCACCGGCCTGCTGCACCACGTCTTCCACAGGTACGAGGCGTGGCACGGCGAGCTGCGCACGCGTCCGACGGGCTCGCTCGTGGCCGACCGCCGCGGCCCGACGACCGGCTTCGCGCTGTCGAACCTTCAGGAGCGCGGGACGCTGTTCGTCGGCCCGGGCACCGAGGTCTACGAAGGCATGATCGTGGGTGAGAACTCCCGGGCCGACGACATGGACGTCAACCCGACCAAGGAGAAGAAGCTCACCAACATGCGCCAGTCGTCCTCCGACGTCCTCGTGCCGCTCATCCCGAACAAGCAGATGTCGATGGAGCAGGCGCTGGAGTTCTGCCGCGAGGACGAGTGCATGGAGGTCACGCCGGCCACCGTGCGCATCCGCAAGGTGGTGCTCGACCAGACCGAGCGCGGTCGTTCCGCGGCACGCGCCAAGAAGGGCAACTGACTCCTCTCGTCGGTCAGCGAGACGGCGAAGCCGCGACACGCGCGGACTCGGCGACGTCCGCGAGCCTGAGGGCGGCGTCCGGTGACCGGGTGTCGCGGCACCCTCAGCGCGACGTTCGCATACAGGTGTGTCGCCGCTCTATCTGTCCGCTCATCGGACGACGGGGCGGCTGACCTGCGTGGACGACCTGCCGTCGGGTCTCCCACGGAGAGGTGAGTGTCTGCGCAGGTCCTGCGTCACGGCCAGGGGCCCGGCAGGTGTCGGAAAGGTCCCGATTCGACCTGGAGCGATCACGATCCGGTCACGGGGAGGGGCGGTGCTTCACCCACCCCCCTCGATGACGTAGGTTTCGCGAGTCTTAGGTGTGGGGGGTACCACGCGTCCTCACTAGGTTGATCTGTCGTCGGCCCCCCGTCGCGGCAGCAAGATCTCCGGGATTCGGACAGGAAGGCACCGCGTTCTCCATGGCAACTGCCGTCGACACCGAGCCCTCGGTTCCCACCGAGAGTGCCGTGCCCGAGGAGATCCAGGGACGATCGTTGTCCGCGATCGCCTGGGGGCGGTTCCGTCGCGACAAGGTCGGCATGTGGGCCCTCGGGATCCTCATCTTCCTGCTGCTCTGCGCGCTGCTCGCACCCGTGATCACCAACGTCATGGGCGTCGACCCGTACAGCCTCAACCCGGACGCGCTCGACAAGGAGAACGCCGGCGTCCCGCTGGGCTGCGGTCTCCCGAGCTCCGGCTTCTTCTGTGGCATCTCCCGCGAGCACCCGTTCGGTGTGGAGCCGGGCACCGGCCGCGACCTGTTCGCGCGCATGCTCTACGGCCTGCGGATCTCGCTGCTCATCGCGTTCTCCGCCACCACGGTCACGGTGCTGCTCGGGACGCTGTTCGGGATCGTGTCGGGCTACGTCGGCGGACGCACCGACAACCTCATCGGCCGCTTCATGGACCTGATCCTGGCCTTCCCGCAGCTGCTCATCATCCTGGCGCTCTCGGGTGTGCTCACCCAGCGGCTCGAGGCGATGGGCGTGCCCGAGGGCAACCCGGCGCGCATCACGTATCTGATCCTCGTGCTGAGCATCTTCGGCTGGCCCTACCTCGCCCGCATCGTGCGCGGCCAGGTGCTGAGCATCCGTGAGCGCGAGTTCGTCGAGGCGTCGGTGGCCATGGGATCGGGCACCCGTCGGATCCTGTTCAAGGAGATCCTGCCCAACTTGTGGGCGCCGATCATGATCTACGCGACCCTGACGCTGCCGACCTACATCGCGACGGAGGCCGCCCTGTCGTTCCTCGGCGTGGGCCTGCTTCCTCCGACCCCCAGCTTCGGTGCCACGCTGGCCGACTCGGTCACCTACATGAGCATCATCCCGTCCTACCTCCTCATCCCCGGCACGCTGCTCGCGATCCTCGTCGTCACCTTCAACCTCGTCGGTGACTCCGTGCGCGATGCCCTCGACCCTCGGGCCGGACGGGTCTGAGTCGATGAGGACCACCACAGATTCCCGCGCGAACGGGGCGGGGCGACCCCGTGCCCCCTTCGCGTGGGTGACAAGTCGAGGACAGAGACTCGGCAGACAATCAGGAGGAGAAATGGGCAAAGCCAGGCCGGCCATCCGTGCCGCCGTGGTCGTCGCAGTGGGAGCGCTCGCGCTCTCGGCCTGCGGCGGTAGCAGCAGCACCAGCCCGAGCACGTCCGGGGCCCCCGGCGGAACCCCGACCAAGGGTGGAAAGATCACCTACCTTGAGATCGGCGAGCAGTTCGACAAGGTGGACCCGCAGCGGGTCTACACCGGTGAGGACCTCGCGTTCTTCAGCGGCACCATCTACCGCACCCTGACCGCGTACAAGTTCTCGCACGACCCGGCGGAGGGCACCTCCGTCGTACCCGACCTTGCGACCGACACCGGCACCGTGGCCGACGGCGGCAAGACGTGGGCGTTCACGCTTCGCGACGGCGCCACCTTCGAGACCGGTGACGCGATCAAGTGCGCCGACATCGCCTACGGCGTCTCGCGCACCTTCGCGACCGACATCATCACTGGCGGCCCGCAGTACGCGGTGTCGATGCTCGACATCCCGGCCGACCCCGCGGGTGGCTCTGCCTACAAGGGTCCGTACAAGAAGACCGGTCAGGCGCTGTTCGACAAGGCCGTCACCTGCTCGTCCGACGGCAAGACGATCACGTTCCACCTGAGCCGTCCGGTGCCGGACTTCAACTACACGACGACCCTGGCGGCCTTCGCCCCCGTTCCGGCGGCCAAGGACACCGGCGAGAAGTACGACGCCAGCCCCATCTCGTCCGGCCCGTACAAGATCCAGACGTACAAGAAGGGCAAGGGCGGCACGATGGTCCTCGTCCGCAACGACAAGTGGACGCAGGAGTCCGACCCCTACCGTCACGCCTACCCGGACTCGTGGGAGGTCAACTTCGGCCTCGACCCGACCGTCGTCGACCAGCGCCTGATCGCTGGCGCGTCCGCCGACCAGACCGCGATCGCGACCGGACTGACGCCGGCATCGCTTCCGATCGTGTTCAACGACCCGAAGTTCGCCGACCGCCGCACCAATGAGTTCGACCCCTATGTCCGCTATCTCGCGGTCAACGTCAAGAAGGTGCCGAACCTCAAGATCCGCCAGGCGATCGCCGTGGCTCTTGACCGTGACGCGCTGCGCACCAACGCCGGTGGCGCCTACGCCGGTGACTTCGCCGACGGTGTGATCAAGCCCAACATCGGCGTCGACTACGCACCCACGACCCTGTGGGACGGTCTGCTCGGCAAGACGATCCCGGCCACGGGTGACCCTGAGTACGCCAAGCAGCTCATCACCGACTCGGGCCAGCCCGCGCCGACCATCACGTTCGACTACCCGAACACGCCGACCAACGAGAAGGCCGCCTCGATCATCGCGGCGTCCGAGGCCAAGGCCGGCATCACCGTGAAGCCCAACCCGATCGAGGCTGGTCAGTACTACGGCATCGTGTTCGACCCGCAGAAGGCGCACGAGCTCATCAACTCGGGTTGGGGCCCGGACTGGCCCAACGCCTCGACGGTCATCCCCGAGCTGTTCACCAAGGCTGGTGGCTTCAACCTCTCGCAGGTTGACGACCCGGACTTCACCAAGGCGTCTGACGCCGCCAAGGTGGAGCTCGATCGTGCGAAGCAGGCTCTCGCCTGGCAGGCTCTGAACAAGAAGGCAGCCGAGCAGGTCTACGCGATCCCGACCCGCTTCGGTCGCGACCAGCGCCTCCCCGGCTCGAAGATCGGCAACGCGTACCTCTGGCCGGCCTATGGTTCGTGGCCGTACGGAGACCTGTACGTCAAGACGTCGTGATCTAGAGGTCCGGGGGCTGGGTGAGACCCACCCCGCCCCCGGACCTGGTCTCGTCCTCTGGGCCGATCCCGGCCCGGCGCGCCACGGTCGGTCCCCACCGTTCTGCGATCCGGATCTCGAGTGACATGGAAGGCGTGCGCCCGTGACCGGGTACATCGTGCGGCGGGTGCTCAGCATGGTGCTGATGCTGCTGCTGCTCACCCTCGTCGTGTTCTTGCTGTTCAGCGTGCTGCCCACTGATCCGGCGCGGCTCACCTGCGGCAAGGCGTGCACACCGGAGGTGGTCGCCGCCAACCGGCACAACCTCGGCCTGGATCTGCCCGTGTGGGAGCAGTACTGGGTCTACCTCAAGGGCATCTTCGTCGGCCGCACCTTCGGCTCCGGCACCGCGACCTACTCGTGCGACGCGCCGTGCCTGGGCTATTCCTTCAAGCGCGGCGAGCAGGTCACGGTCCTGATCAAGGAGGGCTTCCCGGCCACCTTCTGGCTGGCCACCGGCGCCTTCATCCTCTGGATCTCGACCGGCGTCTCGCTCGGTATCTACTCCGCCCTGCGCCGCGGCAAGTGGCAGGACAAGCTCGTCATGGGCGTCTCGCTCGTGGGCTACTCGCTCCCGTCGTTCTTCATCGGCCTCGTGCTGCTGTTCTTCGTGATCCTCAAGGGGCAGTTGCTGCCCTACCCGGACTACGTCTCGCCGTTCGAGAATCCGCTGCAGTTCTTCCAGACGATGCTGCTGCCCTGGATCGTCCTGGCATTCCTCTACGCCGCGTTCTACATGCGGCTCACGCGCAACCAGATGCTCGACACCCTCGGTGAGGACTACATCCGAACCGCGCGGGCCAAGGGCCTGCGCGAGCGGGTCGTGATCCGTCGCCACGGTCTACGGGCTGGCCTCACCCCGATCGTGACGGCAGCGGGACTCGACCTCGCCGGCCTCCTCGGCGGTGCGATCATCACCGAGCGTATCTACAGCCTCCCGGGGATCGGCAGTCTGGCCGTCAACTCCGTGGTCGATGCTGATCTCCCGCTCACCGTGGGGATCACGCTGGTCACCGCGACCTTCATCATCGTCGCCAACCTGATCGTCGACCTGCTGTACGCCGTCATCGACCCGCGGGTGAGGCTGGTATGAGCACCAACACGGCCGGTGGAGCCACCGGTCCCTTCATCGACGTCCGCGACCTCCGCGTGGAGTTCCCCACCGAGGACGGCCTGGTGCGCGCCGTCGACGGCGTCTCCTTCAGCGTCGCCCGCGGTCGCACGCTCGCGATCGTGGGTGAGTCCGGCTCCGGCAAGAGCGTGACCTCGCAGGCGATCATGGGCCTGCACAACCGCAAGACGGCCAACGTCACCGGTCAGGTCATCCTCGACGGCCAGGACTTGGTGGCGGCGACCGACGACGAGGTTCGGCTGCTGCGCGGCCAGAAGATGTCGATGATCTTCCAGGACCCGCTCTCGAGCCTGCACCCCTTCTACACAGTCGGCAAGCAGCTCGTCGAGGCTGTCCGGGTGCATCAGGACATCAACAAGGCGGCTGCTCGCGCGCAGGCGATCGCGATGCTCGACCGTGTCGGCATCCCCAACCCCGACCGCCGGATCGACGACTATCCCCACCAGCTCTCCGGCGGTATGCGTCAGCGCGTCATGATCGCGATGGCCCTGCTCAACGGTCCGTCGCTGCTCATCGCCGACGAGCCGACCACGGCTCTCGACGTCACCGTGCAGGCCCAGATCCTGCAGCTGCTGCAGGATCTGCAGGCCGAGTTCAACACAGCGATCATCATCATCACCCACGACCTCGGCGTGGTGGCCGACGTCGCCGACGAGGTCGTGGTGATGTACGGCGGACGGCTCGTCGAGCACGGCTCGGTCGACGACATCTTCCACCGCCCGGAGATGCCGTACACCCTCGGACTCCTCGCCTCGATGCCGCGCCTGGACAAGGGCCGTGCTGATCGGCTCGACCCGATCCCGGGCCTGCCCCCGTCGCTCATCCGGCTGCCGCAAGGCTGCGTCTTCCGGCCGCGGTGCACCTATCACCAGCTCGCACCGGCAGGTGTGTGCGACACCGTGCGCCCCGACCTGCTGTCAGCGGGACCGGGCCACGAGGTGCGCTGTCACCTGCCCGCCGACGTACGCCGCACCATTGCCGCCGAGCGCCTCGGCCACCGTCAGGAGGAGTCGGTATGACGACGACCGCCGGTGCCGAGCCCGTCCTGCGGGTGACCGGGCTCAAGCAGCACTTCCCGATCACCTCGGGTGCGATCTTCAAGAAGGTCGTGGGCCACGTCCGCGCCGTCGACGGCATCGACCTGCAGGTCGCAGCGGGCGAGACCCTCGGTCTCGTCGGCGAGTCCGGCTGCGGCAAGTCCACCGCAGCCCGGTCGATGTTGCGGCTGCTGTCGCCGACCGCGGGCAAGGTCGAGCTCGCCGGTGAGGACATCACCAAGCTCAGCCGCAAGCAGCTCGTGCCCTTTCGGCGCGAAGCACAGATGATCTTCCAGGACCCGTACAACTCGCTCAACCCGCGCCACCCGGTCGGCACGATCATCTCCGCCCCGTTCAGCGTGCAGGGTGTGGAGCCCAAGGGCGGCGTCAAGGCCGAGGTGCAGAACCTCATGGAGCGCGTGGGGCTCAACCCTGAGCACTACAACCGCTATCCCAACGAGTTCTCCGGCGGGCAGCGGCAGCGCATCGGCATCGCACGCGCGATCGCCCTGCGTCCCAAGCTCATCGTCTGCGACGAGCCGGTCTCAGCCCTCGACGTCTCGATCCAGGCTCAGGTCATCAACCTGCTCGAGGACATCCAGGACGAGTTCGGGATCGCCTACGTCTTCGTCGCGCACGACCTCTCCGTCGTACGCCACATCTCCGACCGCGTCGCCGTGATGTATCTCGGTCACATCATGGAGCTCACCGACCGCGACTCCCTCTACGAGCAGCCGCTGCACCCCTACACCCACGCGCTGCTGTCGGCCGTGCCGGTGCCCGACCCCGGAGCAGCGAGCAAGCGCGAGCGGATCCTGCTGCAGGGTGACCTGCCCAGCCCGATCAACCCGCCGACCGGCTGCGTGTTCCACACTCGTTGCTGGAAGGCGCAGGAGCGCTGCTCGGTCGAGAAGCCCGAGCTGCGGGAGCTCCGCCCGGGTCACCAGGTCGCGTGTCACTTCCCGGTCGAGGTCGTCATCGGCTCGGTCGTCGGCCCGTCCGACGGCCAGGTACGCCCGCAGCTCCCCGACGAGGTCGACCCGCCGAAGGTCCTGCGCGTCGCCAGCGAGATGGGCGCTCAGACCGCCACCCAGCACATCGAGCCGACGCACCACGAGACGCTGGAGAGCTAGTCCGATCTCATTCTGCTCCAGCGATCAGCCGTCGGCTGATCGCGTCGCCGGCGGCTCCGCCTTCGGGCCGATTCTCGGCCTTTGGCCTTTGGCCTCGGGGCTCGCCTTCGGCTCGCCCAAAGGGCTTGTACCGGTCTTCGGGAGGGGTCTTGCGGACCCCGTCCCTCATCCCGGTGCGGCCCTCTCGGCTCTGCCGCACTGCATCGCCGAAATCCGCCTCGGGCGCTGGGAGCTGGATGGTGTGTCCGCGTCCCAGCATTGGGCCGGTGGGCTCATGCGGGTCGCGACCCCGTTGATGTGTAGCCAGGACGGGCTATAGGCGGTTGTGGTTACACATCAACGGGGTGGTCGGGTCTAGGGGTGGTCGGGCGGGGGCGACTGGGGTCAGGCGTTGAGGGCTCGGGTGAGGAAGGTGAGCTCGAGGACGAGGCGATTCTCGGCCACCTCCTCCTGGGGGGTCATGTGGGTGACGCCCGAGAGGGGGAGCACCTGGTGCGGGCGGCCGGCGACGGTGAGGGCACCGCTGAGACGCAAGGTGTGGGCGACCACGACGTTGTCGTCGGTGAGGCCGTGGATGATGAGCAGCGGTCGGGTGAGGCCTGCTGCCAGCGGCAGCAGCGACGACGCGTCGTACGCCGCGGGATCCTCGGCCGGATCGCCGAGATAGCGCTCGGTATAGGCCGTGTCGTAGAGCCGCCAGTCCGTGACGGGTGCGCCGGCCACGGCAGCGTGGAAGACGTCGGGGCGACGGAGCACGGCGAGCGCCGCGAGGTAGCCGCCGAACGACCAGCCGCGGATGCCGACGCGGGTGGTGTCGACGTCGTCGGGATAGGCGGTCGCGACCGCCTCGATCGCGGCGACCTGATCCTCGAGCGCCGGTGTCGCCAGGTCGTGGAGCACGGTGCGGTCCCAGGCGGGACCGCGACCGGGTGTGCCTCGGCCGTCCGCGACGACGACGCAGAACCCCTGGTCGGCGATCCACTGTTCTTCGCCGTAGGCACCGAGCATCTCGGCGACGAGAGCACCGTGCGGGCCGCCGTAGGGGCTGAGCACGACCGGGAGGCGACGAGACCCGGGCAGATGGCCGGTCGGGAACAGCACTGCCGTGCACAGACCTCGCTCGCCCACCTCGAGCATCGTGACGACGGGTAGCGCGTGCGGAGTCTCCGCATGGCTCGTGATCAGGGTCGTGCCGACCGAGGTGTGCAGCTCGTACGCCGGTGACATCGACTCGAGGGTGCGCCGGATGACGAGGTCGGTGCCGCCGGCGACGCGCGCGACGTTCCAGCCCGACTCTGGGGTCACGGAGCGCATGGTGGAGTCCCACGCGACGTGCGCGACGGATGCCACAGTCGGTCGAGGAGCAAACGATGCGACCACGCCGGCGTCGTCGACATCGACGACGCCGCGCACCTGGAGACCGGCGGGCGTGAGCCAGCCGTCGCCGAGGTGGAGCCGGTAGGTGTCGGTGTCGCGGTCGGCCCGGAGGGTGAGGAGTCGACCGTCGGGCGCCCACTGGGTGGCTCCCGGCCAGGCATCGACCCAGGCGTCGTCGGTGATCGTCGCGACAGTGCGGGGTGCCCCCGTCGCGGTGTCGATCGCGAGCACGACCTGCTCACGCTGGTCGCGCGTCATGACCACAACCAGCGGGTCACCGTTGCTCGTCCACGACACGTCGACGAGGTAGGGATAGGTCGTCCGGTCCCACGACACCGGCGTGACGGTCCCGTCGAGTCGCGCTATCTCCAGTGACACCAGCGCATTTGCGGTGCCAGCAGCGGGATAGCGATGCCGGTACGGCGCCTGCTCCGGGTGAACCGGATCCGCGATCCACCACTCCTGCACGCCTGACTCGTCGACCCGCTCGACGAGGACGGCGTCGGACTCGGGCGACCACCAGAAGCCACGTTGACGGTCAAGCTCCTCTGCGGCGATGAAGTCGACGAGGCCGGCGCTCGAGTCATCCGACGTCGGCTCCGCGAGTGCACGGTCGGAGCTGCCGTCGACGGCGACCAGCCGCAGCGATCGGCCGGAGACGTACGCGATGTGTGCGCCGTCGGGCGAGAGTCGAGGGTCGATGACCGGTCCGGGAACGTCGAGCCCGCGCACGGTGCCCGACCCGTCGAGGTCCACGGCGTAGAGCCCGCCCGACAGGGCGAACACGGCCCGGCTCACGGCGTGGTCCGTCGCATAGCCGACGATGCCGGAGCTGCCCTCGCGCATGCGCTCGCGGCGGGCTCGTTCCTCCTGCGAGAGCGATTCCGGCCCCTCGTGCAGGGCGGTCGGGTCGGCGACGAGGCGTTCGACGCCGGTGATCGCATTGACCTCCCACAGTCGACCGACAGCGTCGGTGCCTGACGCCGACCGCACGAACAACGCGCGAGCACCGTCAGGCGACAGGGTGAAGCTGCGTGGCGCTCCCGCGGTGAAGTGACGCGTACGTGCACTGTGGCGGGGGTAGGACTCATCCGACATGAAGGCGAGTCTGTCAGGCGTCGCGGCCTCGGCACACGCTGCGAGCGAACGCCCGACCCGGGTGCTCGGGCGCGGGTTAGGCTTGCGTGCGTGATCACCGCTGCGCATCGGCTCCTGCTCGTCCATGCCCACCCCGACGACGAGACGATCGGCAGCGGTGCCACCATGGCTCACTACGCCGCCACGGGTGCCCACGTCACCCTCGTCACCTGCACGCTGGGCGAGGAAGGCGAGATTCTTGTCGACGACCATGCGCACCGTGCGGCTGACCGCGACAACAGCCTGGGTGAGCATCGCGCGATCGAGCTGGCGGACGCGATGGCCGCGCTCGGCGTCACCGACCACCG
>JANMBJ010000372.1:0-1586 GCA_031360335.1 Candidatus Nanopelagicales bacterium
ACAGGTGCCCCGACGCGTCCCAACTCCTGGACCTGGCAGGCGTGCTGCTGCCGTCGCCCGCAGCCTGCGGATGATGTCCCGGACCGCAGGCAGGAGCCTCGAGTGACCCGCAGTCCGTGGACCCGCCGTGCCTCGGCGGTCTCGGCGGTGTCGGCCTCCGTGGCGGCCCTGAGCCTCGTCCTCGCCTCCTGCTCGGGCACCGTCGGCACCATCACGCAGGAGTCGCCGACGGCGGCGCCGACCTCCACCTCGGGCTCCGCTGCCCCGAGCGCCACCCCGGCCGCGGTCGATCCCGCTCTCTCGGAGTTCTACGCCCAGAAGCTCACGTGGCGGCCGTGCGGCGGGTCGTTCCAGTGCACCGACCTCACGGTGCCCCTCGACTACGCCTCACCGGCAGGCGACACGATCAAGATCGCCGTCCTGCGCCTGCGCGCGGCCAACCAGAGCTCACGCATCGGTTCGCTGCTGATGAACCCGGGTGGCCCTGGAGTGTCGGGTGTCGACTTCGCCCGCAGCGCGCGAGCCGTCGTCGATCCGTCGGTGCGAGCCCGCTACGACATCGTGGGATTCGAC
Organism: Candidatus Nanopelagicales bacterium; assembly: GCA_031360335.1. Classification (GTDB taxonomy): domain Bacteria; phylum Actinomycetota; class Actinomycetes; order S36-B12; family CAIYMF01; genus Longivirga. Next base: position 574 of record JANMBJ010000372.1, read on the forward strand.
CCGCGCGGGGTCGGTGCGTCGTCGCCCGTGCAGTGTCTCGACGACAAGCAGACCGATGCCTTCCTGGCCGCAGACGGCACCCCTAGCACGCCTGCGCAGGTCGCGACGATCGACGCTCTGGCCAAGGAGCTCGCGGTCAGCTGCCGCACCAGGACACCCAAGATCTACGCGCACATGAGCACGCGAGAAGCCGTCCGGGACCTGGATATCCTGCGCGCCGCCCTCGGTGACGAGAAGCTCTCCTGGCTCGGCTTCTCCTACGGCACCATGCTCGGGGTGACCTATGCCGACCTCTTCCCGACGCACGTCGGTCGCATGGTGCTCGACGGAGTGATCGATCCGGCGCTGACCAACGTCGAGCTCATCCACGGGCAGGCGAAGGGCTTCGAGGTCGCGCTGCACCACTTCGTCCTGTGGTGCGACAAGCAGGCCGACTGCCCGCTGCCGCGCGGTGAGCAGGCTGGCATCGACCGCATCCAGACGTTCATCGACTCGATCGACGCATCATCGCAGCAGACGTCGGACCCGCGACGACCGCTCACGCAAGCGTTGGCGATGAACGCGATCGCGAGCTATCTCTACTTTCCCGCCTTCGGCGACTGGGACCAGCTGCTCATCGGCCTGCAGGCATCCTTCGACGGCGTCGGCAGCACGTTGCTGTCGATGCTCGACGAGCGCACGTCGCGAAACGAGGCCGGTCACTACCCCGACAACTTCGAGTCCGCGTTGTACGCCGTCAACGCCCTCGACCGTCCCGACCGACCGACCGCGGCGCAGTCTCAGGTGCTCGCCGATCAGTGGTCGAAGGAGGCGCCGGTGTTCGGTGCGTTCACGGCGTGGGGGATCCTGCCCTACCAGTACTGGGACGTCCCCGCCGACGACTCGCCCCATGTCATCACGGCACCCGGCTCCCCCAAGATCCTCGTCGTCGGTACGACATACGACCCGGCCACGCCGTATCCGTGGGCTCAGGCGGTCGCCAAGAACCTCTCGCAGGGTGTGCTACTCACGCG
>JANMBJ010000392.1:0-2424 GCA_031360335.1 Candidatus Nanopelagicales bacterium
CTGCCTCTACCGCGAACCCGCTCCAACAGGACCAGCTGTCGATTCGTCAGCAGCTTCGGCCGACGACAGCCGCGGCGCTGGCCAGGTGCTGCGTGGGTTTCGCGTCGTGCACGTCTTCGACATCACCCAGACCGACGGGCCAGACCTACCCGCGCAGCCCCGGCTCCTCGCCGGGCCATCACCCGCAGGGCTCTGGGACCAACTGGCGATCCTGGCCGCCGATGACGGTTTCACCCTCGAACGTGGGCCATGCGGGACCGCGAACGGTTACACCGATTTCGCGAACCGCACCATCCGCATCCGCGCCGATGTCGATGACCTGCAGGCGGCGAAGACGCTGGCTCACGAGATCGGCCACGTCCGAGCCGACCACCACACCCGGTTCGTCGACACTTATCACCAGTCCCCGCGATGTCGAGGTGTTGCCGAGGTCGAAGCCGAATCGATCGCCTACATCGTCCTCGGTGCGTCCGGGATCGACACCACCGACTACTCCTTGCCCTACGTCACCGGTTGGTCCAACGCCGAAACTTCGCTGCTACGCGACACCGCGGAGCGAGTCCTCAACGTGGCAAGCCGCATCGTCGACGACGTCCAACCGCCATACCTCGCGGACACGGTGGCAGAGGCGGTCGACTGCACACTGATCCGCGCATCGACAATGACTGCGGGAGCCGCCCGATGACCCCTGCCCGCGCCAGCCTCGATTAGGCGGCGCCGATTCATGTCAGAGTCCGCCGGACTCCAGATCCGCACCGGGTCCGTATGCGGGGAAAGCAGGGCGACGGGGGAGGTTCAGATTGCTTCCGCGATGTGCTGGCAGGCGTCGAAACTCACGCGCCCTCGGGTAGCGATGGGCAAACCGAGTTCCTCACCGAGGGAGCGGGCAACGGCCGAGTGCGCGTAGAGGTACTCCGCCTTCACCGAAATGGGGATTCGGCCGCGAGCCGCAACGGCGATGTCATTCGTCGACGCCCACGAGCGAAGGTCGTGCAGGTCCAAGCTCACAAGAAACTCTCCTCTGGCGAATATCGATGTCACCGATTCTAGCCGCGAGCACCGGTGCCGGGACGTGCCGGACTCCGCGTGCCTCGGTACCTAGGTCATGGGGTGGGGTCGTCCTGGGCGCCTCACGTCCGGAGAGACCGGCGGAGACAACGGGAGCTTCAACCATGCGACTACTCACGACTGCCGCGATCGCGCTTGCGACGACGGCACTCCTCACCCCGAACGTCCAGGCCATGCCCGCACCCACGACCGCAGGACACACAGCCGCGCCGGCGGCCGTGAAGGTCGCAAGTACACCTCGTGCAAGAAGCTCAATGTGAGGTTCCCGCACGGCGTGGGCCGGTCCGGCGCGCACGACAAGGTCCGGACCGGCAAGCCGGTCACGAACGTCACCCGCACGTTGGCCTGGTACATGGCCAACGCGTCGCGCCTGGACCGAGACCACGACGGCATCGCCTACGAGAAGCACTGATCCCTCCAACGACCACGCCCCGCTCTGCCGGTCAAGCTGGGCGAGAGCGGGGCACTTCGATTGTGTCGGGGTTCCGCGCTTCGCCCGACTAGCGCACCCCCGAGCCGAGAAGCATGAACCACATAAAAACGGCGAACCCCAGGGCCACCACGATGGCCGAAACGGCCAGCAGCATCCGCTCAGACATGACCCACAGATACCCCTGCACGCAAGCGCAAACCACCTCCGCCGGACGTGAGCTCCGCCTTGCGCGGATCTTGGACGAATCCGCCCCTGACCAGACGTTTCCGCCCGGGAACTGCGGGCATAGCCTCCGAGCCCTCGCCAGTGTCCTGGCGAAGACATGGTGTCACCGCGCTCAGGAGCCCCCCTCCGCCACCTGATGCGGTGATGCGAACGCCCCGAGGATCCGTAGCCCACCCTCGGGGCGTTCGCTCACCAACACAGATCCCCCGACCGACTATCAACCGGTCGGGTCCCACGACAGCCCCCCGCCTTCCCCGGCCAAGCCGGGCTGAGGCCGGGGCGCTTCGACATGTGCCTGCACGCTGCTCCCAGGCGAGGAGTAGTTGGGGGACCTGGCGGCCGGCGTCACGGACCCAAACCGGGGATGAGGAGGTCAGCTCGAGGGGTGACGCGCTTGGCCAGGGTGCGTTCGCCGATGTGCTTCGTCACAGCCCGCTTCCACGATCAGGTTCGCGGTTGCCCGCACCCTACCGGGATGGGTGAGGATCGTGGCGCGCTCCCAGCGCCCGGAGAGGCTCCCAGCCAACGCACGATCCTCAGCACCGAGGATGCGCCGGCGTCAGGCTCGGTCGCGCACCCGCGACACCCGAACGGCGCAGCCGACAGCGGGACCTGGACCTACGGCTTGCTCTTCGACCTGGGAACCACGCGCGCGGCCTCGGTCGCTGCGGTGCACTCGTCCATGCTGGCCTTGAGTG
>JANMBJ010000409.1:0-5086 GCA_031360335.1 Candidatus Nanopelagicales bacterium
AGCCCGCGACGCGGCAGCGCCACTCGGTTTCGTCCACCCGCGCCGGTCGGCCGGGTGCCTGACTCCCGCCGGACGCGCCTTCCCGGACTGACCGGACCGAGGGTGCGCCGCCGGCTCTCACGAGGAGACCGGGATGCGGGCGTGCGATGTCGACCCGCCGGAGCAAGCCGCAGACCGAAGTGTACGGCCACCCTCGCCCCTGCCGAAATCGAGGCGCCCAGCAGCGGACCGGGGTGCCCTGACCCCACCGCACGCGGCGCGGTCCTCACGACGGCCGCGCCTCGATCGTTCGTGGTCCACAGGCGGCGTGTCGTCCTCAGGCGTGGGGCACGCCGGCTTCTCCCGACCCGGCGAGGACGCAGTCTGACGTGGTGATCGCACTCTTCGGACCCGCCCTGGCGGCTCCCCTCGTCGCCGTCAGCCTCAGCCTTTCGCTGCCCCCATCGGTCCTCCCAGACGGTGTGTCGAACGGAGCCGCGGCTGGAGGCCATGTGGCCCCCTCCTCGGTCGCGGCGGCCCCGTCCTGGATCACGGGGACCCCGTCCTGGATTCCGGGGACCCGGTCCTGGATCGCGGTGGCCCCGTCCTGGGTCGCGCCTGTCGACGGCGAGGTGCGGGTGCTGCGTGCCTTCGACCCGCCTGCGAAGCCCTGGCTCCCCGGGCATCGCGGGGTCGACCTCGCGGCGAGCCCCGGTGACACGATCCGTGCGGCCGGAGCTGGCACAGTCACCTTCGCGTCCGACATCGCCGGGCGCGGGGTCGTCGTCGTCCTGCAGCCCGACGGGCGGCGCACGACCTACGAGCCCATCACGGCGACGGTGCACGCGGGTGCGGAGGTCGCCACCGGGGGCGCGATCGGCGTGCTCGCGACCGGCGGCACCCACTGCGGCGGCATCCCGTCGTGCCTGCACTGGGGTCTGCGTCGCGGGCTCGACTACCTCGATCCCCTGCGATTGCTGCGTCCGGGGCACCCGCTCCTGCTGCCCCCGTGACGAATCGAGAGCCGCGTCCGAGAAGCCGACGAGCGCCGGACCCGGAAGGGCCAGGCGCTCGGGTCGGGCTGCCGGATGGCGGACCTGCGGGGAGGTGGGCTGCTGCCGTGCGGGGGTGCAGAGGTCGGGGCGGTCAGTCGTCGTCGTGCGACTCGGAGAGCTTCGCGCGCAGCTGCAGCACGGCCTTGGTGTGCATCTGACAGATGCGCGACTCGGTCACGCCGAGCACCTGGCCGATCTCGGCCAGGGTGAGACCCTCGTAGTAGTAGAGGGTGACGACGATCTTCTCCCGCTCGGGCAGCGTGTTGATCGCTTTCGCGAGGATGAACTTGGTCTCTTCGCCCTCGAACAGGTTGATCGGGTCCGGAGCCTTGGGGTCCTCGAGGGTGTCACCGAGGGTCATCTTGTCTCCGCGATCACCACCCGCATGGAGTAGTTCATCGAGCGCCACGACGTTGACGAAGGAGACCTGACTGAAGATCGAGTGGAGATCCTCGAGCTTCACGCCCATCTGGGACGCGACCTCGGACTCGGTCGGTGTGCGCTGGAGCTTGGCCTCGAGTGCCTGGTAGGCCTTCTCGACCTCACGCGCCTTGAAGCGCACCGACCGCGGGATCCAGTCGATCGAGCGCAGCTCGTCGATGATCGCGCCGCGGATCCGGTTGATGGCGTAGGTCTCGAACTTGATCGCCCGCTCGAGGTCGAACTTCTCGATCGCGTCGATGAGACCGAAGATGCCGTAGGACACCAGGTCGGCCTGCTCGATGTTCGGCGGAAGCCCTACTCCCACACGGCCTGCAACGTATTTGACCAGCGGTGAGTAGTGCAGGATCAGCCGCTCGCGCAGGTGACCTTCACCGGTCGCCTTGAAGTCTTCCCAGAGGTGACGCAGGGCGGCGCTGTTCTGCTCGGCTACCGCAGCCTTCTCATCCTCTGTGGGCGTCAGGTCGATCTCGATCTCCTCGACGACTTCGTCGTCGTCATGGTCCAGGTCGTCGACGTCGTCGTCGAGGCCGACCTCGGGCTCGAGGGCGTCGTCGACGTCCTCACGCTCGCGGGTGCGCCTGTTCATACGTTGCCCTCAACCGTTCGACGCTGACATGGGTATAGACCTGAGTTGTCGCGAGCGTAGCGTGCCCCAGGATCTCCTGGATCGACCGGAGGTCGGCACCGCCCTCCACCAAGTGTGTCGCGGCCGAGTGCCGAAGGCCATGCGGACCGAGGTCCGGCGCGCCGGGAACATGGCGCAGCATCCGGTGCACGACCGAGCGAGCGGCCCGCTGGTCGAGCCGGCCGCCCCGGGCACCGAGCAGCAGGGCCAGCCCTGACGCGGCTGTGAGCAGCTGGGGGCGAGCGTCGGTGAGCCACGCGTCGAGCGCCCGCTGAGCCGGTGGGCCGTAGGGCACCGTGCGCTCCTTGGCACCCTTGCCGAGCACCCGAACGGTGCGTCGGGAGTCGTCGACGTCGTCGATGTCGAGCCCGACGAGCTCGCCGACGCGCATCCCGGTGGCATAGAGGAGCTCGAGGATCAGCAGGTCTCGGCGGTGCACCGGGTCACCGTCGTCGGCCGCCACGGTCGCGACGTCGAGCAGGGCGGCGGCCTCGGACTGCTTGAGGACCCCCGGCAGCGAATGATGGCGCGCCGGGGTCGCGAGCCGGTCCCCCGGGTCGTGGTCGAGGTGCCCGCGCTTGTGCGCCCAGGTCGCGAAGACCCTGGCCGCGGCGGCCCGCCGGGCGAGAGTCGCGCGGGCATGACCCGCAGCTGCCTCGTGCGCCAGCCAGCCCCGCAGGTCGGTGAGCTCGAGGTCGGACATCTCCGTGGCGCCCTGGGACCGGGCGTAGCGGAGCAACCGCGAGACATCGCCGATGTAGGCCCGGACGGTGTGCTCGGAGCGACCCAGCTCGGAGCTCAGGTGCACCCGGAAGGCCTCGACGACGTCGAGGAAGTCCTCGGGAAGGTCGTCGAGCTCGGCCGGCGCGGGCGCCGTGGCGGGGGGCACGGTCCCACCGTCGGTGCCCAACCGATGCGAGTCAACGCGGCACGCCGCGCTGACGCACGAGTCTCCAGCCCTCCGGCCCGGACCTGACGAAGCTGCCGAGCTCCAGGAGGCCCAGTGCAGCGGCGGTCTCGGCCGGCGTGAGCCCCGCGTCACGCGCGACCGACTCCACCGTGGCAGCGCCGCGGACGGGCAGGGAGTCGAGCACCCGGGCCGAGAGCGGATCGAGCTCGTCGCGCGGGAGCACCGGTGCGGACGGCATCGGCGCGAGGTCCACGCCGAGGCCACCGACCGCCTCGATGATCTCCGCAGCGGACGTGACCGCCAGCGCCCCACGCCGCAGCTCGCGATGGACGCCCGCCGACATCATCGAATCCACCGGCCCGGGCACCACGAGCACCGGGCGACCCAGCTTCTCCGCGTCGTGCGCCGTCGACAGCGAGCCGGACCGGATCGCGGCCTCCACGACGACGGTCCCGCGGGTCAGGGCGGCGATGACCCGGTTACGCACGAGGAACCGGGTGCGGTGCGGAGCAGAGCCCGGAGGCACCTCGGAGACGAGCAGCCCGTCGGCGGCGATCCTGGCGAACAGGCTGTCGTGACGTGGCGGATAAGACACGTCGACGCCGCAGGCGAGCACCGCGATCGTCATGCCGCGCGCAGCCAACGCACCGAGGTGCGCCTGTGCGTCGATCCCGAAGGCGCCCCCTGACACCACGGCCCATCCGGCCGCGGCGAGATCGCTGGCGAAGATCGATGCGATCCGCTCGCCGTAGGGCGTCGCTGCTCGAGCTCCGACGACCGACACCGAGCGCAGCGCGGTCAGCCGAAGGTCGGCGACTCCCCTGACCCAGAGCGCGAGCGGCGCCATCAGCCCGAGGTCGTCGAGCTGGCTCGGCCACTCGAGATCACCCGGCACGACGAGGCGACCACCGACGGACTCGACCCGAGCGAGATCCGCGTGTGCGTCAGCCCGCTCGATGCGGTCGCGATAGCGCTCGACATGCTCCATGCGGGGATCGCCGATGCGCAGCCGCTGGGCAGTGGCCTCGGCGCCGATCGACGCGACCAGCTGGGCGACACGCTTGTCACCCGGCTCGACCGCGCGGGTGAGGAGCGCCCGAGCCCGCCGCTCGCCGTCGCCGACCATGCGGGTCATGCCGCCCACGCGGTGCCGCTGTCGCGGTGCTGGAGGGCGGACGCGACGTCGAAGCGGGTCGGCCGGTCACGTCCGGCCAGGTCGGCGAGGGTCCAGGCGACGCGGACGATCCGATCGGCTCCGCGCGCCGAGACCAGGCCGCGCAGCAGGGCCGCGTCCAGCGGCTCGGCTGCCTCACGGTCGAGCCCGAACTGCCGTCGTACGACGGGACCGGGCACATCGGCGTTGACGCGCCACGGCGTGCCGGCATATCGGCGCGCAGCGCGGTCCCGAGCTTCTCTGACTCGGAGGGCCACCACCGATGTGGGCTCGGCGTCGGACGCACCGAACTCCAGGTCGGCGAGGGTGGGCCGGACGAGCGTCACCCGCAGGTCGACGCGGTCGAGCAACGGTCCGCTGATCCGCGACAGGTAGCGACGGCGCTGTTGCGGCGTGCAGACGCACAGGGGTGCACCCGACTGTCGACCGACGTCGCCACCCCGACCGCACGGACACGGATTCATCGCGAGCACCAGGTGGAATCGCGCCGGGAAGGTCACCGAGAAGGCGGACCGTGTCACCACCATCTCGCCGGACTCGAGGGGCTGACGCAGCGCGTCGAGAGCGCTGCCGTCGAACTCCGGCGCCTCGTCGAGGAAGAGCACGCCCCGGTGCGCGAGCGACACCAGCCCGATACGCGGCACCCCGGACCCGCCACCGACCATCGCGGCATGCGTCGCGGTGTGGTGGGGCGCCTCGAAGGGGGGCACGGTGATGAGCCGACCACCGGACCCGAGGCGGCCGGCCACCGAGTGGATCGCGGTGACCTCCAACGCGGCCTGCTCGTCGAGGGGCGGGAGCAGCCCCGGCAGTCGTTCGGCGAGCATCGTCTTAACCACTCGGAAGTTAGCGAGTGCGCCCCGGACGCTCTCCGGCTGCATAAAAGAGGAGAACGGCAA
>JANMBJ010000435.1:0-36874 GCA_031360335.1 Candidatus Nanopelagicales bacterium
TCGAGCAGCGATGGGCGGAGACGGCGCCCACCCGCGTGCCCGTCGTCGTCCTGGCGGCGGTCGACACCCGTCATGGTCTTGCTCGCCTGTCGCAGGTGTGGGCTGACCGGTTGAGTGCGGCGTTGGCCCAGCCGGTCACCGGGCACACCGCGGTGGTGCTCGCGTCGGTCCCGGTGGTCCCGCTCGATGAGGAGGGTCTGCTGCTGCGGGTCCAGCTCGCGGACCGGGTCCTGGCCTGGGCGCAGGCCCAGGCCCAGGCCCATGTCGCGCTCGCGGACTATGCGGGGGCACCCAGCGATGATGGGAACCGGGAGCGGCACCGGCGCCTCGAGGTCCGGATCGCCCGCCGCAGCTCGGATGACGCCGCGGGCTCCGACATCGATGAGGCGCGGCGCCTCGCGGGCCCATGCCTCGCGGTGCGTGACCTGCTCGCGGCCGGCGAGATCTCGCAGCGGCACGTGTGGCCGGTGCTGCACCGCACCGCAGGAATCGACGATGCGGTCACGGTGGAGGCGATCGCACGAATCGTCGACCGGTTGCCCCGGATGGCCTCGACCGGGGTCGGTGGGTCCATCACCCGGGCCCTGGCCAAGGTCGACTCCCGCGCCCAGGCCGCGAAAGCCCGGGCCGCCCGCACGCACAACGTCGGGGTGACCTACCGGTCGTTGCCCGACGGTCTCGCCCAGATCACCGCGACCCACAAGGTCGAGGACGCCCGCACGATCATGGAGATCATCGACACCACCGCCGACCGGTTCCTCGCCCACCAAAGCAGCTGCGAGCCGTGCTCGGAGGCAGTCCCCCACGAGATCGGCCCCGCCCGCGCCACCGCGCACCTCGCGATGGTCCTGCGCGCCGACCCCGACCAGCTGGCACCCACCGATGCGCCAGACGCACCCGCCCACCAACAGGGGTCGCTCACCGAGCCCAACGACGCGACCACCACGTCGGCACCGGCATCGGCGAGCAAGCGCCGGCGCGGACCACGTCGCCGTCGCGGTGAGACCCAGGTCGTCATGGACTTCACGACCTGGCTCGGCCTCGACGACAACCCCGCCATGGTCGCCGGACACCCCATCCCCGCGGACATCGCCCGCGAGATCTCCGCCACGACCGGATCACTGCGCCGCATCGTGACCGACCCCGCCGACGGCCACCTCATCGACCACGGCGACCGGATCTACCTCCCCGACGACCTCCGCCGACATGTGATCGCCCGCGACGCCCACTGCCAAGCACCCGGCTGCCGACAACCCGCCAACCGCTGCGAACTCGAACACATCACCCCGTTCCCCACCGGAGCATCCAGCACCGCCAACACCGACATGTACTGCAAACGCGACCACATCTCCAAAACCCGCCGAGACATCACCATCCTCGACCACCGCAGCGACGGCACCGCGACCTGGCAAACCAAACACGGCCAAACCGGAACCATCGACCCCCGCCCCTACCTCAACCCACCCGAACCCCCCACACCCCGCGACCCCTGGAACGACGACCCACCCCCCTTCTAGAACCACGCCCACATCCAGGGGACCCAACGCAGCCGAGCGATATCCGGCAATATCGCTCGCGGCCGACCCGGAATCGCGTGTTACGCCTCACTCGACGATCGCTCCGGCGAGCAGGCCGCGGGCGAAGTACCGCTGGAGCAGGAAGAAGACAACCAGGGGGCAAGCGATCGCGACGAAGGTGCCTGCGCTCAACAGGTCCCCCCGCGTCGTCAGTGATCCTGCGAGGTGACTGAGGTAAGGGGTGATCGGGGAGTGTGCGGAGTCTCCGGTGACGAACGTGCTGGCTAGCAGCAGGTCGTTCCAGACCCACAGGAACTCGAAGATGGCGAGCGAGGCGAGCGCCGGCAACGACAGGGGCAGGACGAGGCGGCGGAAGATCTGCTGGTGCGACGCGCCGTCGACCCGTGCCGCGTCGAACAACGGGCGGGGCAACTGCGAGATGGACCGGTGTAGCAAGTACACGCCGAAAGGGAGCAGGAACATGGTGTGTGCGAGCCACAGCGACGCGAACGAGCCAGCGATGAGTGGCCGCCCAGAACTGTCGGTGATCTTCGGCAGGATGGTCAGCGGCCCCACGCTCCAGCCGAGGTAGAACAGTTGTTGCAAGGGGAGCAGGGCCATCTGTACAGGCACGATCTGAAGGGCTATCACCAGGCCGAGCACGACACGTGCCCCCCGAAACGGGATCCACACCAGGGCGTAGGCAGCCATGGAGGCGAGCGTGAGCCCCACAAGGATTACGGGAACCGTGATAACCACCGAGTTGACGAAGAACGGCAAGATGCCTTCGGGGAGCATCTGTCCACCGGCCAGCACTTCCCGGTAGTTGTCCAGGGTCACCTGATGATCGGTGAACACGTTCCACCAGCCGCTGTAGGCCGCATTCTCGCTGGGTCGCAGCGACGTGACGAGGAGCCCGAAGGTGGGCAGCGTCCACAGCACGGCGATAGCCAGCACTATCGTTGTCGGAATCCGACTCGACATGCCCGGGCCGCGGGGGGCAAGCCGACGAGGAGACACCCCCGGATGCTAGTTGCGACAGCAGCGCAACAGGTGCCATGACAAAGAAGAAGTGCCTACCGTTAGCACTCGCCCGCGCGGGTCAGGTTCCGGCATGATTCGCGGCGAGCGGCGGTGCTGACCCGCCTGCACCCGGGGGGCGTTGAGGCACATGTTCAAGCGCGGCAAACGTGGGCGAGTCACGTTGATTGACGTACACCTCAACGCCCGACTCAGGCCGATGGACCGAGGCGACAGGTTCGAAGACCCGCTGGATGAACTGCTCCGGTCTCAGACGCCCGGAGGTCGGGTAACGGGCGGTGGGACGTTGGCCAGTACCGAGGGCGAGCCCCTGTCCTGCGACATTGAAGTCGAGTGGTCCGGAGACGCGGTTGCCGGAGTCGACGTGATCCGGTCGGCGCTGACGAAGGGTGGCGCGCCACGCGGGTCGCGGATCACCGTTGCCGACTCGGACGCGGTCCCCTTCGGCGACTTCGAGGGCGTGGGTCTATACCTCAACGGAACCGACCTACCAGCCGAGGTGTACGCCAACAGTGACGTGAACGAACTGATCGCCGCCCTTCTTGGCGCGCTTGGTCCTGACGGCGACATCTACTCCTACTGGGAAGGTCCGACGGAAACGGCGCTGTTCATCTACGGCCCATCCGCCGACACCATCGAAGCCAGACTCACGCCGGTGCTGGAGTCGGAACCATCGGCTGCGCTGTCTCGGCTCGTCCGGCTGAACTGAGCCCTGCGCCTGATGCCTATTTGCCGTTCGCGCTCGCCTCTGCACGTCGGATCCGGCAGTAGGCATCAAGATCGTGTTGAGCTACTGCCCCTGAGACGTCCGGGTTGCCGTGGGGACGGCTCGTTGGTCCCGGAGGGCTCCGGCGCGGAGCCGCGCGAAGGCGGTGAGCAACCTGGACCAGACGTCGGGAAGCGACTGACCTGACCAGACTTCTGTGGTGAACGGGCATGATGTGCCTATGGACCGAACGCCCATCAAGTACGCCCTCAGTGGCGACGTCCACGTTGCGTACCAGGTCAGTGGTGAAGGCCCATTCGACCTGGTGATGGCGCCAGGCACGGTGTCGCATCTGGACTTGGCGTGGGAGTACCCAGTCTCCCGTCGAAACATCGAGATGTGGAGTTCCATCTCGCGCCTCATCCGTTTCGACAAGCGCGGCACCGGCCTGTCGGATCGTCCCACCGTCGTGGCCACGCTTGAAGAGCGTGCCGATGACATACGCGCGGTGCTCGATGCAGTCGGCGTCGAGCGAGCCGTCATCTTCGGTGGGTCCGAGGGCGGACAGATGGCGTGCATGTTCGCGGCCTTGTACCCCGAACGCACGCAGGCGCTCGTTACCTGGGGCGCCATGGCGCGCTGGAACCGCACGGATGACTACCCGTGGGGGTTGACACACGAAGAGAACGACGAGCTCTTGCGCAACCTTGACGAGGAATGGCCGAACGAGTGGTACATCCGGGGCCCTGGCGCGGGTTTGGGTCCGGACGCCGACCCGGAGTTCGTTGAGTACTTCATGCGCATGTCGCAGCTGGGTGCGAGTCCCGCTGCCGCCGTCGCTCTCGAAGCGATGAACCACGACAGTGACGTCACGGATATCTTGTCTTCGATCTCGGTTCCGACCTTGGTGATGTGCTCGAGTGACGATCCGCTGGCTCCGGCAGGCGGGGTGAAGTGGATGGCAGATCGCATCCCCGGCGCCGTGTTCAGAACCTTTCCGAGCAACAGCCACTCCATGGGTGACAACGTCGCAGCGGTCATCGCGACGGTCCAGGAACTGGTCATGGGCACTCGTGTTCCCATCCACTCCTCACGCCGGCTCCTCACGATGTTGTTCGTCGACGTCGTCGGCTCGACAGAGCAGGCGACGAGCATGGGTGACGCCGCCTGGCACGACCTCATGCAGCGGTACTACGTGCGGGTCGCACAAGAACTGGCTGGCTTCGACGGGCGCGAAGTTGACCGTGCTGGCGACGGGCTCTTTGCGGTCTTTGACGGTCCGACCCGTGCCATCCGCTGCGCGCAGGCGATTCAACGCGAAGCAAGGCTGCTGAGCGTCGAACTTCGCGCTGGGGTGCACACGGGCGAAGTCGAAGTCGACGAGGAAGGCGTTCGCGGCATTGCTGTGCACGTGGCAGCACGAGTGTGTGGGTCGGCCGCGGCCGGCGAGTTGTTCATCTCGAGCACGGTGCGCGACCTCACTGCTGGCGCGTCCCTGGTCGTCGAAGATCGAGGCATGCACGTGCTCAAAGGAGTTGACGGCGAACGCCAGCTCTTCGCTGTGCAAGGTTGATCTGGCTCGCAGGAACGCCTCCCATCAACGGCGTGGGCCGCGCCCATGCCGATGGGTGCGTCCGCCCTGAATGACAGAGGGCAGCGGCGCCTCCCCCAGGCTCCAGCTGGCGATCCCGGGCCGCCGAGGCGTGCACGCTATGTGCCGAGCTCGCTCGCATCTTCGCCGTTCCGCACGACAGGATGGCGTCGTGAGCCAGGACGATAACGGGCATGAGTCACGCCAATGTGTGGTCATCAGATGACGCCATCGCAACCCGGCCATGACGACACGACCTGGCGGTCGCGCGCGGACGAGGCGTGGCGGTCGCTGGCGGCGAATGCGTTCGTCGTACGCCGTGGACGGCTCGCCGTGCGGGAACCCGGTGGCCGGCAGGCAGTGCCGCTCTGGCCGTTCAGCCAGGTGCTGCACGCCGCAGCGTCCGTCGGTGCGCCGGAGTCATCGGCGCTGCTCGCGACCGTGGCGTCCTATCGCCGCGGATCGGCCTACGCCGAGAGTCCGCGCGGCAAGCGCCGCTACTACGACGACAACGCGTGGATCGGACTGGCCCTCATCGCGCACGGGAATGGCGGATCGGCGCAGCGGGTGCTCGACTTCCTGCGGGAAGGATGTGTGGAGCAGACCGACGGCAGCCTCGGCGTGCGGTGGGTGGAGGGTGGTGAGTCGCTGCACGCATGCTCCACGGGCTCGACCGGTCTGGTCGCATCACGGCTCTCCGCCGTGGGCGCGGAAGCAGAACGAGCGTCGCTGGTGGAGCTGGCTCGACGATGCACCGTGTTCCTCGAGGGACTCCTCGCTGCGGATGGACTGGTGGCCGACCAGCGCCGTCCGGACGGCAGCGTCGACCCGAGCGTCTACACCTACAACCAGGGGCTGCTCGTCGGCCTGCTCGCCGATCTTGGTCGCGTCGCTGACGCCGTCGCTCTCGCCGCCCGGGTGCAGGTCGCGTTCGACGAGGAGCGCCTGTGGTCGCACCCGCCCGCGTTCAACGCCATCCTCGTGCGGGAGCTGCTGCGTCTCGATAGCCGACGCCCCGAGGCCGGGCTGCGAGCATGGTGCTCGGCCTATCTCACGCGTGTGTGGACCGAAGCGCGCGACCCAGTGACGGGACTGTTCACGAACGCCGGGATCGGTTGCTACGACAGCGGTGTAGTGCTTGACCACGCGGCCCTGACCGGAGTCATGGCCGAGCTTGCACACTCGTCGACCTGATCGAGGGCATCCGCTGCGAGACCGAGCTGCTCTGGCTCAGGGCCAGAGCTGGGTCACGGTTCCGAGCGACTCGGGTGTCATCGCGGACATGTCCATCGATCCCCGCTCGGCGAGCTCGAGCGCCTCGTCGAGCGGCACCGGACGGCTGAAGACATATCCCTGGGCAAGGTCGCAGTGCAGGTCGCGCAGCGCGATCGCGCTGTCCCACTCCTCGACACCTTCGGTGATGACGGTGAGACGCATCGCCCGCGCCATCGCCACCACACCCTGCACGAGCGCAAGCGACCGCTTGTCGTGGAGCTCGGAGACGAAGAGCTTGTCGAGCTTGAGGATGTCGACAGGCAGCCGGTGCAGATAGCCCACGGAGGAGTAGCCGACACCGAAGTCGTCGATGGCGAGACGAGCGCCGGACGCACGCAGCCGGTGCAGCGCCGCAACAGTCGCCGGCTCGTCGCCGAGGAACGCTCCCTCGGTGAGCTCGAGGACCAGGCGTACGTCGTTGCTCGACCGGTGCAGCTCACCGACCCGCTGTGCGAGCTGATTGTCGGTGACCTGGAGTGCCGAGAGGTTGACTCCCAGGGACAGCGGTCGACCGGCGCGACGAGCGAGCTCGAGCCCACCGCGGTGGGCCTGCTCCAGGATCTGCATCCCGAGCTGGCTGATGATCCCGATCTTCTCCGCGGCGGCGATGAACACGTTGGGCGGCACGAAGCCCAGGCGCGGGTCGGTCCAGCGCGCGAGCGCCTCGAACCCGTCGATGAGTCCGGTCGTGAGGTCCACGACCGGCTGGAAGTGCACGGTGATCTTCTCGTCGAGCACCGCCTGACGCAGGGCGCTCTCGAGCTCGAGACGGTTCAGCTCCGCCTCGCGCATCGCCGGGAGGAACCGCTCGACGCGTGACTTGCCGCGTGACTTCGCGGCGTACATCGCGGTGTCGGCGCTGTTGATGAGGACCTCAGCCGTAGTCGGCTCCTGGTCGGAGAACGCGATCCCGATGCTGGCCCGCACCCGCACCTCTCGCTCGCCGACATGGAAGGTGACGGCGAGAGCGTCAAGGAGTCGCTGGGCCACCGAGTCCGCCTGCCCCTCGTCGGTGAGGTCATCGAGCAGGATCCCGAACTCGTCACCTCCGAGCCGCGCCGCGGTGTCCTCAAGGCGCAGCACGCTCATGATCCGCTCAGCGACCTGCACGAGCAGGTGGTCCCCGGTCTCGTGCCCGAGAAGGTCGTTGACCTCCTTGAATCCGTCGAGGTCGATGTAGAGCACCGCCACCTGGCCACGCGGCGCGCGTCGGATCAGTGCCTGGTTGAGGCGGTCGGTGAACACAGCGCGGTTGTGCAGCCCGGTCAGCGCGTCGTGGCGCGCGAGGAAAGTCATCTCGTCGGAGAGCCGACGACGGTTGAACGCCGAGACCCCCACCGCCGTCAACGCTTCCAGCGCCGCCTGGTCACGTGCGTTGAGGGGTGCGTCGTTGTGCGGGGTGACCACGAGGTGACGGGTGGGACGACCCTCGACCTCGATGACGGCGCCGATCTCCGGCGGGACCGGCGGCTCCTCGCGCAGGCTGGCGGTCGACTGCCGCAGCGTGCGCTCGGCCTGCTCGAGCAACGAGCTCTCGATCTGCTGGTCGTCGACCCAGTCCGGCGCCTGCGTCGCCGCCTCAAGAAGTCCCATGAGGCGGCGCTGTGCGAGGCGGTTGTCGCTGACCGAGCGCACGGCCACGAGGATCGTGCCGACCGGGACGAAGAGCAGCGCGAGGGTCCAGGCCGGGTACTTGTCGGTGAGCAGGAAGGCAAGATAGCCGAGCGTGTCGACGCTGACGAAGCAGGCAAGGCCGAGCGGGACCGAGCCCCAGCGCAACACCGTGCCCACTGACACACCGTCCTCGATCGCGAGCGACCCGGAGGTGACGAGGAGGTCGAAGCTGAAGTAGATGGCACAGGCCAGCATCACCGCGACGAGCTGGTAGCCGAGCTCGGAGGAGTCGACATCTGCCCACGACACGACAGAGACGAAGAGCGCACCGCCCAGCACGGTGAGTCCGACGTTGAAGATGCGGGAGCGCCACACCTTGCGCTGGGTGGCGTTGGCCAGGGTCGTCCCGATGGCCCAGAGCGCAAATGCCTGCAAGGGCGACACGGTGAGCGAGAGGAACACCAGCACGCAGGTCTCGAACCCGATCACCACATCGCCCGACAGGTGCGAGAGCACGAGGGGGAACCTCGACATCACGACCATGAGCAGGATGGACACGACGCCGGTCAGGGTGAGGGTGCCTTCGGGCGACCTCAGCCACAGGACGACACCCGTGACGGCCACGAGCAGGCCGATGGTGAAGATGGCGATGTCCAGGCCGACCGCCACGGAGACGCGACTGATCCGCGAGGTGGCCATGGTCGCCCCCTTCCCCGTCGATCGGCTGCACGACTCCATCTCCGATGTCGGCCGGTGGGGGGCTTTCCTTGAGCGTCCACCCGGCCTACCTCAGGGTCCCGATCGATACGCTGGGATGCGCGGAGGATCCACATCACCGGATCGGAGCCGTTCAGCGCGATCCACCGCCCGCGCTCGGAGATGACCGGCTCAGCGGGAAGCCAGCGCCGCGGTGTCCCGGGCGATGACCAGCTCCTCGTCGGTGGGTACCACGAGGGCGATCGGGTGCTCTGACCGACTGATCCGGCCCCCGGTGGTCGCGCCGTGCTCCGCGTTGGCCAAAGGGTCGATCTCGAGACCGAGTCCGCCGAGGTGGCCGAGGATCCCCGCCCGCGCGTCCGCGGAGTGCTCACCGATGCCACCGGTGAGCACCACGGCGTCGAGGCCGCCGAGGGCCACGCTGAGACTGCCCACCGCCTTCGCCGCGCGGTAGCAGAAGACGTCGATGGCCAGGGTCGCTGCATCAGAGCCGTCGCGGGCGGCGTCGGTGAGCGTCCGCATGTCGTTGCTGAGTCCCGACAGGCCGAGCAGGCCGCTGCTTCGGTTGAGCTCGTCGACGAGCGCGGAGAGCTCGAGGCCGAGGCGTGGCCCGACATAGCCGAGAGCCCCCGCGTCGATGTCTCCGCTGCGGGTCCCCATCACGAGGCCTTCGAGCGGGGTGAGACCCATCGTGGTGTCGACCGAGATGCCACCCTTGATCGCCGCGCCGCTGCAGCCGTTGCCGAGATGCAGCGTCACCAGCCGCAGCTCCGAGAGGGGTACGCCGATCAGCTCCGCGGCCCGAGCACTCACATAGCGATGGGAGATGCCGTGGAACCCGTAGCGGCGTACGCCGTGCTGCTCGTACCACGACGCGGGGACGGCATAGCGGTAGGCGATCGGCGGCAGCGTCGCATGGAACGCGGTGTCGAACACGGCGACGCTCGGCAGGTGCCCGAGAGCCGATCGGGCAGCCTCGATGCCCGCGAGGTTGCCTGGAACCTGCAGCGGTGCCAGCTCGCTCACCGCAGCGATCCTGCGGACGATGAGGTCATCGACGACGACCGACTCACGGAAGTCCGGTCCGCCGTGCACGACACGGTGCCCGACGCCGACGAGGCTGTCGCGCTCGGCGTCGCGCAGGTCCTCCACGAGGTGCTCGACCACGCCCCGGTGCGACGAGTCGTCGGGCGAGCTGATGCTGGCGAACTCGCCTCGCCGCACCGTCACCGTCGCGCCGGCGCTGCCGACCCGCTCGGCGAGCGCGGTCAGTGACCGCTCCCCCGTACGCGGGTCGAGCAGCGCGAGCTTGACCGACGAGCTCCCGCAGTTGAGCGCCAGCACGCGCCCCGCAGGGGCCTCGCTCACGCCTCGTCCGCGGGTGCCAGGCTCCAGTCGCGGATGTCGGGGAGATCCTGAAGGTTCTCCACGACGTACGCGGCGTGCTCGGCCAGCCGCGCCTCGCACCACGCCTTGAGCTCGGAGGCTCCGGGCGGCGTGCGACGCGCGTTGTTGAGCGCGTCCATGACGAGGTGATAGCGCGACACCCGGTTGCGCACGACCATGTCGAACGGCGTCGTGGTGGTGCCCTCCTCGATGAATCCGCGCACCCGGAAGCGGTCAGCGTCGGGCCGGCCGTGCACGAGCTGGTGGATCGCACCGGGATAGCCGTGGAAGGCGAACACGACGTCGACGTGGTCCGTGAACAGCTCGTTGAACAGAGTCGCGTCCATGCCGTGCGGGTGGTCCTTGCGCCGGGGCAGGGTCATGAGGTCGACGACGTTGACCACGCGGGTGCGGAAGTGCGGCAGGTGCTCGCGCAGGATCTGCGCGGCCGCCACCGTCTCCATCGTCACGACGTCGCCGGCGCACGCCAGCACGATGTCGGGATCGGCCGTGCCTTCGTCGGTGCCGGCCCAGGCCCACGTACCCGCGCCGCGGGTGCAGTGCTCGACCGCCTCGTCGATGGTCAGCCACTGCAGCTGCGGCTGCTTGTCGATGACGACGAGGTTGACGTAGGACCGCGACCGCATGCAGTGGTCGGCCACCGAGAGCAGGCAGTTGGCGTCCGGCGGCAGATAGACCCGACCGATGTTGCCGCGCGCGGTGATGACGTTCTGGATGAGCCCGGGGCCCTGGTGGCTGAAGCCGTTGTGGTCGTTGCGCCATGCAGTCGACGTCAGCAGGATGTTGAGGCTCGGCACCGGCTCGCGCCACGGCAGGTTGTCGGCCTCCTGCAGCCACTTGCCGTGCTGGATGGTCTGCGAGGCGCTCACCATGGCGAACGCTTCGTACGTCGCGAACCACCCGTGCCGGCCGGTGAGGGTGTAGCCCTCGAGCCACCCGTGGCAGTTGTGCTCCGAGAGCACCTCCATCACGCGCCCGTTGCGCGACAGCGCGACGTCGTCGGCCGTCACCCGCTCGGCGAACATCCGGTCCGACACCTCGAACACGGCACCGAGGCGGTTGCTGTTGGTCTCGTCCGGGCAGAAGAGGCGGAACCGGTCGTCGTTGGTCGAGTAGATGTCGCGCATGAACTCGCCGAGCTTGCGCGTCGACTCGGCACGCACGGTCGCGGGCACCGGGATGTCGATGGCATAGTCGCGGAAGTCGGGCAGGTCGAGGTCGCGGGTGAGCAGTCCGCCGTTGGCGTGGGGGCTCGCGCTCATCCGCAGGTCGCCCGTCGGGTTGGCGCGACGGACGAGCTCCGACGGTGCACCGTCGGCGTCGAAGAGCTCTTCCGGACGGTAGGACCGCAGCCACTGCTCGAGGATCGCGAGGTGCTCGGGGTTGTCCTTGACGCCGGACAGCGGCACCTGGTGCGCGCGCCACGTGCCGAGCATCTGGATGCCGTCGACCTTGTCGGGGCCGGTCCAGCCCTTGGGGCTGCGCAGGATGAGGAGCGGCCAGTGCGGTCGCGTGCCGTCCCAGTCGCCGCCGCGCGCCGCCGCCTGGATCGAACGGATCTTCGCCCACGCCGTCGCGAGCGCCTCCGCGAAGCGGTGGTGCATGCCGGGCAGGTCGGAGCCCTCGATCTCGATGACCTCATAGCCGTGGCCCTCGAAGAGCTCGCGCACCTCGGCCGGGTCCTTGCGCGCGAGCACGGTCGGGCCGGCGATCTTCGCGCCGTTGAGGTGCAGGATCGGCAGCACGGCGCCGTCGCGCGCGGGGTTGATGAAGGAGATGCCCTTCCACGAGCCCTCGAGCGGCCCGGTCTCGGCCTCGCCGTCGCCGACCACCGCGAGAGTGATGAGGTCGGGGTTGTCCATCACGGTGCCGAAGGCGTGCACGAGCACATAGCCGAGCTCGCCGCCCTCGTGGATAGATCCGGGGGTCGTGACCGACACGTGGCTCGGGATGCCGCCGGGTGCGGAGAACTGCCGGAACAGCCGGCGTACGCCCTCGAGGTCCTCGGTGATCTTCGGGAACTTCTCGGTGTAGGTGCCTTCGAGGTAGGCCGCGGCCACGAGCGCGGGACCGCCGTGGCCGGGGCCGGCGAGGTAGATCATCTCCTGGCCGGTGGCCTGGATCAGCCGGGAGGCGTGCGCGTAGATGAACGACAGACCCGGACTGGTGCCCCAGTGGCCGAGCAGGCGGGGCTTGATGTCGGCGTCGACGAGCGGGTCGCGCAGCAGCGGGTTGGCCATGAGGTAGATCTGGCCGACGGTGAGGTAGTTGTTGGCGCGCCACCACGCATCGAGGGAGGCCAGCTCCTCGTCGGTCGGCTTGGCCAGCCGCTCCACGAGTATCGGGTCGGGAAGGGACGTCGTTGCCGTCATCGTTGCTCCTGCATGTCGGATGCTCGGTCGACTACGACGCTATCGACTTCCGAGCTCCACGTTCACGTCAGCGGGAGAACTGCAGTGCAGGTCACGCGATGTTCATTCGTTGCATGGGACGGGCAACGCGCAGATGCGCGTTACATCGCGTTCGCGGGAGGGCTATCACCCCAGCGGTGCGGCGAGCAGGTACGCGACGAGGTCGCGCAGGTGCGGGCGGCGTGCTGCCCACGAGGGTGTCGTCCACGGGTTGTTCGGATCCCAGACCATGACGTACAGAGCGCCGGAGCACGCTGCTGATACATGCCCGCTCCGAACCGGTGCGGCCGTGGTTCGTCGCAGCCCGCTAGCCCGCCTTGACCTTGGAGAACTGCTCGGCGTACGCCGCACCTGTCGCCTCGTCGAGACCCATGAACAGCGTGGTCGCTGCCAGCAGCTCGGGCGTCGGGAAGATCAGCGGGTTGTCGACGAGGGTCTTGTCGATCTTCTCCATCGCCTTCTGCGCGCCCTTGACGGGGCAGATGTACTGCACGGCGGCGGTGAGCTGCGCGGCAATCTCAGGGTCGTAGTAGAAGTTCATCAGCGCCTCGGTGTTCTTCACATGCTGCGCCATCGCGGGGACGATCATGTTGTCCGACCAGATCATCATCCCGCCCTCCGGCTGGACGAAGACGATGTCAGGGTTGTCGGCCTGCAGCTGCACGATGTCACCGGACCACGCCATGCACGCATAGGCCGTGCCGTTGGTGAGCAGCGAGGTGTAGTCGTTGCCGGTGAACTGCCGGATCTGGCCGGAGTCGTTGGCCTTCTGCAGATACTCGATGGCAGCGTTGTACTGGTCGGCCGTGAAGTTCGATGCATCGACGCCCTGCTGGCGCAGGATCAGTCCCATGGTGTCGCGCCACTCGGTGAGCACAGTTATCTTGCCCTTGAGATCAGGTCGGGTGAGGAGCTCCTCGACCGAGCGCACCTCGGGCACTTTCGCCTTGTTGTAGGCGATCCCCGTGAGCCCGGACTGCCACGGCGCGGAGTAGTCACGCGAGGGGTCCCAGGTCGGCGACTTCAGGGAGTCGATGAGATTCGCGGCAATGTTGGGCAGCGCCGTCTTGTCGAGCTTCGTGGCATAGCCCTCCCGCACCAGTCGCGCGGCGATGTTGTCCGGCACCGCGAAGAGGTCACGGCCGGTGTCCTGCCCGGCGCGCAGGGCCGGCGCGATCTTGGCGTAGAACGAGTCGCCGTCGTTGACGTCCTCGGTGTAGGCGACCGTCACGCCGGTCGCCGCCTTGAACTGCTCGAGCGTCGGGTGCTTGTTGGGGTTCTTCGGGTCGACGTCCATGTAGAGCTGCCAGTTGCTGAAGTTGACCGCCTTCTCCGAGTCCGAGCGGTCGGTGGCGCTCGGAGCCGCTGCCGGACCGGAGCTCCCCGTGGCACCGGTCGTCGACGACGTGCCCTTCGTGCCCCAGGCGGCGAGCAGGGGCGATACGGCAACCGCGGCTCCCCCGAACGCCGCTGCCTGCAGGAGCCGGCGGCGCGGGACCCCGCGGCGAGCGGCCGCCCGGACGACCTCGGTGAGCGGGTCGACGTGATGATCGGCCATGGCGTGCGGGTCCTCTCCAGCAGGGTCGGGGCCCCAGCCCCGTCCTCCTCGCCCCCTCGACAAGGGGCGATGTTGGGGTACATTACTTGATGGCATCCAAAAAACAAGGGACCGCGACACAGAGGGAACACCCGTGAATCTCGTCGTGCGCAACGCGCGCATCTGGACCGGTGACCGCACCAACCCGTGGGCGACCACGCTGGCGATCCGCGACGGCCGGATCACGGCGGTCGGAAGTGCCGATGACGTCACTGACGTGGGTCGCGACTGGGACGACATCGATGCCGGCGGGCACTTCGTGATGCCGGGAGTCGTGGACAGCCACAACCACATCCGGCTCGGGTCGGGCGACAGCGCCGTGCAGCTCGCCGGTGCCAGCTCCGTCGACGACGTGCGGGCACGCATCGGCGCGTGGCTGGCGCAGCATCCGGACGCGACATGGGTCTACGGCGAGGGCTTCGACTACTCCGCGCTCCCCGGTGGGCGCCGGCCCCGCGCCGAGGACCTCGATGGCGCCACCGGCGGCCGACCGGCCATGCTGCTCGACTACAGCGTGCACTCGGCGTGGTTCAACCGCGAGGCACTGCGCGAGCTCGGAGTCGGGCGGGGCACCACCCGGGTTCCCTACGGCACCTTCGAGCAGGACGACCGCACCGGAGATCCCACCGGCTACCTCAGCGACTTCGCGACCTACGGCCTCTCTCGTGCCGGCCTCGCAGCCCTCGAAGCGGTCGTGCCCGCGTTCGGCCTCGGCGCGCAGTACGCCCGCGTCCGCGCGGGTCTGCGGATGGCCGCCCGCTTCGGCATCACGACGGTGGTCGAGCCGCAGAACTCCCTCGACGACCTGCGCCTCTTCGACCGGGCACGTGACGAGGGGGATCTGCACGCACGCGTCATCGCCGCCCTGTTCCACCCGGTGGGGACCACCGATGCCGACCTCGACGAGTTCGCGGCAGCGGCATCCGCCTATGACGACGAGTGGCTGCGCGCGGGCCCGATCAAGCTCTACATCGACGACATCGTCGAGCCGCACACTGCGGCCATGCTCGAGCCGTACGCCAACCGGCCCGACACCCGTGGGCACACCTACTACGACGCCACCGAGTTCGACGACCTGGTCGCGCGGCTCGATGCCCGAGGCTTCCAGTGCTTCGTGCACGCGACCGGCGACCGCGGCAACCAGGTCGTGCTCGATGCCTTCGCCCACGCGCAGCGGGTCAACGGCGTCCGCGACAGCCGCCACCAGATCGTGCACGTCGAGTGCCTCGACGCGGCTGACGTCGGCCGCTTCGCCGAGCTCGGAGTGGTCGCGTGCATGCAGCCGCGGCACTGCGCACCGGAGATCGTGTCGGAGTGGCGCGCCAACGTCGGCGCCGGCCGCGAACGCTATGCCTGGCCGATGCGCAGCCTGGTGGACTCCGGTGCAGCCGTGGCGTTCTCCAGCGACTGGAACGTCGCAGAGATGGATCCCATGATCGGCATCTACACCGCGCTCACGCGTGCGTCCCTCGACGGCAGCAGCAGCTGGGTGCCGCAGGAGCGCGTCGACATCGACACGGCGGTGCGCTCCTACACCTCGGTCGGAGCCTGGGCGTACGTCACCGATCACGACCGCGGGGTGCTCTCCCCCGGGCGTCTCGGCGACCTCGTGATGCTGTCGCAGAACCCCTTCGAGATATTGCCCGCTGCCCTCCTCGACACCACCGCGCTGCTCACCGTCGTAGGCGGCAACCCCGTGCACGACGGCCGCAGCTGAGGCTCACGGGAGGGGCGTGCGGTCAGGCGGGGGTGAGCTGCGCTCGGGCGCTGGCCTTGAGCAGCTTCATCATCTTCGCGCGGGTGATGACAGGTGACTCGAGGGTCACCTGGATCGAGAGGCCGTCGACGATCGACGACAGGAGCAGCGCGTCCTGGTCCGGGTTGCTCGACACGAAGACGTCCTCGGCGACGCCGTAGCGGATCACGTCGGTGAGGATTCCCCGCCAGCGTGCGTCCAGCTCGTCGTGCCCGCGGGCCACGTCGGCGTCGAGCGCCGACTCCAGCCACAGCTGGAACCACAGCACCCACCCGGGGTCGTGCGGTCCGGACGCCGCAGCCGTGTCGAGGAGCTTGTCGAGCCGCTTCCACGGGTCGCGGATCCGGACCAGCGTTGCCTCGACGGCGGTCCAGTGCCGGTCCTCGTTGGCCGTGATCGCGCGCATGAGCAGATCGATCTTCGAGGGGAAATAGTAGCTCACGTGGCCGACGCTCATGCCCGCGATGTCAGCGATGTCGGACATCCGCACGTTGGCGAGCCCGCGCTCGGCGATCGCCTGCGCCGCCGCCTCCACCACGAGCGCCTCGCGCTCCTTGCCCTTGGCCCGTCGGGCTGTCACGTGGTCCTCCAACGCCTGAGGCGTCTCACCCTAGCGACGCAGACGATCACGCCGAGCGCCGACGCGTCAGAGCCCCGACAGATCGACGCCGCGAGGGATCTGCTGGGTGATGCAGTGCGGCCCGCCGCCGCCGAAGGCCAGCGTCGCGCCCGGCACTCCCACGACGACGCGGTCGGGGTGCAGCTCGGCAAGTCGAGCGAGCGCCGGAGC
Organism: Candidatus Nanopelagicales bacterium; assembly: GCA_031360335.1. Taxonomy (GTDB): domain Bacteria; phylum Actinomycetota; class Actinomycetes; order S36-B12; family CAIYMF01; genus Longivirga. The sequence goes on from JANMBJ010000435.1 coordinate 16,423, forward strand.
GTCGTCGCTGCTGCCATCGACCGGAACGATGACGGCGCCGTTGGCGAGATAGTGGTTGGCGTAGGACACCGTGGTCTGGGTGCCTGGATCGAGCAGCGCGACATCGAGCGTGCGCCCACGTGCATCGACGACGGCCAGCAGCGCTGCCAGGTTGTCGCGACCGCGGTCCGTGTCGGGCGACTCCGGATCGGTGGGTGCCTCGAGCAGCACCCGGCCCGGCCCGACGTACTGCGCGACACCGTCGATGTGCCCGTCGGTGCCTGCCGGACCGACATCGAGGCTGTGGCCGTACGGCATCCAGATCACGGTGGTGGCGCCGAGATAGTCGCGCAGACCGGCGTCGAGCATCTCGCGCGACCAGGTCGGGTTGCGGTTGGGGTTGAGCAGGCACTGCTCGGTGGTGAGCACCGTGCCCTCGCCGTCGACCAGGAAGGCCCCGCCTTCGAGCACGAACGGTGCGTAGATGACCTCGAGACCGAGCCGCTCGCCCACGAGGGCGGCCAGCCGCGCATCATCGTCGTGCGGCTGCCAGCGGTTGCCCCAGGCGTTGAACCTGAAGCTGACGACCGCGACGGTGCCGCTCTCGTCGCGGACGAAGATCGGTCCGCTGTCACGCGCCCACGAGTCGTTGATCGGGATCTCGAGCGCCGTCACGCCGGGCCCGCAGAGCTCCTGCACGATCGCACCGAGGCCGGGTGCACACACCATCACGACAGGCTCGTACGCCGCGATCGCCCGAGCCACGGCGGCATAGTCACGGGTGGCATCGTCGAAGCGGTCCCCCCACAGCTCGCGACGAGATGGCCACTGCATGAGGCACCCCGCGTGCTCCTCCCACTCCGCCGGCATCGAGAAGCCGCGAGCAGCCGGGCTGAGCACAGTGGTGACGCGATCCTGGTCCATGACGCAATCTTGGATGCAATCCAAGATTGCGTCAAGCACGCTCCCGGGAACGCGCGGCGTGGGGGATCAGGGGGTGGTGCGACGACGAGGCAGCGCGACGAGGAGGAGCACGCCGGCGACGAGGAGGGCGAGTGCCCAGGTGAGCTCACCGGGGATGTCGGCGCCGGTCTGCGGGTGGTGCCCACCGTTGCCACCAGGCGTGCCGCCGTTGCCGCCGCTTCCACCGTTGCCGCCACCGCCGCCGCCCGGGGGCGCCGCGAGGACGACGACGGGGGCTGCGCTGGCGTTGTTCGACGGTGTGGGGTCGGTGGTGCTCGACGCGACCGTGGCGTTGTTGACCATCGGCCCGGCCGTCGCCGGAGCACGGACGACGAGCGAGATGCGCGGAGCGGTTGCGCCGTTGGCCAGGAGCGCGAGGGTGCAGGACACCGAGACGCTACCGGTGTTGGTGCAGGTCCAACCCGAGCCGGCAGCCGACACGAACGTCACTCCCGGAGGGAGGGTGTCGACCATGACCAGCGACACCGCGTCGTCGGGTCCGGCGTTGGAGACCGAGATCGCGTAGGTGACCGCGGTGCCCGCGACGACGGACGCGGGGCCGGTCTTGACGATCGAGAGGTCGGCAGATCCGGCCACCTGGGTCGGTGCCGACGACGTGTTGTTGTCCGGTGTCGGGTCCGGCGTGGCCGAGGCCACCGTCGCCGTATTGAGCAGTGAAGTCGAGCCTACCGGTGCCGTGACCACAACGGTGATCACGCTCGATGATCCGGAGGCCAGCGCAGGGTTGGTGCAGGTGACGGTCGTGGTGACGGCGGTGCAGGTCCAACCCGCACCCGTAGCCGACACAAGTGTCACGACACCCGGCAGGGTGTCGACCACCGTGAGGTCGGCGGCGTCGGACGGGCCGGCGTTGCTCACCGCGAGCGTGTAGGTGATCGCTCCGCCGCTGTCGACGTGGGCGGGACCGGTCTTGACGATGGAGAGATCGGCCGAGGCCGTCACAGCCGTGGGCACCGACGAGGTGTTGTTGGTCGGGTCCGGGTCAGCAGTCGTCGAGGAGACGGATGCGGTGTTCGACAGTGCCGCAGCCTGGGCCGGGGCGGTCACGACGACGGTGATCGCCGGCGCGCTCGTCCCGGAGGCGAGGGCGGCCCGGGTGCACGAGACCGACGTGCTGCCGATGTGGGTGCAGGTCCACCCGGTGCCGGACGCCGACCCGAAAGTCACGCCGGCGGGCAGGGTGTCGGTGACCGTGATGGCTGCGGCGCTCGACGGGCCGGCATTCGCGACGACGAGGGAATAGCTGATCCCCCCGCCCGAGACGACGGTGGCAGGTCCGGTCTTGGTGATCGACAGGTCGGCGAGCGCCGACACGGTGGTGCTGGCCGAGTTGGTGTTGTCGGTCGGGTCGGGATCAGCCGTGCTGCTCGACACGCTCGCGGTGTTGGTGAGGGTCGTGGCCGCAGCGGGCGCTGTCACGACGACCGTGATCACTGGCGCCGCAGCGCCCGTCGCGAGGGTCGGGAGCGTGCACGAGACCGACGTGCTGGCGACGTTGGTGCACGTCCACCCCGCACCTGCGGCCGAGACGAACGTGACGCCAGCGGGCAGGGTGTCGGTCACCGTCAGCGCCGTCGCGTCCGACGGACCGGCGTTGGCGACCGTGAGGGTGTAGGTCACCGCGCCGTTGGCCGCCACGGTCGCGGGGCCTGACTTGAGGATCGACAGATCGGCCGAGGCCGTCACGCCGGTGCTGGCGGTGTCGGTGTTGTTGGTCGCGTCGGGGTCCGCGGTGGTGCTGGCGACGCTCGCCGTGTTGGTCAGGGTGGTCGCCTGCGCCGGGGCGGTGACGACGACGGTGATGGTCGGTGCGGTGGCTCCGGCCGCGAGAGCCGGGCGGGTGCAGGTGGTCGAGGCGTTGCCCGCGTTGGCGCAGGTCCATCCGCTGCCTGCAGCCGACACGAACGTCACGCCGGCGGGCAGCGTGTCCGTGACCGTGAGCGCCGCGGCGTCGGACGGGCCCGCGTTGGCCACCACGAGGGTGTACGTCGTAGCCCCGCCTGCAGTCACGATGACCGGACCGGACTTCACGATCGAGAGGTCGGCGGAGGCAGAGACCCCCGTGGTGACGGACGAGCTGTTGTTGGTCGGGTCAGGGTCCGACGTCGTGCTCGCGACGGCAGCGGAGTTGGTGAGCGACGTGGCCTGCGGCGGCGCGGTCACGACGACGGTGATCGCCGGCGCCGTGACCCCGGCCGCGAGCGCCGGCCGGGTGCAGGTGACCGATGAGCTGCCCGAGCTGGTGCACGTCCACCCGGCGCCGGCGGCAGAGACGAACGTGACGCCCGCAGGCAGGTTGTCGACGACTGACACGGTGGCCGCGTCCGACGGCCCGGCGTTGGCCACATCGAGCGTGTAGGTCACGGTGCCGGCGGCGGTGACCGTCGGCGGGCCGGCCTTGGCGATCGAGAGGTCGGCGGAGGCTCCGGCAGCCGTGGTCGCCGACGAGCTGTTGTTGGTCGGGTCGGGGTCGGCAGTCGTGCTCGCGACGCTCGCCACGTTGGTGAGCGACGCCGCCTGGGCCGGAGCGGTCACCACGACCGTGATCGTCGGCGCCGCCGCGCCGGAAGCAAGCGTGGGCAGGGTGCAGGTGACCGACACGTTGCCGGTGTTGAGGCACGCCCAGCCCGCGCCGGCGGCCGAGACGAAGGTGACGCCGGCGGGCAGTGTGTCGGTCACCGACACGTTCGCGGCATCGGACGGGCCGGCGTTGGCGACGGCCAGGGTGTAGGTCACGGCGCCGGATGCAGTCACGGTGCCAGGGCCGCTCTTGATGATCGAGAGGTCCGCCGACGCGGTCACGGCTGTGGTCACCGTGTCGGTGTTGTTGGTGGCGTCTGGGTCGGCGGTCGTGCTGGCGACGCTCGCTGCGTTCGACAGCGAAGCAGCCTGTGCGGGCGCGGTCACGACCACGGTGATGGTCGGTGCCGTGGCTCCGGTGGCCAGAGCCGGACGCGTGCACGAGACCGAGGTGCTGGCCACGTGGGTGCACGTCCAGCCGGTGCCGGCAGCCGAGACGAAGGTGACACCCGCGGGCAGCGTGTCGGTCACCGTGAGGTTGGCGGCGTCGGAGGGCCCGGCATTGGCCACGACAAGGGTGTAGGTCACCGCACCGGATGCCGTGACAGTCGCGGGGCCGGCCTTGGTGATCGACAGGTCGGCCGACGCGGTCACGGCTGTGGTCGCCGACGAGCTGTTGTTGGCCGGGACGGGGTCAGCGGTGGTGCTCGCGACGCTGGCGGTGTTGGACAGCGTCGCTGCCTGCGCAGGTGCCGTGACGACAACCGTGATGATCGGTGCGCTGGCACCCGCCGCGAGCGTTGGCAGCGTGCAGGTCACCGAGGCGTTGCCGGCAGGTGTGCAGATCCACGTCGTGCCCGTTGCCGAGACGAAGGTGACGCCGGCCGGCAGCGTGTCGGTCATCGTGAGTGCCGCGGCGTCTGACGGACCTGCGTTGGCGACCGCGAGCGTGTAGGTCACCGTGCCCGCGGCGGTGACGGTCGCCGGGCCGGACTTGAGGATCGACAGGTCAGCCGAGGCCGTGACGGCCGTGGTCGCGGTGCCGGTGTTGTTGGCCGGGTTGGGGTCGGCGGTGGTGCTGGCGACGCTGGCCGAGTTGGTCAGCGACGTCGCCTGGGCGGGTGCACCGACTACGACGGTGATCAGCGGCGCGGTCGCGCCTGCGACGAGGGCGGGCCGGGTGCAGGTGACCGAGGCGTTGCCCGCATTCGTGCAGGTCCATCCGACACCTACGGCCGACCCGAACGTCACACCGGCCGGGAGGGTGTCGGTGACGCTGACGTTGGCAGCATCCGAGGGACCGGAGTTGGCGACGGTGAGGGTGTAGGTCACCGTGCCGCCCGCGACGACGGTCGCTGGCCCGCTCTTGACCAGTGACAGGTCGGCCGACGCCGTGACCGCAGTGGTGACCGAGGAGCTGTTGTTGGCCGGGTTGGGGTCAGCGGTGGTGGAGGACACCGCGGCCGAGTTCGTGAGCGACGCGGCCTGAGCCGGCGCCGACACGACGACCGTGATCGTCGGCGCGGTCGCGCCGGCGGCCAGCGCCGGCCGATTGCAGGTGACGGTGACGTTGCCGACGTTGGTGCAGGTCCATCCGGCGCCCGCGGCAGTGACGAAGGTGACCCCGGCAGGAAGCGTGTCGGTCATCACGACCGCGGCCGCATCGCTCGGTCCGGCATTCGCCACGACGAGGGAGTACGAGAGGTTGCCGGCAGCAGTGATCGTGGGCGGTCCAGCCTTCACGATCGACAGGTCGGCCGACGCCGTCACCGACGTCGTGGCGCTCGAGGAGTTGTTCGCCTGGTTGGGGTCGGCTGTCGTCGACAAGACCGCTGCGCTGTTGGTGAGCGACGTCGCCTGCGCCGGCGCGGTCACGACCACCGTGATGGTCGGAGCGGTGGCACCGGTCGCGAGCGCCGGTCGCGTGCAGGTGACGGACACGTTGCCCGCGTTGGTGCACGTCCAGCCCGCGCCCGCGGCCGACACGAAGGTCACGCCGGCGGGCACGGTGTCGGTCACCGAGACCGCAGCAGCGTCGGACGGTCCGGCGTTGGCGACGACGAGTGCGTAGGTGACGTTGCCGCCCGCGACGACCGCAGCCGGGCCGGTCTTCGTGATCGACAGGTCGGCCGAGGCGGTCACCGCCGTGGTGACGTTCGCGGAGTTGTTGGTGGCATCGGGATCCGCCGTTGTGCTCGCGACGCTGGCGGTGTTGGTCAGCGACGCTGCCTGCGCGGGCGCCGTCACGACGACGGTGATCGTCGGTGCGGTCGCACCGGTCAGGACCGCCGGGCGGGTGCAGGTCACGGTCGCGTTGCCGGCGTTGGTGCAGGTCCACCCCGTACCCACCGCCGACACGAAGGTGACACCGGCCGGCAGCGTGTCGGTCACCGAGACGGCGGCGGCGTCCGACGGTCCGGAGTTGGCGACGACCAACGAGTAGGAGACGTTGCCCCCGGCGACGACGGTCGCAGGTCCCGTCTTCGTGATCGACAGGTCGGCAGAGGCACCGACAGCGGTCGTGGCCGTCGCCGTGTTGTTGGCGAGGTTGGCGTCGGCGGTGACGCTCGACACCGACGCGGTGTTGGTGATCGTCGCGGCCTGCGCGGGTGCTGTGACGACCACCGTGAGCGTCGGCGCGGTCGCACCGGTCACGAGTGCTGGGCGGGTGCAGCTCACCGACGTGTTGCCGGTGTTGACGCAGGTCCAGCCGGTGCCGGCGGCCGAGACGAACGTGACGCCGGCCGGCAGCGTGTCGGTCACGGTGAGGGTGGCTGCATCCGACGGCCCGATGTTGGTCACGCTGAGCGCATAGCTGACCGCACCGCCCGCGACGGCCGTGGCCGGTCCGGTCTTGGTGATCCCGAGGTCGGCGGACGCCGTCACGGCGGTCGTCACGCTCGAGGTGTTGTTGGCCGAGTCGGGGTCGGCCGTGGTGCTCGTGATGCTCGCGGTGTTGGTGATCGAGGTGGCCTGCGGCGGTGCCGTGACGACGATGGTGATGGTCGGCGCAGTGGCCGCAGCTGCCAAAGCCGGGCTCGCGCAGGACACGGAGACATTGCCGGTGACGGTGCACGTCCACCCGGCGCCCGCGGCCGAGACGAACGCGACGCCGGCAGGTAAGGTGTCGGTGACTGTGAGGTTGGCGGCGTCCGACGGACCCGAGTTGGTGACGACGAGGCTGTAGGTCGTCGCTCCCCCGGCCGTCACGGTCGCGGGGCCAGCCTTGACGATCGCGAGGTCCGCAGCGGCGGAGACTCCGGTCGTCACCGACGAGCTGTTGTTGGCCAGGTTGGGGTCAGCGGTCGTCGAGGACACCGCGGCAGAGTTGGTGAGCGACGCCGCCTGCGCCGGCGCCGTCACGACCACGGTGATGGTCGGTGCGGTCGCCCCGGTGGCGAGAGCCGGCCGGGTGCAGGTGACGGACACGCTCAGGGTGTTGGTGCAGGTCCACCCGGCCCCGGTGGCAGAGACGAACGTGACACCGGCCGGCAGCGTGTCGACGACCGAGACGGCAGCAGCGTCCGAGGGCCCGAGGTTCTGCGTGACCAAGGAGTAGGTCACCGTGCCGGCAGCCGTCACGGTGGGCGGACCGGACTTCGTGATCGACAGGTCGGCCGACGCGATCACACCGGTCGAGGCCGACGAGCTGTTGTTGGCCGGGTTGGGGTCGGCGGTCGTGCTCGCGACGCTTGCAGCGTTCGAGAGCGTCGCGGCCTGTGCCGGTGCCGTGACCACGACCGTGATGAGCGGGGCCGAGGTCGCCGTCGCGAGGGCGGGGCGGGTGCACGACACCGAGACGTTGGCGGCGTTGGTGCAGGTCCAGCCCGTACCCGTCGCCGACAGGAAGGTGATGCCCGCGGGCAGCGTGTCGGTGACACTGAGGTTGACGGCGTCCGAGGGCCCGGCGTTGGCGACCACGAGCGTGTAGGGCACGGTGCCGCCCGCGATGACGGTCGCCGGGCCGGACTTCACGATCGACAGGTCCGCCGACGCGGTGACCGTGGTGGACGCGCTCGAGGTGTTGTTGGCTGGCACCGGGTCGGCGGTGGTCGAGGCGACCGAGGCGGAGTTGGTCAGGATCGTGGCCTGAGCCGGAGCGGTCACCACGACCGTGATGGTCGGCGCCGTCGCTCCGGTGGCGAGCGCCGGGCGGGTGCACGAGACCGAGGTGTTGCCGGTGTCGGTGCAGGTCCACCCGGTGCCCGCGGCCGAGACGAACGTGACGCCGGCGGGCAGCGTGTCGGTGACCGTGAGGTTGGCGGCGTCGGACGGCCCGACGTTGGCGACGACCAGGGAGTAGGTCACGGCGCCGCCGGCGACCACCGTGACCGTGCCGGTCTTGGTGATCGACAGGTCGGCCGATGCGATGACCGCGGTCGTGGCGCTCGAGACGTTGTTGGTCGCATTGGGGTCGGCTGTCGTGCTGGCGACCGAGGCGGAGTTGGTGAGGGACCCGGCCTGGGCGGGAGCCGTCACGACGACCGTGATCGTCGGCGCGGCGGCACCGGCGGCAAGCGCCGGCCTGGTGCACGAGACAGAGACGTTACCGGTGTTGGTGCACGTCCACCCGGTGCCCGCGGCCGAGACGAACGTGACACCGGCAGGCAACGCGTCGCTCACCATGACGCCGGCGGCGTCCGAAGGTCCGGCATTGGCGACGACAAGGGGGTACGGCACGGAGCCGCCGGCCACGACCGTGGCCGGACCTGTCTTCACGATCGACAGGTCCGCCGAGGCGGTCACAGCGGTGGTGGCGGTGGCGGTGTTGTTGGCGGCGTTGGGGTCAGCGGTCGTGCTGGTCACCGATGCAGAGTTGGTGAGCGACGCCGCCTGCGGCGGTGCCGTCACGACCACCGTGATGGTCGGCGCTGTCGCTCCGGTCGCGAGCGCCGGGAGAGTGCAGGACACCGAGGCGTTGCCCGTGTTGGTGCAGGTCCAGCCGGCGCCGGTCGCGGAGACGAACGTGACTCCGGCCGGCAGCGTGTCGGTGACGGCCAGGTTGGCGGCATCCGAAGGCCCGCCGTTGACGACGACGAGCGAGTAGGTCACCGATCCGTTGGCCGTCACGGTGGCGGGGCCGGTCTTGGTGATCGCGAGGTCGGCCGACGCCGTCACACCGGTCGTCACCGATGAGCTGTTGTTTGCCGGGTTGGGGTCCGGGGTGGTGCTCGCGATGCTCGCGGAGTTGGTGAGCGACGCTGCCTGTGCCGGCGAGGTCACCACGACGGTGATGGTCGGCGCAGCCGCAGCAGCGACCAGTGCCGCACGGGTGCATGACACCGAGGTGCTGCCCGTGTTGGTGCAGGTCCAGCCGGTGCCGGTGGCGGAGACGAATACGACTCCCGCCGGGAGGGTGTCGGTCATGGTGAGCGTCGCAGCATCCGACGGTCCGGTGTTGGCGACGACGAGGCCATAGGTGACCGTGCCGGTCGCAGAGACCGTGACCGGCCCGGACTTGGTGATCGAGAGGTCCGCCGAGGCACCGACCGCTGTGGTCGCGCTCGAGGTGTTGTTGGCGCCGTTGGGATCCGGTGTGGTGCTTGCGACGGACGCGGTGTTGGTCAGCGACGCCGACTGACCCGGCGCGGTCACGACAACCGTGATGGTCGGCGCGGTCGCCCCCGATGCCAGGGTGGCGCGGGTGCAGGACACCGAGGTGTTGCCGGCGTTAGTGCAGACCCAACCCGTTCCGGTCGCCGACCCGAACGTGATGCCGGCCGGCAGCGTGTCGGAGACCGTGAGCGCGGCGGCAGCCGAGGGGCCGGAGTTGGCCACGACCAGGGAGTAGGACACCGTGCCGCCGGCGACGACGGCGGCAGGACCGGTCTTGGTGATCGACAGGTCGGCGGACGATGTGACCGCTGTGGTGGCGCTGGCCGTGTTGTTGGCAGCGTCGGGGTCAGCCGTGGTCGCGCTCACCACGGCGGTGTCGGTCAGGGTGGCAGCGCCTGCGGGTGCGGAGACGACCACCGTGATCGCAGGCGCCGAGGTGGCGGTCACCAATGCGGGACGGGTGCAGGTGACCGAGACGTTGCCGGTGTTCGTGCAGGTCCATCCCGTACCCGTGGCCGACACGAACGTGATGCCGGCGGGCAAGGTGTCGGTCACGCCGAGCGCCGCGGCGTCCGACGGGCCGGCGTTGCTCACGCTGAGCACATAGGTCACGTTGCTGCTCGCGACCGCCGTCGCCGGGCCGGTCTTGGTGATCGACAGGTCAGCCGAGGCCGACACCGTGGTTGCCGCGGTGGCGGTGTTGTTGGCAGCGTTGGGGTCGGCCGTGGTGCTGGCGACGCTCGCGGAGTTGGTGAGCGTCGTGGCCTGGGCCGGTGCCGTCACGACCACCGTGATGGTCGGAGCGGTCGCCCCGGTGGCGAGGGCCGCGCGGGTGCACGACACGGAGGTGTTGCCGGTGTTGGTGCACGTCCAGCCGGTGCCCCCCGCCGACACGAACGTCACTCCGGCAGGCAGCGTGTCGGTCACCGTGAGCCCCGCGGCATCGGAAGGGCCGACGTTGGCGACCACCAGGGAGTAGGAGACGTTGCCACCGGCGACGACCACGGCGGGACCGGTCTTGGTGATCGACAGGTCGGCGGACCCGGTGACGCCGGTCGTCACCGACGAGCTGTTGTTGGCCGGGTCGGGGTCAGCGGTGATGCTCGACACCGATGCCGAGTTGGTGAGCGATGTTGCCTGCGGCGGGGCGTCGACGACGACTGTGATGGTCGGCGCGGTGGCCCCCGTGACGAGGGCCGGCCGGGTGCAGGTGACCGAGACGTTGCCGGTGTTGCTGCACGTCCATCCGGTGCCGGCCGCAGAGACGAACGTGACTCCCGCGGGCAGGGTGTCGGTCACGGTCAGGTTGGCGGCATCGGAGGGGCCGCCGTTGACCACGACGAGCGAATACGTGACGGCGCCGGTCGCCGACACCGTGGGCGGTCCGGACTTCGCGATCGACAGGTCGGCCGACGAGCTGACCGTCGTGGTGACGGTCGAGGTGTTGTTGGCCGCGTTGGGGTCAGGCGTCACGGCGCCGACGGTCGCGGTGTTGGTCAACGACGCCGTCTGAGCCGGCGCGTTGACCACGACGGTGATCGTCGGCGCGCTGGCACCGGTGACGAGTGCCGGGCGCGTGCACGTCACGGTGACGTTGCCCGCGTTGGCGCAGGTCCACCCCGTCCCTGCGGCCGACATGAAGGTGACGCCGGTGGGCAGGGTGTCCGTCACCGTCAGGGTCGCCGCGTCCGACGGGCCGGCGTTGGCGACGACCAGCGTGTAGGACACGTTGCCGGCGGCCGTGACGGTCGGCGGGCCGACCTTGGTGATCGACAGGTCGGCCGACGCGGTCACCGCGGTTGTGACGATCGAGCTGTTGTTGGCAAGGTTGGGGTCGGCCGTGGTGGACGCGACCGATGCGGTGTTCGTGAGCGATCCCGCCTGCGCCGGGGCTGTCACGACGACCGTGATCGTAGGTGCCGTCGCCCCGCCCGCCAGGGTCGGTCGGGTGCAGGAGACGGAGACGTTGCCGGAATTGGTGCACGTCCAACCCGTGCCTGCGCCGGAGACGAAGGTGACTCCGGCCGGCAGGGTGTCGGTGACGGTCAGCGCCGTGGCGTCCGACGGGCCGAGGTTGCGTACGACGAGGCCATAGCTGACGTTGCCGCCGCCGATGACCGTTGCCGGACCGGACTTGGCGATCGCAAGGTCGGCCGACGCCGTCACCCCGGTGGTGGCCGACGAGCTGTTGTTGCCGGGTGCGGGGTCGGCGGTGGTGCTCGCCACCGTCGCCGAGTTAGTGAGCGACGCGGCCTGCACGGGTGCCGTCACCACGATGGCGATCGTGGGCGCGGTCGCGCCGCTCGCGAGAGCGGGCAGCGTGCAGGTGACGGATGTGTTGCCGGCGTTGCTGCACGTCCAGCCGGTGCCGGCCGCGGAGACGAAGGTGACACCGGCTGGCAGCGTGTCCGTGACGGTAAGGGTCGCGGCGTCCGAGGGTCCGGCGTTGGCCACGACAAGGGCGTAGGAGACGTTGCCGCCCGCGACCACCGTGGCGGGTCCGGACTTGGCAATCGACAGGTCAGCGGATGCCGTCACTGTCGTCGCGGCGGTAGAGGTGTTGTTGGCCGAGCTGGCATCGGCGGTGGTGCTCGCGACGCTCGCCGAGTTGGAGAGCGATGCGGCCTGGGCCGGTGCGGTGACCACGACAGTGATGGCGGGGGCAGCAGCACCTGCTGCGAGCGCCGGTCGGGTGCACGACACCGAGGTGTTGCCCGTGTTGGTGCAGGTCCACCCGGTGCCGGCCGCGGAGACGAAGGTGACACCAGCGGGCAGCGTGTCGGTCACCGTGAGACCAGCCGCGTCGGACGGCCCGTTGTTGGTGACGGCGAGGGAGTAGGAGACGGTGCTGCCCGCAACCGCTGTCGCCGGCCCCGTCTTGACGATCGCGAGGTCCGCCGAGGCCGTCACCCCGGTCGTGACCGACGAGCTGTTGTTGGCGGGGTTGGGGTCGGCGGTCGTCGAGGCGACCGACGCCGAGTTGGTGAGGGTGGTGGCCTGCGCGGGACCGGTGACGACGACCGTGATCGTCGGCGCCGTCGCACCGGCGACCAACGTCGGACGGGTGCACGACACCGAGACGCTGCCGGTGTTGGTGCAGGACCACCCCGGGCCCGTCGCCGAGACGAAGGTGACTCCCGCCGGGAGGGTGTCGGTCACGCTCACCGCTGCCGCGTCGGACGGACCACCGTTGGCTGCGACGAGGGAGTAGGTGACCGTGCCCGCTGCCGTGACGGTCGGCGGGCCGCTCTTGGTGATGGAGAGGTCGGCCGACGCAGTGACTGCGGTGGTGGCGGCGGCTGTGTTGTTGGCGACGTTGGGGTCGGTCGTCGTCGACGAGACTGCGGCGGTGTTGGACAGCGATCCGGCCTGCGCGGGCGCGGTCACGACCACGGTGATGACCGGGGCGGTCGCACCTGCGGCAAGGGCGGGGCGCGTGCAGGAGACCGAGGTGTTGCCGGTGTTGGTGCACGTCCAGCCGGTGCCCGCGGCCGAGACGAAGGTGATCCCAGCGGGCAGCGTGTCGGTCACTGTGACGATGCCCGAGTCCGACGGGCCGGCGTTGGCTGCGGTGAGGGCATAGCTGACGTTGCCGCCCGCAACGACCGTGGCCGGCCCGGTCTTGGTGATCGAGAGGTCCGCCGACGCCGTGACGGTGGTCGAGGCACCCGCCGTGTTGTTGGCCAGGTTGGGGTCCGACGTGGTCGAGGAGACCGACGCGGTGTTCGACAGTGTCGTTGCCTGCGCTGGAGCCGTCACGACGATCGTGATGACGGGTGCCGTCGTCGCGGTGGCCAGTGCCGGGCGGGTGCACGACACCGACGCGTTACCGGTGTTGGTGCACGTCCACCCCGTGCCGGTGGCGGAGACGAAGGTGACGCCCGCGGGCAGCGTGTCGGTGACCGTGACGGCCGCAGTGTTCGACGGGCCGGAGTTGGACGCGGTCAGGATGTAGGTGACGGCGCCGTTGGCCGCGACCGTCGCAGTGCCGGTCTTGGTCACTGCGAGGTCGGCCGACGCGGTGACGGTCGTGGAGGCGCTGGAGGTGTTGTTGGCGGCGTTGGGGTCGGCGGTGACCGAGGTGACTGCGGCGGTGTTCGCGAGGGTGGCGCCCTGTGCCGGCGCGGTCACGGTGATCGTGATGAGCGGCGCTGCCGTGCCCGTCGCCACGGTCGGGCGGGTGCAGGTGACCGAGACGTTGCCGGCGTTGGTGCAGGTCCACCCGGTGCCGGCGGCGGAGACGAACGTGACGCCGGCCGGCAGCGCGTCGGACACCGACAGCGTGGCGGCGTCGGACGGTCCGGCGTTCGACACAGCGAGGGAGTAGGCGACGGCGCCGGAAGCGAGGACCGTGGCTGGGCCGGTCTTGGCGATGGAGACGTCGGCGCTCGCCGTGACGGTGGTGCTCGCGCTCCCCGTGTTGTTGGCGGGGTTGGGGTCAGGGGTCGTCGCCGTGACGGACGCCGTGTTGACGGCCGTGCCCCCCTGCACCGGGGCCGTGACCGTCACGGTGATGACGGGAGCGGTCGCCCCGTTGGCCAGCGCCGGACGGGTGCAGGTGACCGAGGTGTTGCCGGTGTTGGTGCACGTCCACCCCGTGCCCGTCGCGGAGACGAACGTGACGCCGGCGGGGAGGGTGTCGGTGACCGAGACCCCGGTGGCGGCCGCGGGCCCGGTGTTGGCAGCCGTGAGTGCATAGGTGATCGTGCCGCCGGCGGTCACCGTCGCGGTGCCGGTCTTGGTCAGGGAGAGGTTGGCGCACTCCGCTCCCCCGCTGACTCCGGGGATCGTCGACGCCGTCGCCGTCTGGCCGACCGTGCCGGGGGTCGAGCCGAAGGCGAGGTTGCCGGTGGTCGTGATGCCGTTGCTGCCGGCAGTGACGCTCTGGCTGGTCGGGGCGCTCGAGGTGAAGATCCAGCCACCGCCGCCACCTCCGCCGGGGCCGTGGGCGCTGCCGGCGCCACCCTGGGCCGGCCACGCGTCGCCGCCGCGCCCGCCGTTGGCCCGGAGCGTCGCGCCGACGATCGAGCCGCTGGGCGAGGTCAGGACGATCGAGCCACCGGCTCCGCCACCGCCACCGCCGTCGTTCTGCGTGGCGTTGGTGGCTGCGGCACCGTTGGCCGAGATCGTGCCCGCGCCGGCGACGTCGCCCGCGCGGATCAGGACCACACCTCCACCCGGTGCACCGGTGCTGTTGGGGTCGGTGAAGTTGTTGCCGGTGCCGGCGCCGCCGCCGCCGCCGAGGAACACGCGCGCACTCGTGGCCGGCAGGGCGACGCCGCCATAGCCGCCGGACACCGCGCCGCTCGACCACGCGTTGCCACCGACACCGCCGGCGCCGCCGTTGCCGCCGCCACCGCCACCGGAGTTCTGGTCGTTGGCCGACGGGCGGCCGTCGGTGCCGCCGCCGCCGGCGTTGCCGGGTGCGCCACGGTCGACGTCACCACCGGGGTAGCCGTTGCTCGTGGTCACCTGCGACGGCGTGCCGGCGATTCCCTCGGCCTTCGTGCCGCCGTTGCCTGCGGCCGACGATGCGACGACGTCGGTGTTGGCACCGGCACCTCCGCCACGCTGGATGCCGACGCCGCCACGGAAGCCGAGACCGTCGACACTCACGGTGCCGTTGAGAGTCAGGGTGCTGGTCGTGTCGAGGGCGAGAACACCTCCGGTGCTCCCGTTCCATGCGCCCGCGCTGAGTCCGGGGCTCGTGGTCGCGGTGGTGTACTGCGGGACCCGCACGACCTGGAAGGTGCGCGTGCCCGCGGTGGCTGTCGCCGCAGCCGAGACGTAGCTGTTGAGGAGTCCTGCGCCGGCGCCGAGCCCTGAGATGGGGACAGCGCCCGCAGCGACCGGGCCGGTCGCGATGACGTACTCGTAGAGACCGCTCGAGTTCAGGGCCGTGTAGCCCGAGGCCGGGGTCGCCGCTGCGCCACCGTGGCCGTAGGAGTTGGTGTTGGTCGAGTCGAAGTCCGCTGCCTGCGTCGCGATGACGAGGAGGAGGTCGCCGGTCGCGATGGTGGTGCCGGCGCCGGTGGAGCCACCGACCGCGATGCTCGTCGCACCGGCCGCGGCTGACGCGGTGCCGGGGTAATAGGTGTTGACGACACCGCTGATCGTGCCGCCTGCGCCGGACGCACCGGGGGTGGCGCAGAGACCAGCGGCGACAGCCGTCGGCACGACGAAGGCAAGGAAGACAGAGCTCGCGACCATCGTCGCCGCGCCCACGGACGCAACGACTGTCACCAACCTGCTCTTCGCCCCCCGTCGACCCGACGTCGACAGCACTCGTAACCCCTCCCACCCCGGGCCACCCTAGAACACGTCGGGTGACTCTCCGTGACGATCCGGCGCGTGTCGCCGGCCGGTGTCCGGTCACTCACCAGTGCCGGTGACCGACGTGAGCGGCCGCTCGACGACGCTGTCGGTGGCAGCACCGCCGGGCACAACCGGTGTCGCTGTGACGCGCTCGGTACGAGGCGCGGGAAGCGACGGGCCAGCAGCGAACGCGTGGAACGCCTCCCGGTCGACCGGGGGGCCGATGTGGTAGCCCTGCGCGAGGTCACAGCCGAGAGTCTCAAGGTCACTCAGCGTGTCGGCGTCCTCCACCCCCTCGGCGACCACATGCATGCCGAGGCCGTGGGCGAGATCAATCATCGACCGCACCATGACCCGGTCCTGCGACGAGCGCAGCATGTCGGTCACGAACGACCGGTCGATCTTGATCTGGTCCACCGGCAGGTTCTTCAGGTGGCTCATCGAGGAGAAGCCGGTGCCGAAGTCGTCGATCGAGAGCCCGACGCCCAGAGCGGTGAGGCGGTGCATCGTCGCGACCGCGCGGGTCGGGTCGGCCAGGACCGCGCTCTCGGTGATCTCGAACCGCACCTGGCGCGGGTCGGTGCCGTGTCGCGAGAGGAGGGCTTCGACCCGAGTCGCGAGCGATGCGTCGAGGAGGTTGCGCGGCGACAGGTTGACCGACAACCGCAGCTGCGGTGACCCCACCGGCCAGTGCGTCATCGACTCGAGCGCGAGGTCGAGAACGTGGTCGGTGAGCTGGTGGATGAGCGCCGTACCTTCGGCCATCGGGATGAAGTCGCCGGGCTGCATACGACCGCTGGTCGGATGGTCCCAGCGCAGCAGCGCCTCGGCGCCGGCGAGCCGGTGATCGCTCACGACGACGATCGGCTGGAACCACGCCTGCAGCTGTCCCGGTGCCTCGAGCGCGCGGCGCAGGTCGCCGAGCATCGACAGGTGCATGGGCGCGAGCTGGTCGTCCTCGGCCCGATAGGAGACCACACCCTCCTTGCGCGACTTCGCGGCGTACATCGCCGAGTCGGCACGACGCAGCAGGTCGGCGACATCGTCACCGTGCTCTGGCGACCAGGCGATCCCGATGCTGGCCTCGATGTCGAGCACGATGCCCTCGACCTGGAAGGGCGCGTGCAGAGCGGCCCGCAACCGGTGCGCGAGCTCGAGGACGCTCACGTCGTTGGCGTGATCGGCGCACACGACGACGAACTCGTCACCACCGACGCGGGCGCAGGTGTCCTCGGGTCGGATCAGCTCGCTCAGACGTGACGCGACGCTGATGAGAAGTGCGTCGCCCACGCTGTGGCCGAGCACGTCGTTGATCTCCTTGAACCGGTCGAGGTCGATGAACATCACCGACACGAGCGAACCGGTGCGCCGGCTGCGTGCGATCGCGGTCTGCGCACGGTCGTTGAGCAGAGCGCGGTTGGGAAGACCCGTGAGCGAATCGTGTGTTGCCTGGTGCGCCAGCTTGTTCTGGAACGCCCGACGCTCCTCGTACCGCTGCGCGTTGTCGAGCGCCGAGCTCGCCTGCTCGGCCACGAGGTGGAAGCCCTCGAGGTGCTGGGTCGGGACGGGGAGGCCGTGGCGCCCGACGAGGAGAGCCTCGGTGGTGAGACGCGTGGACACGCGTGCGACGACGAGCGCCTCTCCGTCGGCTAGCTCGAGGTCGGCCTCGTCTCCCGCGAGGACGGCGATGCCGTCGCGCGACGTGGCCTGGAGCATCTGCAGGAACCAGCGATCGTTGATCATCACGCCGCCGTTGCGCGGCAGCCCGTCGACGAGCACCCCGGAGTCGGAGCGCAGCTCGACGCGGGAGAAGCCGAACTGCTCGGTCGCCTGCGTCACCTCGCGCACGACGGTCGCGACGTCGAGGCTCGACATGAGCCGGGTTGCTACCGCGAGGGCACGCAGCTGGTCGGCCTCGGACCGGGCCGACGCCGTGCCCATGATCTGACGGGTCAGCCGGTCCGCGAGGCTGGCGACGCTGAACGACACGATGCCGAGGACGGCGAGGCGATACGTGACCGAGTCGAGGGTGACGTTGTTGTACGGATACACGGCCGCGACGACTCCCTCGCGGACGACGTAGGCGATGCACAGCGCGAAGAAGGTGGTCAGGGTCTGGCGTCGCGAACCCCGGGTCGCGGCCTCGAGCACCGGAAGGATGAGGAGGGCCCAGAGCGCGCTGGAGTCGTCGAAGCTGAACATCAGCAGCACGACGACGATGACGGCGGAGTCCCACACCAGCTGGAAGCGCACCCATCCCTCGTCGGCTGGCAGCCGACGACGCACTCGGACGAGGCCGGCCACGTTGACGGCCGCGAGAAGCACGAGAGGGAGCGCCCCCCACCACCGCGAGAACGGCATCGCGTGACCGGAAGGGGGCGTATAGAGGGCAAACTGCACGACCGCCATGAGGCAGCCGACCCACCGGATCTTGCGCATGAGGGCATCGATGGCGCTCGGGTCCTCACGGGACGCGCCGAGAGCACCCACGACAGCCACGCTCCGATCAGCCCGAGACCGACCGGACCGCCCGGCCGCACCCACCTGCTCACAGTGCATCGGGCGCTCGCGCGAGCACTTGAGCCGCGGAACCGCTCTTGACACGCCGTCAAGGCCGCCAGTGCAGCACGGTCGGCACCCTCAGGGCGCCCCGCGTCCCGGCTCCGTCAGGCGAGGCCCTTCGAGGTGAGCCACTCCGTGGCGACGGTGGCGGGGTCCTTGCGGTCGATGTCGACCGACTTGTTGAGGGCGACGAGGTCGGCCGTGGTCATCGCGGCAGACACACCGTTGAGGGCGGCCGTCAGGTCGGCACTGACGATATCGGTCTTCACGACCGGCACGATGTTGTCGGCGTTCTGCAACATCTTGTCGTCGACGAGCACGGTGAGGTTGAACGACGCCACACCACCGTCAGAGGAGAAGACGAGACCGACGTCGATCTTCCCCTGCTTGAGTGCCTGCTTGGTGAGGGGACCGCCGGCGTCGAGTGACGTGAACGACGAGAACACTGCGCCGTAGGTCGTCTGCAGACCAGGCTGGCAGAACGCTCGCTTGGGGCACTCGGGCGGACCGCCGAGCCGCACTGCGTTGGTCTTCGAATACGTCGCGAGCTCGGAGAGGGACGTCAGGTTGTGGGCGGTGGCGAACTCGGCCGGGACGGCGAACGCATTCTGGTCAGCGGCGGCCGAGGGAGTGAGCGGGCTGAGACCGAGCGGGGTCGCGAGCGCGGTGAGCGCGACGAGGGTCTTGTCGACGTCACCGCTCGCCTTCGCCGGCGGGTTGGCGCCGTTGACCTTCGCGTTGAGGAACTCGGTCAGCGTCGAGAGATACTCGGGGACGACCTGGACATCGCCCTTCTCGAGCGCAGGCTCGACGACCTCGCGGTTGGTGAGCTCCTTGACGGAGGCGTCATAACCGGCCTTCTTCAGGACGTCGGCATAGATGTTCGCGAGGATCTTGCTCTCGCCGAAGCCGAAGGCACCGACGACCACGGCGCCCTTCGTGGTGGGGGCCGCAGATCCGGCAGCGCTCGACGACGAGGCGGTGGACGAGCCACAGCCGGCGAGCAGCAGCGCGGCGCCGGCGACGGCGGTCAGGACAGAGGTACGACGGGTCAACCGAGTTCGACTCATGGCTCGACCTCAGCACGGCTTGCCCAGGTCTGCCACCCCGATCCGCCGATCGCCCGCCCTTCGTGACGGCGCTGTGACCTCTAGCCCTCGGACACGGAGCCGCTCGCGACCAGCGAGCCAGAGCGCAGCGGAGGTGGTGTCACGACTCGCTGGAGCACTGCCAGCACCCCTTCGGTCACGAGGCACAGGGTCGCGATGAGCACGACACCGCTGACCACCAGCACCGTGTCCTGCTGCCCGAACCCGTCGACGATGTAACGCCCCAGGCCCCCGCCACCTACGAATGCCGCGAGCGACGCCGTCGCGACGACCTGGACCGTGGTCGTCCGCAGGCCGGCCGCGACCAACGGCACCGCGAGCGGCAGCTCGACCCGCCAGAGCCGCTGCCGCGACGTCATGCCGAGCCCGACGGCTGCGTCCTTGGCGTCGACGTCGACCTCGCGCAGTCCGAT
Organism: Candidatus Nanopelagicales bacterium; assembly: GCA_031360335.1. GTDB lineage: Bacteria > Actinomycetota > Actinomycetes > S36-B12 > CAIYMF01 > Longivirga. The sequence continues at coordinate 35,861 of JANMBJ010000435.1, forward strand.
GTAGGTGTTGGTGAGCAGCGGCGGGATCGCGAAGAGCACGAGAGCGAGGATCGCCGAAAGATCCCCCACGCCGACGGGATCCCACGACGCGAAGATGAAGAGGAGCGCGAAGGTTGGCACCGCGCGCCCGACATTGCCGATGGTGAACGCGAGGAAGGACCCGCGACCGCTGCGACCGAGCGCGATGCCGATGGGCAGCGCGACGACGACTGCGACGAGGAGCGCAGTGACGCTGATGCGCAGGTGCTCCGCAGTCCGGATCGGCACCCCGTCAGGTCCGGTCCAGTGCGCGGGTTCCGTGAGCCACTGCCACACCTCGAGCGCGGTGCTCACGATGTGCTCCGGGTGCGCGACCACGGTGTGAGGACGCGTTCGAGCAGGAGCAGGAGGCCCTCGAGCAGGACCGCGAGGGCGACCGTCAGGAGCGTCGCTGTCATGATCTGCGCGTGGTAGAAGTTGTCGACGAAGCCGCCGAGGATCAGAGTTCCGAAGCCACCGTGCCCGACCAGCGCACCGATGGTCACGAGTCCCACGGTCGACACCGTGGCGAGGCGCACGCCCGCGAGGATCGCCGGCAGCGCGAGCGGGAGCTCTACCTTCAGCAGCAGCCGGCGACGCCCGAATCCCATGCCCCGCGCGGCATCCACGGCCTCGACGGGAACGCCATCCAACCCCACAAGCGTGTTGCGCAGCACCACGAGCAGCGCATAGACAGCGAGGGCGATCGTGACCGTCAGGGGCGAGAGCCCGAAGACCGGCCAGAGCACGCTGACGAGGGCGAGCGCGGGGATCGTGTAGAGCACGCCGCCGAGGCCGAGGACCCACCCCCGAAGTCCGGGGTAACGTCTCACCAGAAGTGCGAAGGGGATGGCGACGACCATCGCGAGCGCGACGGAGGCCAGCGTGATGAGCAGGTGCTCCTTGCCGGCCGCGACGAGAGCGTCGACGTGGCCCGTCACGTACGTCCAGGACAGCCAGGGGTTGGGCGGCTCGTCGACGACGGCGGCCACGAGG
>JANMBJ010000467.1:0-11404 GCA_031360335.1 Candidatus Nanopelagicales bacterium
CCAAGGGATGCCAGGTCCAAGTGGTGGCTACATCATCCACCTACACGAGAACACCATCGATCACCCACGGCCCTGACGACCATGCTGCCGCGGCCTCACGCTGGCCTCGATGACGCGGACGCCGTGGAGCGCTACCACGGGGTCCGTGACAGCCTGTCGCGATGAGTCCTCTCGCGACCGAAGCCCCACCCGTCGACCTGCTGGTGATAGGAGGGGGCACCGCAGGGATCGTGGGATCCAGGACCGCCGCGCTCCTCGGCGCGCGCGTCGTGATGGTCGAGCGAGAGCTGCCGGGAGGCGACTGCCTGTTCACCGGGTGCGTGCCCAGCAAGTCGCTGCTCGCCGCCGCGCAACGCGCCGAGCACGCCCGGGGGAGCACGTCGTTCGGCGTCGACACCACCGGAGTCGGGGTCGACCTGGCCCGGGTGCTCGACCGGGTACGCGCCGTGATCGCGACGATCGAGCCGCACGACTCCCCGGAGGCGATGGCGGAGTACGGCGTCGAGGTGCTGCGCGGCGAGGCGCGCCTCGCGGGGCCGCGCACCGCGGTGGTGGACGGACGCGAGATCCCGTTCTCCCGTGCGCTCCTGGCCACGGGGGCGTCTCCAGCGGTACCCGACGTCGAGGGGCTCCGTGCGGCATCGCACCTCACGAGCGACACCGTGTGGCAGCTGCGTACGTTGCCCCGACGGCTCGTCGTGCTCGGAGGCGGTGCGATCGGGTGCGAGCTCGGCCAGGCCTTCGCGCGGCTGGGTTCCGACGTCACGATCGTCGACGTCGCTCCTCGGCTCCTCCCCCGCGAGGACGCCCGCGCTGCGGCGGTCGTCACTGAGGCGCTCCGCGCTGACGGCGTCACCGTACGGACTGCTACGTCGCTCGTCCGGGTCGAGCCCGATGGGGAGCACGGCACGCTCGTGGTCAGGCGCGACGACGTCGAGGAGTCGCTTCCCTACGACGCGCTGCTTGTCGCCGTCGGGCGCACACCGCGCACGACCGGCCTGGGTCTGGAGGCAGCAGGGGTCGCTCTGGACGAGCGTGGCTATGTCCGGGTCGACGACCGGCTCCGCACGAGCAACCCGCGCATCTGGGCCGCCGGAGACCTCACGCCCCATCCGCAGTTCACGCACCTGGCCGGGGTGCATGCCAGCATCGCCGCCTCCAACGCCGTGCTCGGTCTTCGCCGCCGGGTCGACCTGCGCGCAGTGCCGCGTGTGACGTTCACCGACCCTGAGATCGCGGCTGTCGGGGTGCCGACCGGTGCTGGCGAGGAGCGTCCCGCGGGCACGCGACTGCTCGACTGGGGCCACGACCGCGTCGACCGCGCCCTCACCGACGGCGATCCGTGCGGTTTCTCGAGCATCGCCGTCGACGCCCGCGGACGCGTCGTCGGAGCGACCCTCGTGGGCCCGCGCGCCGGCGAGACGCTCGCTGAGCTGACTCTCGCGGTCCGCGCCCGGCTGAAGGTCGGCGCCATCGCGTCGACGACGCACCCGTATCCCACCTACGGCGACGGCCCGTGGCTCGCCGCCGTGCAGGACGTGCAGTCGCGGCTCGGCCAGGGCGCGGCCGCAGCCGGCATCCGCCTGCTCCGGTCCGTGCGCCCGACGTAGGTGGCTGCGGCACCGCTGACGGCCAGGCGTGGGTCAGGCGGGAGGGCGGCGCAGGGTCAGGTAGCCCGACACCACTCGCTGGACCGCACTCACCGACACGACAGCCGCCCACACCCACGCGATGGGTCCGGCGTAGGCCGGAAGGACGCACCACAGCGAGTGCACGACGACCGTCTCGGTGCCCTCGGCCAGTCCGCCGAGGAACGACAGCGACCGCCCGTCGTCGAGCACGTGACCGGTGCGCTCGGCGATCGAGGAGAACGCCAGGAAAGCAGCTCCGTTGACGTAGTAGGCGAGGAGGACGGCGAGGAAAGGAAGAAACGATCCACCCCATCCGACTGCAACCCCGGCTACGAACGAGCCGTACACCAGGAAGTCCGCCGTGATGTCGAGGAAGCCACCAGCCCCCGTGCCGACCTGCCCCGCCCCCGCACGTCGACGAGCCAGCGCGCCGTCGGCGCCGTCGGCGACCCGTGAGAGCAGCCACAGCACGAGGGCGACGACCCAGTGCGCCCCGGCCGCTGCACCCGCCCCCGCAAGCCCGAGCACGAGGCCGACGAGCGTGATGCCGTCGGGCGAGACTCCCGGTCGGTCGAGCGCCGCCGCGAGGGCCGAGACCGGCCTCGCGATGACCGTGCGCGCCATCGGGTCGAGCATGCTGCCGCCTCCGTCGCTCGGTCCGCACACGTCGGGTGCGTCCGCCCACGCTGTCACGGGCCGGCGCGGGTCACGACATCGCATCGATCGGCCCACCCACGTGTCAGTCGCACTCCCCGGGGTAACCGCCCCGCGGTTGTACGGCGTCCGCCCTGCCCCTACCGCCCTGGAGAACTGATGCCGTCGACCCACGTCCGACCTCGACGAGTCGGCCTGCTCTGCGTGCTCGCCGGGGCGTCGCTCTCCCTGACCGCGTGCGCTGGCGCCACCGTGGCACCGCCCGCAGTGGTCGACCCGGCGACGAGCTGGTCGCTCGTGACCAGTGCAGCCCAGGGGCAGACGGTCAACCTGTGGATGTACGGCGGCGACGACCTCGGCAACTCCTACGTCGACAAGATCCTCGCCCCCGCTGCCGCAGCACAGGGCGTCACGATCCACCGGGTGCCGATCACCGACACGGCCGACGCGCTCAACCGGGTCGTCTCCGAGACCACCGCCGGCCGCACCATGGACGGGTCGGTCGACCTCGTGTGGGTCAACGGCGAGAACTTCCGTACCGGAGCGCAGGCCTCGCTGTGGAAGTGCGGCTGGGCGACATCGCTGCCCAACGCTCGCTACCTCGACACCCGCGATCCCTTGCTGCTCAACGACTTCGGAACTCCGGTCAACGGCTGCGAGGCGCCGTGGCACAAGGCACAGTTCGTGATCGCCTACGACTCCGCAAAGGTCACGTCGCCGCCGACGTCGATCCCCGAGCTCCTGACCTGGGCGCAGGATCACCCCGCCCGCTTCACCTATCCGCAGCCGCCGGACTTCACGGGGTCGGCGTTCGTGCGGCAGGCGCTCTATGGCATCTCCGGCGGCGTCGCGTCGGTGCCGTCGACATACGACGCGGCCACGGCTCAGCCGCTGGAGGACGCCCTGTGGTCGAAGCTCTCGGGCGTGGCACCGTCGCTCTGGCGCGGCGGTCAGACCTATCCCCGCGACCTGACGGCGCTCGACAAGCTCTACTCCGACGGCCAGGTGTGGTTCACCATGACCTACGGTCCGGCGACGATCGACGCGCGGGTGAAGGACGGCACCTTCCCCGCCACCACCAAGGTGCTCTCGCTGCGTGACGGCTCCTTGGGCAACGCGTCGTTCCTGGCGATCCCCGCCAACGCCGCCCACTCCGCCGCGGCGCAGGTGGTCGCCAACCTCGCGCTCTCCCCCGAGCAGCAGGCCGCCAAGGCCGACCCTTCGACGTGGGGGCAGTACACCGTGCTCGACGTGACGAAGGTGCCCGAGTCGCTGCGCGCCCCGCTCGAGGCGCGCTCGGCGATATCCGTCGTGCCTCCGTTCTCGACCTTGTCCACCAGCTCCAACCCGGAGCTGTCGGCCACCTGGGTGACCCCGCTCGAGCAGGGCTGGCGAAAGTCGGTGCTGGGTGGCTAGCGCGGTCGTGACAACCGACGCGACGGAGCGTCGGGCTTCTACTCCCCGGGGCCGTGGGTCGCTGCTGGCCCTCCCCGCCCTGGCGCCGGTGCTCGCCGTGCTGGTGCTCGGGCTCGGCTCGGCGGTCCTGCAGAGCGTCGGGCTGATGCCGCTCGCGGGGCAGCCGGCCTTCACCACATCTGCGTACTCCGCGCTGGCGTCACCGGCGGTGGCCGACGGGATGCGGATCAGCCTGGCCATCGCTGCGGCGAGCACCGCCATCGCGGTGGTGCTGGGGTTGACAGCCGCCCTCCTCGTCCACCGGATCGCACCGCGTCGTGGCTTCCTGGCGCTGCTGGCGGCCGCCACGGTGCCGGTGCCTCACCTCGTCGGGGCTATCGCTACCGGGCTCCTGCTGTCGGACTCCGGCCTCGTGTCGCGGCTGCTGGGCGCCGACCCCACTACCTTCCCCCAGCTGATCGCCGGACCCTGGTGGGTGGGCGTCGTGGCGGAGTATGCCTGGAAGGAGTCGGCCTTCGTCGCGCTCGTCGTTCTGGTGTCGCTCTCGCAACGTGAGCGCGAGCTCTCGGAGGCCGCGGCTGTCCTCGGTGCCTCGGCGTGGGAGAGGTTCCGTCGCGTCACGCTGCCCCTCGCCTCACCCGCCCTCGTCGTGTCGGCGACGCTGTCCGCTGCGTACGTCGTGGGTTCCTACGAGGTCTCCTGGCTGCTCGGGCGCAGCTATCCAGAGCCGTTGCCCGTACTGGCCTATCGGCTGTTCACCGACGTCGACCTCGACACTCGTCCTGAGGCGATGGCCGTGGCCGTGCTGACTGTCGGTGTCGCGGGTGCGATCGCGCTGGTGGGCACCGTGATGCTGCGACGTACGGCGGCGGCACGATGACCGCCGTCGCGGCACCGCCGTCGCCGCGCATCGACACAGCCGTCGCCCGTCCGAGTCGGTCGCGGGTCGGCACGGTCGTGCGGTCGGCTGCGTCGGCCGCGCTCGGGGTCTGGTGGCTCGCGCCCCTGGTGCCCATGCTGCTGTGGGCGTTCGCCGACCGGTGGACCTTCCCCGACCGGCTCCCGCGACAGTGGGGTCTCGACGGGTGGCGGGCCGCTTTCGAGGCCGGGGCCGGTTCGGCGATGGCGTCGTCGCTCGCCGTCGCCGTCGTCGTGGCCGTGATCGCGACACCTCTCGGAGCGATGGCGGCGCGAGCGCTCGAGACCCACGATATCCGTCACGGTCGGCTCGTCGGTGTGCTCCTCGTGCTGCCGGTCGCGGTGCCGCCGTTCGCCGTCGTCCTCGGGCTCACGTCGGTCACGCTGCGATGGGGCATCCCAGGTTCGGTCGCGCTGATCACAGCCCTGGTCGCCTTTTCACTCCCCTACACGGTGTCCGTCATGCGCGCGGCCTACGCGGCGCACGACCTCACGATGGAGGAGCAGGCGCGCACCCTCGGGGCGTCGCCCCGGTCGACGCTCTGGCGCGTGCACCTGCCGATGGTCGCCCCGTCACTTGTGATGTCGGCGTTCCTCGCGTTCCTCGTGGCCTGGAGCGACTACCTCATGACGCTCGTGCTCGGCGCCGGTCGCGTCACGACGCTCGCCCAGCTGCTGGGGTCGAGCGCCTCGAGCAGCGGCCACGACAGCAGCGTCGCGGTCATCGCCGCGCTCATCGTGGCACCGCCGCTCGTCCTGCTTGCCGCCATCCACCTCTCGATCAGAAGGACGGCACAGCGGTGAGCGGCCACCTAGAGATCCGAGGGGTCGAACGCTCCTTCGGGGCGACGCCCGTGCTCGCCGGCGTCGACCTCTCGGTCGAGGCGGGGCAGTGCGTGGCGCTGCTCGGACCGTCCGGATCGGGCAAGAGCACCCTGCTGCGCATCGTCGCCGGGCTCGACGACCCGGCCGCGGGCGAGGTCTTCCTCGATGGTCGCCAGGTCGACGGTGTCGCACCCGAACGACGCCGCACCAGCCTCGTCTTCCAGCGCCCCCGCCTGTTCCCCCACCTCGACGTGCTCGACAATGTCGCCTTCCCCCTGATCGTGTCAGGGGTGCGCCGACGAGAGGCGCGGGCCTCCGCCGGGAGGTTCCTGGACCTCGTGGGCCTGACGGGCCTGGCGTCTCGCCGGCCGGCCACGCTGTCGGGTGGCCAGGAGCAGCGCGTCGCGCTCGCCCGCGCTCTCGCCGCACGACCGCTGGTGCTGCTGCTCGACGAGCCGTTCAGCGCTCTCGATCCTGAGGTGCGCGACGACATGCACACCCTCGTGCGCGACCTCCGGGCGGCAGTCGAGACGACCGTGCTCGTGGTGACGCACGACCGCGCCGAGGCGGCCGCGCTGGCCGACACCGTCGCCGTGCTGCTCGACGGCCGGATCACCGCGCACGACACGATCGACGCGCTGCACACGCGCCCGAGCTGCCTTGCGCTGCACGAGTTCCTCGGCGGCCGCAACGCCGTCATGGGCGAGGTGGTCGCGGGGCGCCACCTCTCGCCTCTCGGGGTGCTCGACGTGCCCTGGGGCACGCCTGACGGCCGGGGAAGTCTCGTCGTGCGGCAGGAGGCGCTCCGCGTCGCCGGCCCCGGCGAGGCATGGGACGTCGCCGGCGTCGTCACGAGCACCCGTCCGCACGGCGCGCGCCATCTCGTGCACGTCGACTGCTCGGGCACACCGCTCGCCCTCGAGACGCACCTCGGCCCCTCGCTGCTCGGCGTCGGCGCTCCCGCCTACGTCGTGGTGCCGCAGGAGGCCCGCCACGTCATCCCTCTCACCCGCCTCCAGAGCCCAGCCACGACGTCGGGAACAGCCGTCGTCGCACCACGAAGTGAGGACTAGACGATGTCGACCCACCACCCGCACGCTCCGGGCTCCAGCGCCGCCACGACCGGCGGCCGCGCACCCTGGTGGCGGCGGCTCGACGTCGTGACCCGCGCGGTCGACCCCGAGACCCGAGCCGTCATGCGGCGGCGCTGGGACGAGCTGCCGCTGGTCAACCGCACAGCCAACCAGATCATCGGTCGCAACGGGGTCGGCTGCGAGGGAACGCACGGCGTCTTCCCCAAGTGCAACCTCACGTGCAAGCCGTGCTACCACTCGGCCGACGCCAACAAGGTGCGCACCGACGGTCAGCACACGCTGCGCGAGGTACGCAAGCAGATGGCGTTCTTCCGCACCGCGCGCGGACCGCGCTCGCACGCCCAGCTCATCGGTGGCGAGGTGTCGCTGCTGGAGCCGGACGACCATGCGGCGGCACTTCTCGCGATGCGGGCGGAGGGCCGGGAGCCGATGAGCATGACCCACGGCGACTTCGACTACGACTACCTCGTGCGTCTCGCGCTCGACGACGAGGGGAAGCCGCGCTTCGACCGCCTCTCGTTCGCCGGGCACTTCGACTCGCTCATGCGCGGTCGACGCGGTGTCCCGCGTCCGCGGAGCGAGAGCGACCTCGACCTCTACCGTCGAGGGTTCGTCGAGATGTTCCGACGTCTCAAGCAGGAGCACGGCGTCGACTCCTTCCTGGCGCACAACATGACCGTGACGCCAGCCAACGTCGACGAGGTCACGCATGTGGCGCGTACCGCACTCGATGCCGGGTTCGACCTGGTGAGCTTCCAGCCCGCTGCGTTCGTCGGCGACGACCGACGCTGGGAGGGCGACTTCCGCGAGATCGGGATCGACGACGTGTGGGAGCACATCGAGGAGGCCGTCGGCGCCCCGGTGCCCTACACGGCTCTACAGTTCGGCGACCCTCGCTGCAACCGCACCTCGTGGGGTGCCTACGTCGGACCGCAGTGGGTGCCGGTGCTCGACCCCGATGACGCAGAGGACCTCGCTGCTCGCGATGTCTTCTTCGCGCACCTCGGTGGCATGCGAGTGACGGATCAGCCGACCGCGCTCTCGGTCGTGCGCGTGCTCCGGGTGCTCACGTCGCACCCCTCGACCATCGTGACGGGTGTCGCCTACGCGCGGCGCTTCGCGCGCAGGGCGGGCGGCGTGCGTTCAGTGCTGCGTCACGGCGTACGTGGCACTACCTTCGTCGTTCACGCGTTCATGGACGCCGACGTCGTGAAGCCTGCGTGGGATCTGCTCGAGCAGAACACGTGGTCGGACGACCCGGAGATCCACGCGGTGCAGGAGCGGCTGTCGTCGTGCGTCTACGCGATGGCGCACCCCGAGCTCGGCCGTACCGTCCCTGCCTGCGTGCAGCACGGGGTGCTCGACCCGCAGGAGAACGTCGACCTGCGACGCGAGCTGCCGCTCTTCTCGATCGACAACCTCGGGCTCAGCAAGACCGCCTGACGGGTGCCTGCAGTGTGCCGGCCCTGACTCGTGTCAGGGCCGGCGGCAGACGAGACGGAGCAGCGGCAGAGGGAGCTCCCGACCAGGACGCGCCAGTCGCCCGAGGCTGGTGCGGGCTCGCTGCAGCTGCTCCTCATCGCGCCCCGGGGTGTACAGCATGCGCACGGCCAGATCCGCATCGTCGGCATCCTCGAGCGGCAGCGCGAAGCGGTGCGAACCCGCTGAGACGACCTCGAGGCCGACGGCGCGCACGAGTCTTGACATCCGCCGTCGAGACAGCCGCTGCGGCATCGAGCCCGGGCCTCGGAGCGTAAGGGCGAGCGACGCGACCACTCGCGCGTCAGTGAGCCCGATGGGGCCGCCCGAGGGCAGGAGCGCGGCGAGCACACCCCCGCGACGCAGCACGCGCGTAGACTCCGCGAGCGCGTCCTCGACAGGTCGCACCAACATCAGGCTCATGCACCAGATCACCGCGTCGACGGTTGCGTCAGCCAGCGGGATAGCACGTGCATCGGCCTGGCAGGTCGGGCCGCGCCCTCGTCGCCGACCGCCGAGCAGCTCGTCGCCCGACAGGTCCATGCCGACATAGCCCGAGCCGACTGACAGGCGTGGCTGCACAGGCGAGCTCCCGCAGCCCAGATCGAGGACCCGCTCCGAACTGGGCGGGATCGCCGACGCCAGCCAGTCATAGGGGTCGCCCAGCTCGGGGTCGCGCGCCCGGGAGAAGGTCGTCTCGGTGATGCCAGGGCTCTCGCGGTGGAACCGCTCGAGATAGCCGGCCCAGGGATCGCGGACCGGCGACGTGGACATCCTGCCAGCCTGCGCGAGGATCAGGTCTCGCGCCAGCCATGGCTCACGACAACAGCAGGCAGACGGCGATGACGACCTTGCCGCGCACCGGACCACGGAGGTCGCGATGTGTCGTGACCGGGTCGCGGGCCGCGCCGAGCGCCCGTCGGGCTGCGACCCATTCCTGCGCCGGGAACCGCACCACCTGTGGGGGCCGAACATCGCGGTCGGGGAGTGCTGGCACGGCGATCAGTTACGCGCGCGGGGCGCAGGCGCTGCTCGGTCCAGAGTTTCCGACGCCGCGCTGGCCTCCGGACCCCCAACCGGTGTGGCCCGCCGGCGAGGCACATCAGATGCTCTCGGGCGACCACCAGAAGCCTTCGGGAGGAGATGAACGCGGCGTCAGCGGATGAACGACCCGATAGGCGTTCGGTCGCGATCTTGGCTGCCGCCCCCGCGACGTGACCCTGCGCGACACCAGGGTTATGAGGCGTCGCCGACTGCGACGACCGTCAGCGCCTCGATGCCGGCGAAGTCGTCCGGGTTGCGGGTGTAGACCGGAATCCCGTGTGCCACGGCGGTTGCCGCGATGAGAGCGTCGTAGGCACGGGCGCTGGTCTTGCGTCCCGACGCGCGGAGCTGCGCGGCCACCCGACCGAAGGCGCGCGCGGCGGCAGCGTCGAACGGGATCGGGTCGAAGTCGGCCTCCACCTGCTGGAGCACGCTCTGCCGAGCGATCCGGTCCTCGTCGCTCCTGGCCACAAGCGGGCCGACGGACAGCTCGGCGAGGGTGATCGCGGAGACGAAGCACCGCGACGGGAGATCGGCCGAGTCGGTGATCCCGCCCAGGCTGACCACGACGCTGGTGTCGAGCAGCCCGACCTCGCGCTGGCTCACAGCGCCGGATCCAGCACCGCGTCGATGTCGGCGCGCAACGCCTTGTAGTCGAGCACCGGGATCGTTGCCCAGCGATCGATCACCACGGTCGACGGCGTTCCGGATGCCGCCACCGGGCGCAGCTCCGCGACAGGCTTCCCGGCGCGGGTCACCGTCACCCGCTCCCCGCGCAGCACGGAGTCGAGGACGTCACCGCCATGGTTGCGCAGGTCACGAACACTGACTTCAGTCATTCTCGGATTGTCTCACGCGTGATACAACGGGTCAACGCCTTCGGCCGGTCTTCACGAGCGCACGCCGACCCTGCCTGTCGTGAAGAAGGAGAGCAAATCCCGCATTCAAGTGCAGGAAGATCGCCGATTTTCCTGCATTGAAGTGCGAGAATAGCGTGGGTTGTCCAGTACTGTGATGCTTGACTGATCGGTTCTCTCGTGCACCTCACCGCTCAACAGGAGACCCAGATGGCCACGACCTCGTCCGCCTCGAGGCGGACAGCACGTCGAGCTCTGGACAGGCGGCTCCCCGGACTGTCCTCCCTGGCTGCGCAGGCTTCGACGCCTCGTGGCGGTTGGGTTCGAGCGATCCGAGAAGCCCTCGGCATGTCTGCGGCCGACCTCGCTGCACGCATGGGTGTCGTGGAGAGCACCGTTCTGCGTCTCGAGCAACAGGAGCAGGTTCGCCGCATCCAGCTCGACACCCTCGAACGAGCGGCCGACGCGCTCGGCTGTGACGTTGTCTACGCCCTGGTCCCGCGGGAGCCGCTCGAGCACCGTGTCGAGCAGCAGGCAATGGCGCGCGCGAGAGAGTGGTTCAACCTGACGCGGCACAGCATGGCGCTGGAAGACCAGGCAGCCACCAGCGACGTCGACGAGCAGCAACTGCACGAGCAGGCAGCCATCATCCGGGACCAGCCACGCCTGTGGCGAGAGCCCGATGGCGCCTGACCCTTCCGACCGCTGGGACAGCCTCGGCCCGGACGGCTCCACTCCCCTGGGCGATGACGAGGCGCGCGGCCTGCGCCTGTCGTGGGTCGCGACCAGAGGCGACCTCAACGAAGCTGAGCAGGGCAACATCCTCGCCGCCCGACGCAAGCGCCGCTGGCGCACACCGAGTGTGAACGGGCTGCTGGACGACCTGGCTGTCCGCATCTTGCACCGCGACATGTTCGGCCAGGTCTGGACCTGGGCCGGCACGTACCGCAACTCGGAAATGAACATCGGCGTGGTCCCGCACGAGATCAGCGTCTGCGTCCGGACCTCATGGACGACACGAAGCTGTGGGTCGCCGGAGACCGCCCGATGCCCGTTGATGAGGCCGGGTACCGATTCCATCACCGACTCGTCGCGATCCACCCGTTTCCGAATGGCAACGGCCGACACGGACGCGAGATGACCGACTTGCTGATGCAGGCGTTGGAGACCCCACGCTTCACCTGGGGCAGGACGACACTCGACACCGCAATCACTACACGAGACCAGTACATGGCCGCACTGCGCGAAGCGGACCGCGGAGATTTCACGCGTCTTGCAGCCTTCGTCCGTTCCTGAGGACGAAGCGATGGGATCCATCGCTTCGTCGTGCCCGTGGGATCCGGGACAGGGCACCACGCCGGTCTCGCAGCAGGCATCTCAAAGTCAGCCGCCGGTGTTGATGCGCAGCGATCCGTCATCCCGGTGATGTGCACCGCGTCCATCCATCACGCGAAATGATTTTGCGGTCCAGCTGCTGTCAGGATCC
>JANMBJ010000470.1:0-13239 GCA_031360335.1 Candidatus Nanopelagicales bacterium
AGCTTTCTCATCGTCTGCGTGTTCGTCTACGTGTTCATCGGGTACTCGGTGGCCGTCTCTATCTCGAGCAACTGGCGAGCAGCCAAGCCCGACCTGACACCGACCGACCCGTGGTACGCCAACTACGAGACGCTCGCGAACTCCGGGCGCTTCCAGGCCGACGTGCGCAACAACCTCGTCTTCGCCTTCTTCTTCCTGATCCTGGCCGTCGGGCTCGGCTTTCTCTTCGCGGTGCTGGTGCACAACGCGCTCCGCGCCCGAGGATTCTTCCGGTCTGTCTTCATGCTGCCCTATGCGCTGTCGTTCATCGTGACGGGCGTCGTGTGGCGGTGGCTGTTCAACCCCGAAGCGGGCCTGAATCTCATCCTGGCCAACTCCGGTCTGTCCGCGGCCTACGAGCGGATCACCGGATCCCCGCTCCGTCCAGACTGGACGTCATCTCCGACAGTGGTCGGGGACCTGAGCGGCATGCTCAACAAGGTCCTCCCGGGTGGCGACTTCATCCAGGTGAAGCTGGGCATCCCGCTCGCACTCCTTGCCGTCGTACTCGCGGCGTCCTGGCAGCTGATGGGCTTCTCGATGGCGATGTTCCTCGCGGGCCTGGCATCGGTGCCCCACGAGATCCTCGAAGCCGCCCAGCTCGATGGCGCGACCGGGTTGCGTTACTACCGCTCCATCGTCATGCCGCTGATGAAGCCCTTTGCCGTCACGGTTCTGGTGATCCTCACGCACGTGGCGTTCAAGATGTTCGACCTGATCTACGCGATGAGCGGCAGTGGCGTGGGCTTCGCGACCGACATGCCCGGCATCTTCGTGTACGAGACCATCTACAAGGCGCTGCAACCCAACATCGGCGCCGCCGCGGCCATCGTCATGCTGGTGATGGTGTGCATCGTCGTCGTCCCCTACCTCGTGCGCACCGGTCGGAGGGACTCCGATGACTGACGTGATGGTCGTCGAGAGTCGGCGACGTGTCCTCAGACCGCCGAGGGGCACACGCCGCGGTCTCCAGCATCAGGCGTTCGGCAAGACGGCACGGCGCTTCCAATTCGTGCTCCTTCTCATCCTCGTCCCGATCATGATGCTCCCGCTCTACATCATGGTCTCGGCAGCGTTCAAGACCTCCGTGAACGCCGACGTCTCCACGATGTGGCAGCTGCCGAACCCGATCTCCCTGGACGGGATCTCGGCGGCGTGGAAGGGGCTCTCTCCCAACTTCATCAGCTCGTTCGAGATGGTCATCCCCGCTGTCGTGCTGTCGTGCCTGATCGGATCCTTCAACGGCTATCTGCTGTCCAAGTGGCGCTTCCGCTACGACAACGTGATCTTCACGCTGATGCTGGTCGGGATGTTCATCCCCTATCAGTCGGTCCTCATCCCGGTCGTGAAGTTCCTGCAGCTGGTCGGGCTCTACGGAACGATCCCGGGGTTGATCCTCGTTCATGTGGTCTACGGCATCCCGATAACGACGCTGATGTTCCGCAACTACTACACGGCGACGATCCCGACAGCGTTGGTCGAGGCGGCGGCCATCGACGGGGCAGGAGTCATCAGGACGTTCTGGAGGATCGTCCTGCCGCTGTCCGCACCGGGATTCGTCGTGGCCGGCATCTTCCAGTTCACCAACATCTGGAACGACTTCCTGTTCGGCATCGTGGTGATCCCCAACCCGAAGTCTCAACCCGTGACTGCGGCTCTGAACAACTTGTCTGGCACCCAGACGGTGGACTGGAACATCGTGATGGCCGGTGCGCTGATCGCAGCGATCCCCACGCTGATCGCCTACCTGACGCTCGGTCGCTTCTATGTCCAGGGTCTGACCTCGGGATCGGTCAAGTAGTCGTGCCCGTCGTGATCGACACCGATGTCGCCATCGTCGGCTCGGGAATGGGTGGCTCCGTCCTGGCACGAGGACTCGCCGAGCAAGGTATCGAGTCGGTCGTCGTCGAGCGCGGGACCTATCTGCCGAGGGAGCCGGAGAACTGGCAGCCCGCTCAGGTCTTCGGGGCCGGTCGCTACAGGGCGAACGATCCCTGGTGGGACGTGCTGGCCCAGCGGTGGTTCGACCCCGGTGTGCACTACGTCGTGGGCGGCAACACGAAGATGTACGGCGCCAGCCTCCCGCGCTTCCGGGCGGAAGACTTCGGTGTCCTCGAGCACGCAGAGGGGACGTCGCCCGCATGGCCCTTCTCCTACTCAGACCTTGAGCCGTGGTACGGACGCGCGGAAACCATGTTCGACGTACACGGATCACCGGGCTCGGATCCCACCGAGCCATGGCGGTCCTCGCCCTACCCCTACCCGGCCGTGGCTCACGACGACGCGCTCCAGCGGGTGGTGGACGGGTTCACGCGCCAGGGCCTGCACCCGTCGTTCTCTGCCATGGGCCTGGACCGCCGTGACGGGGGCACCTGCATCCTCTGCTCGACGTGCGACGGCTTCCCGTGTCAGGTCGGGGCGAAGAGCGACGCCGAGCGGAGCGCGCTGACGCCAGCGCTTGCCACGGGTCACACGGTCCTTCTGGACGACACTCGCGTCACTCGGCTGCTCACCGACGGGTCGGGGCGCAGGGTGGTGAGCGCCGTCGGGATCCGCGGCGGTGAGTCGATCGAGATCCGCGCGCGGACCTTCGTGCTGGCTGCCGGTGCCGTCAATTCGGCCGTGCTTCTCCTGGCGTCCGCCAACGACAGACACCCGAACGGTCTGGCCAACTCGTCCGGCCAGGTCGGTCGCAACTACATGGTCCACAACGCGACCTTCACGGTCGCCTTCGATCCCCGTGAACGCAACAGGGTCTCGTTCCAGAAGACCCTGATGGTCAACGACTGGTATCTCGACGGGCCTGAGCACTATCCGCTCGGCAACATCCAGATGCTCGGGAAGCTGCGAGGTGCCATGGTGAAGGTCGCGATGCCCGTGGTCCCCCTGTGGGCGCTGAACGCAGCGATGGACCGGTCGTGGGACTTCTATCTGGAGTCAGAAGACCTTCCGGACCCGGCAAACCGGGTCACGCTGGGCCAGGGTGGTCGCGTCGAGGTGACCTGGCGCCGCAACAACATGACGGCGCACCACGGGCTCGTCACGCACACGAAGCGGGCGCTGAAGTCCATGGGATTTCCCGTGGTGCAGACCCAGACGATGGGGATCGAGACCAACTCCCACCAGTGCGGCACCTGCGTCGCCGGGAGCGATCCCACCACCTCCGTGCTCGACCCGCTCTGTCGCACGCACGACGTCGAGAACCTGCTGGTCGTCGACTCGTCCTTCTTTCCGTCCTCCGCCGCGGTGAACCCGGCGCTGACCATCGCTGCCCAGGCGCTCCGGGTGGCCGCCCAAGGAGATGTCCTGCGATGACCACACCGCTGACGGAGCTCGTGTCGAGCCCGATCATTCCCGCCATCGTGATCGAGGATCCGCGGGTGGCAGCCGCTGTCGCTCGCGCCCTCCTCGCGGGGGGCATCGACTGTGCGGAGGTGACCCTGCGGACCCCGGGCGCTCTCGAGGCCATCCGGCTGATGTCGTCCGAGACCGACATCGTCGTCGGTGCCGGGACGGTGAAGAGCGTCCGGGACGTCGAGGACGCGGTGGCTGCTGGTGCCCGGTTCGCCGTCTGTCCCGGGGTGAGCGCAGCGGTGGTCCGGCGGTGCGACGAGCTCGGCCTCCCCGTGGTTCCGGGTGCCGTCACCGCCAGCGAAGTCATGCAGGCGCTCGACCTAGGCCTCGATCTCCTCAAGTTCTTTCCGGCTGGAACTTCTGGAGGCAGCAAGGCGATCGCGGCTCTGGCGGGACCGTTCGCGGAGGTGTCGTTCATCCCTACCGGCGGTGTCCACCTTGCGAACCTGTCCGACTACCTCGCGCTCCCGAACGTCGCTGCAGTCGGCGGGACCTGGCTCACCCCGATGGCGAGCCAGGTAGCCGGTGACTTCGAGGAGATCGAGCGCCTCTCGCGGGAGGCGCTCGACGCAGCCAAGGGAGTCCTCGTATGACGATCGACATCCCGGCCTCCGAGGGCCCTGCCTTCGACGCCGTCTCGCTCGGGGAGGTGATGCTGCGTCTGGACCCGGGCGCTGGACGCACCCGCACGACCCGGTCGTTCGTCGTGTCCGAGGGCGGCGGCGAGTACAACGTCGCCCGTGGGCTTCGCAAGGCCTTCGGGCTGAGGACGGCGATCGTGACAGCGCTCGCCGACAACGAGGTGGGGCACCTCGTCGAGGACCTGATCTGCCAGGGCGGCGTGGACACTCGCTTCCTGTCCTGGCGTGACTACGACGGGATCGGTCGGACCGTACGCAACGGCCTCAACTTCACCGAGCGGGGGTTCGGAGTCCGTGGGGCCGTGGGAGTTTCGGACCGCGGCCACACAGCCGTCGCCGCACTCGCCCCGGGCGATGTCGACTGGGACGACGTGTTCGGCAACCACGGATCCCGGTGGTTCCACACCGGAGGGATCTTCGCCGGCTTGTCCGAGTCGTCTGCGGAAGTTGCTCTGGAAGCGGTGCAGGCGGCCAAGCGTCACGGCGTGATCACCTCGTATGACCTGAACTATCGGCCGAGCCTGTGGAAGGGCGTCGGAGGTCAGGCCAAGGCGCAGGAGGTGAACCGGGCGATCGCGCCGTTCGTCGACGTCATGATCGGGAACGAGGAGGACTTCACCACCTCGCTCGGGTTCGAGGTGGCGGGCGTCGGCGACAACGTGGACAACCTCGACGTGGGGGCCTTCGCGGCGATGCTTGCCGGAGTCTGCGCGGCGTATCCGAACTTCGAGGTCATCGCCACGACGATGCGAGCCGTGAGGTCGGCAACAGTCAATGACTGGGGAGCGATCGCCTGGTCGGCGGACACGGGGGTGGTTCACGCCACGCACCGGCCGGAGCTGGAGATCTTCGACCGGGTCGGTGGCGGCGACAGCTTTGCGTCCGGCTTGATCTTCGGCCTGCTCGATGGCCGCTCGCTGCGCGAGGCACTCGATCTCGGTGCCGCGCACGGTGCCCTTGCGATGACCACACCCGGCGACACCTCGATGGCCACCCGACGAGAGGTGGAGGCGCTGTCGGGCGGAGGTGGCGCCCGCGTCCAGAGGTGAACGCCACCCGTGAACTCCCGCGAACCGGCTGAACTGTTCGCGGTGAGCGTGCCTGGGGGATGGTGCCCAACACCGGGAGATCTGCTCGTTCCTGGGAGCCCCGGAGCGCGGTGGGGGGCCGGGTTGCTCCGTGACCCGGCCCCCCCACAGGTCGCTCAGCCCAGACCTGTCGCACGTTCCGGACGAGGTGCGAGGAGGACATCGACACCGATGACGCGCAGACGCTGGTCCCGCCTCGCCTCGTGGCTCGCGACCGTGCTGCACAGCGACAGCTGCTGGCTGTCCCTGCCGGCGGCTGAGCTGGGAGCGCCCCGGGCGTTTCAGCAGATCGCACCACCCGACGGGCACGCGTGCCGACGATGATGGCCTGTCCGCCGCTGTGCCTACCTGACCCCCGTGCAGGTAGGACCGACGACGTCGCCTCAGTGTCACAGACGTGACAGATCTTGTCATGCTCCATTAGAGGTGAGTCATGCCGCATGACCTAGAGTTGCATCCACGGCTCGGAGTCTCAGGGGGTGGGTGTGGCACAGACCTTCGGCGCACTGCTGCGCCAGCTGCGTACACAGCGGGGTCTGACCCAGTCCGACCTCGCCGGTCCGGGCATCTCGGCGAGCTATCTCTCCATGCTGGAGCACGGGAAGCGGAAGCCGACGCCTCATGTCATCGCGGACCTCGCTGCGCGGCTGGGCGTCGACGTCAGCCAGCTCAGCCCGGCGACCGCTCCGGAGCATCTCCCGGACGAGATCCGCTGGCGACTCGCGGCTGCGGAGCTCGCCCTGGCCAACGGTGACCCGGCGTTCGCCCGAACGGAGTTCGCCGCGCTCGTCCCCAGCGCCGGACTGTCGGCGGCGTGGGGTCTCGCGCGTGCGAGCGAGTCGGTCGGCGACCTCGAAGCCGCCCTGGTGGACTACCACCTCGCGCTCGAGCTGGCCGACGAGGTCGACCAGCCGTTGCGCGCGCTCGACGCGTGCATCGCGATCGCCCGGTGCAACTTCTCGACACGCAACGAGCTGCGTGCGATCGCCGTCCTCGAGTCAGCCCTCGAGCGCGTGCGCGCCTCGGGCCTGAACGGTTCTGACCAGCATGCGCAAGCACTGTCGGCGCTCATGGGCTGTCACACCTCACTGAACCAGCTCGGTCCGGCGACCCGCATCGCGACCGATCTGCTCGCGCTGGTCGACACCGGTGGCACCTGGCGCGCGCGCGGGTCGGCCTACTGGAACGCCGCGCTCGTGGCCGAGGCCGCTGGTGACCTGACGCAGGCGACGGCCTACGCCGATCGTGCCGTCGCCCTGTTATCCGAAGGCGACGACGAGCGCGCCCTGGCTCGGTGCAGCTGCGCCTGTGCGTGGTTCTGGCTGCGCCACCCCGACGGGCCGAACAGGCTCGACGACATCGAGCGGCTGCTGCTCGACGCGCGCCGACGCCTGCAGCAGTGCGGCACCGCCGGCGATCTGGCCAATGCCGAGACCGAGCTGGGACGCGTGTCGCTGCTGCGAGCCCAGCCCGCCGACGCGTTGGCGTGGGCCGACAGCGCGCTCGCGCGGCTCGGGCTGGAGGAGCGTGCGCAGACGCCGGACGCGTTGCTCGTCCGCGGTGAGGCGCAGTGGATGGGCAGCGACACAGTCGACGCGACCGCTACCGCCGACCAGCTCGAGATGACCCTGCAGAGCCTGCCGCACACCCGCGAGGCAGCGCACACCTGGCGCGGGCTGGCCGAGCTCTGGCGACGGCTCGGCCGAACCGACGATGCCTTCCGCGCGCTGGAGACCGCGCTCGAGGCGAGCTCCGTGCACTCCTCGCCGATGCCCGTCTCTACGCTGCCGGTCGAGCCGGGCGCGCACCCACGGGGTTAGGGAGCGCGATGCCGACGCCGCCGGCCCAGGTGCGGCGTCCCCGAGCCTGGCCTGGCGTCCTCGAGGGACTGCGAGCCGCGCCGCCGGAGGTGGAGTGCGCGTCCATGCACCACGATGTGCCCATGACAGGTGGACCGGGACATCGCACTCCAACGGCCCGCGGGCAGCTGCCGGACTTCGAGGAGATCGAGGTGCTTGTTGCCGAGGCCTTTGCGAGGGTCTCGCCCGTCACCGACGGGGTCGTGAGCCAGGTCTACCCGGCACTGGCTCGGGTCTCCCCCGACCTGTTCGGGTTCTGCGTCGTCGGCGTCGATGGCGGGGTGCACGCGATCGGCGATGCCGATCACCCGTTCGCGCTCATGAGCGTGGCCAAGCCCTTCGTGCTCGCGCTCATGATCGAGGAGTACGGGTTCGAGCACGTCCGCGGTCTCGTCGGGGTGAACGCCACCGGTCGATCGTTCAACTCGATCGCCGCTGTCGACCTGAGCCTCGACGGCCGGACCAACCCGATGGTCAACTCCGGCGCGATCGCCACCGTGAGCCTGGCTCCCGGCGCCGACGTCGAGGCGCGGTGGGATGTCGTACGCCACGGCCTCTCCCAGTTCGCCGGCCATGACCTCGAGGTCGACGAGGAGGTGCACGAGTCGGCTGCCGCCACGAACGTCACCAACCGCGCCATCGCCGAGACGCTTCAGGCCCGAGGCAGAGTCGTCGGTGACCCGCGAGACGCGGTCGAGATCTACACCCGTCAGTCCTGCCTCGATGTCACCGCTCGTGACCTCGCCGTGATGGGCGCTACCTTGGCCGGCGGAGGCGTGAACCCGCTGACGCATACCCGAGTGGTCACGGCGCCGACCTGCCGGCTGGTACTCGCGGTCATGGCGACGGCGGGTCTCTATGAGACGTCCGGCGACTGGCTGTGCGACGTGGGGCTTCCCGGCAAGAGCGGGATCGGCGGCGGGATCGTCACCGTGTCGCCGGGCAAGGGAGGTCTTGGTGCCTATGCGCCGCCGCTGGATCCAGCAGGCAACAGCGTCAAGGGCCAGCTGGTCGCCGCACTCCTCTCGAGGTCGCTCGGGCTCGACCTGCTCGCCTGCACCACGGCCGAGTGACAGGCAGCGGGTCCGGCGCGTTGCTGCGCACCGGACCCGCCGTCGTCAAGCCCCACGACCCTGATCGGCGTCGTCGGACGTGCTCGATCGGCTCAGCGGCACGCGGTGCGGGTTGTGTTGAGGGCCAGGGTCTTCTTGAGCCAGTTGAAGTTGGCGGCGTTGGCCTTCGAGCAGAACTTGCTCGTGGCGATGCTGTACTCCACCCCGAACACGGCCTTGCCGGCGGAGACGAACTGGTCGTAGCCGTAGCCGCCGTTCTGCGCGGTCGTGCACTCGGCGTACTGCCAGCACTGCTCGTTGAGAGCCACGTCGAAGTAGGGCAGCAGCGACGGGATCTGCGCCTGGTCGTTCTTGAGGACCGCCGAGAGCCCCTTGCTGTGCGCGAGGTTGGCGAGGAACGCGTTGTAGTAGATCTGGTCCGCTGCGGTCAGCGGCCACCCGGTGGGGTTGCTGTAGCCGTCGACGTTGTCGAACTCCACCGCGTCGAATCCCTTGTCCTTGCACATCTGTACACGCGCGGTCATGATCGCGGCGAGGGGGGAGTTGGCCCTCTGGACGTCACGGACGTCGAGCCAGCGCTCGTCCCAGCCGCTCATCTTCCAACCGAGGATGCCCAGCAGCGCCTTCGACGGCGTGCTCGAGTTGAGCTGGCCCGAGCCGGGGAACGACGCGGCGTCTGCACGCCATCCTTCGTAGGACCCGGCCGAGATGTAGCAGACGACCTTGCTGCGCGCGTGCAGCCCAGTGACTGTTGCGGCAGTGTTGTCGAAGCCGTCGATGTCCCACATCCCCCACGTGTTCGAGGCGATTGCGGACGCGGAGGGAGTGACGGAGAGCTCCCACTCCCAGCTGGTGTTGAGGGCTGGGTGCCAGCAGCCGAGGCACGCGACGGGGGCCGGCAGCGCCGGTGTCGCCTGTGCGGGGTGGATGACGACCAAGGACGAGGCGACGATCGCGAACGCGGCGACGAGTCCTGGGAGCATGCGTGAGCGCATGGGTGCTCCTTTCGATCCGACTCCCCGCCTCGGGCTCGATCCCTGGCGTTCACCCGGCCTCAGTGCGCAGCACTGCCATGGAGCCGGTAGGGCGTGTCGGTTGGGAGGGACCGTAGCGACCTCGGACCCGGCGTGGCGCGTTCCGAGACGGCGGATCCGCCGCGGGGAGGCAACTGTGCATCCGAGGTTGCGCGCCCACGGCTCTCGACGGCGCGAGCAGGAGTGGTCCCGTCACAGGGTGGACGGGTCCGAGGCCATAGCCTCGGCGGGTGGCTGCAGCAGTGGGATCCCGTCGCGTTCCGCTCGTCGTCGTGCTCGTCGCGACGACACTCACTGGCTGCTCCGCCTCCACCAGCACCACGACCGCCGCGACGTCAGCGACCACGCCGGCTGCCAGCACGTCGTCCACCTCATCACCGACCGTGACCTCCAGTGCGACGCCGTCGGTGTCGCCCACGACAGCACCATCGCTGGCACCGGCCGCAGTGAGGGCCGCGTCGTGCCCGCACCGCTACACCGCCGCTGCGCTCGTCACCTGCATCAAGACTGCTGAGGCCGTCTACCTCGCGACGTGGCTGAAGGACCTCGCGGTGATCGGCGTACGCGACCCCAAGCCGCCACGCATCGTCATCTTCAGCGCGATCCCCGAGAACCCCTGCATCTCCAGCGAGGGCGACGCAGCCGAGGCGTCGTTCTGGTGCGGCAAGAACAACACGCTGTACGTCGCCAGCAACGCAGCGCGGACCTGGACCGTCTACTACGCGAAGGCCGCCGCGGTGCGCCACGTTCTCGCATCCGACGCGAAGACCGCGGGCACGTCGGTCGCGGACCTTCGCGGTGGCTATCCGCTCGTCGGGGCCACGACGGAGTTCGCGCACGAGCTGGGGCACTGGGCGCAGCAGGTCAGCGGCCAGATGGCCTGGTACGACACGCGGGTCGCGAATCCGGACTTCGCCCTCTCCACCCGGGCGCAGTCGACTCGCGAGGGTTCCGCCGACTGCCTCTCGGGATGGATGCAGGCGCGTACTGCCGCGGCGGGCACCTGGGTCGACACCCCGATCGGCCGCTGGGCGCACCACGCCACGATGGCCGAGCTCGGCTACGACCTCGAGTCGGTCACGCCCAACTTCACCTACCCGAAGGAGAGGCCGGCCGACGTCAACGGATACGGCAGCTCCTACACGCGCCTGAAGTTCTACGACATGGGCTATGCCGCCGGTCGTGCCGGGAAGCCCGGCCTCACGACGTGCAGCCGCGCGGTAGCGACCTACCTCTCGGCGCCGCTCCCCCCGCACTCCTAGGCCCCAGCCACCAGCTGCCCGAGGGACGCCCAGCACGACCGCCGGAGGCAGCATCCCGTGCGGGCCAGACCGGTGTGGCGGGGAGCGTCGTGCCCCGAGTCCGACCATCGGACGCCGAGTGACCACCGTCACCTCATGACCTGCTGACAGCGTCGGAATGCGGCCACACCTGGGACGAAAACCTGATGTCACCCCACGGTTCTTGGGTCTTCACCGGGTGCTCTGAGGGCGGCCCTGACACAGGGTGGAGGCACTGCGGCTCCGTCGAGCCGCGCCGCGATCGGTCGCCCACGAGGCCGACGGCCCTGACGGGTCCGAGCCTTCGGCTTCGCTGCCCCGTCCCGGAAGGCCATCCCCTGTGTTGCATCTGCGTCCCGTCGACCCCTCAACGCGTCATGTCGGTCGCCGCCGCGCCGCTGTCGTCGCTGCGGTCGTCCTCTCCACGGCGCTGCTGACCCAGGCGGCGGCCATCGCGTTGCCGGCCGCCGGCACCCGCTCGCTGCTCGCCCGGTCGGCGGGGATCACGTCGTACCTGCTCCTGGTGCTGCTCGTGCTGAGCGGGCTGATGCTCTCGCACCCGTGGAGCTCGCGCTGGCGCCGACCGAGTCCCGCTGTGCGCATCCGCGCCCACGTCAGTCTCGCGGCCGTCACGCTTGCGTTCACCACGGTGCACGTCGTCATGTGGGCAACCGACGACGACGGTGGCGTGGGCTGGTGGGGCGCACTCGTGCCGTGGGGGTCGTCGTTCCGTCCGTTCTACGTCACCCTCGGCGTGCTCGGCCTCTACACCGGACTCCTCGCCGGTGTCACAGCGTCGCTCGCGGGCCGACTCGCGATGCGCGTGTGGTGGCCGATCCACAAGGTCTCGGTCGTCGCGCTCATGCTCGTGTGGGTGCACACCCTCGGCGGCCTCGACGCCCCCGCGCTGGTCATCGTCTACGTCGTGACCGGCCTGCTGCTCGTCGCGGTCGCCGCCACACGCCACGCGGCACGCCACCACCGCGCACACGTGCACGAGCTCGCCACGGTCGAGGCCCGCGAGCTCGTCCTCCACGGCACCCACTCCCGCTGACCACTCCCCTACGGACCCGCCTCGCGGCCCCATCTGCTGCTGACGGCAGACGCTCAGCAGCAGTTGCGCCAGCAAGGCGGGTCCGTCGTGGGTGGGTCAGACGACGTGGACGGTGAGGCCGGTCTGACGAAGCGCGTCGAGCGCCTGGGGGTCGGCGGTGGAGTCGGTGATGAAGTCGGTGACGGCGTCGATCGGGGCGATGCGCGCGAGGAGAACGCGCCCGACCTTCGACCCGTCGGCGACCACGATGACGCGCGCCGCACGGCTGATCATCACCCGGTTGGTGTGCGCCTCGACCTCGTCGTGCGTCGTCAGGCCAGCCTCGGCTTCGATGCCGTCGACCCCGACCACTGCGACCTCGAGGTGCAGCGCCTGCAGCGTCTGCTCGGCGAACGGTCCGACGAGCTCGTAGGACTGGGTCCGCGTCACGCCCCCGGTCAGGATGAGCTTGAGCCGCGGGCGCAGGGCCAGCTCGGTCGCGATGTTGAGTGCGTTGGTGATCACCGTGACGTCGACCCGGTCGGCGATGATCCGCGCCACCTCGCTCGTGGTGGTGCCGCCGGTGAGCCCCATGACCAACGGCCCCTTGGGGAGCAGGTCGGCCGCCTTCGCCGCGATGGCCCGCTTCTCGTCGCGCTGGCGGCCGCCGCGATAGCGGACCGGCAGCTCGTAGGCCACGTCGTGGGCGAGGGCTCCGCCGTGCGTACGACTGAGCAGCTTCTGGTCCTCGAGCATCTGCAGGTCTCGACGCAGGGTGGCTGCGGAGACGCCGAACTCCTCGGCGAGGTCGGCAGCGTTGAGCGAGTGCTCGGCCGCGAGGCGGTCGAGGATCGCTGACACTCGATCGGCGCGGCGCAGGGAAACGCGGGCCACTCAGGTCTCCAGGTTCAGGGGTGAGACGATCGGATCGCTCACCTCAGGATGTCCATCTCTGTGCACATTGTCGTGCGTTCTTGAGCGTTTGACCAGCAAGGCGCAACACTTCGGTCATGTCCCCCACCACCACGATCACTTTCCTGGGCGCCGGCAGCGTCGTCTTCACCCGTGAGCTGCTCGGGGACATCCTCGGATTTGACGATCTGGGGCCGCTGAGGATCGCCCTGCACGACATCGATGCCGAGCGCCTGGAGACCGCCGTCGCCATCACCTCGGCCACGTCCAGCCAGCTCGGTCGGCCGGTCGAGGTGACCGCCTCGCTCGACCGTCGCCGGGCGCTCGAGGGCGCGACGTACGTCATCAACGCCATCGCCGTCGGCGGTCACGCGGCGACGGTACGTGACATCGAGGTGCCCGCTCGCTTCGGCCTGCGGCAGACGATCGGTGACACCGTCGGAGTGGGTGGGATCTTCCGCGCGCTCCGCACCTTTCCGGTGCTCGAGGGGATCGCCCGCGACATGGCGGAGATCTGCCCTGACGCGTGGTTGCTCAACTACACCAACCCGATGGCAATGAACATCGCCTATCTGCACGCGATCGCTCCACAGCTCAAGGTGCTCGGACTCTGCCACTCGGTCTACTGGACGGTCCGCGGCCTCTGCGAGGTCATCGACGTGCCCTTCCAGGACGTGTCCTACTGGTCGGCCGGCGTCAACCACCAGGCCTGGGTGCTGCGGTGGGAACGCAACGGGGAGAGCCTCTATCCGCTGCTTGATGCGCGGATCGCTGCAGACCCGGAGCTGCGGCGCCGGGTACGCGTCGACATGTATCGCCGCCTCGGCTACTACCCCACCGAGACGAGTGAGCACTCGAGCGAGTATCTGCCGTGGTATCTCCGCGACGACAGCGAGATCGAGCGCCTGCGTCTCAACGTGGGGGAG
>JANMBJ010000474.1:0-3506 GCA_031360335.1 Candidatus Nanopelagicales bacterium
GCGCGTTGCCGTCGCGGGGTGGTGGGAAAGGTAGGAGAGGTAGGCATTGACCACCGCCTCGCCACCGGTGTCGCTGGCGTTGGGGTGGCTGAACCCGAGCACCTTGACCGCGCCGGTCCAGTGGTTCCACGGCTGATAGGCATACTCACCGGAGTCGGAGTCGACGCCGAGACCGGTCAGCATGCGTGCCGAGTTGAGCACCCCGGCCTCGCCGTACGCCGTCTCGACGCCCACGGTGTGGAGCTCGAGCAGCTCCCGGCCCTGGTTCTCGTTGGGGGCCAGCGCGGTCGACTCTCGGTTGTTGAGGTAGGTGAGCATCGCCGGGTGCTTGCTGGTGGCGGTGAGCAGGTCGGTGAACTTGCCGAAGGCCCGCGAGCGGATCGTGTAGGAGTAGTGAGCACGCGACTCCGCGGTGCCATCGGCGTAGATCGTGACGTTGAAGTGGTTGCCCCAGAAGTCCTCCATCACGGTGAGCAGCTGGCGCTTGCTCATCAGCGCCCGGACGGTGAAGTCCTGGAGCACGGAGTTGTACTGGTCCCACGCATTGAGGCCCGTGTCGAGCGCGTGCTTGACCCGCCAGATCGATGCCGACTGCGCGGGGAGGCGTGCCAGAACTGCGTCGCAGGCGGTGTCACTGACCCGGCTGGGGTTGAGCTGAGCCTCGAGCCATCCGACGTAGCCCATGGAGTGCACCGTGACGAGCTCTGCAGGTGTCGGGCCATAGCCGGCCCGGTTGAGCAGGTGCCGGGTCCAGTCGGTGTTGTGGTAGGCCGACGCGCTGGCCCACGACGGCGGGAGGGTGACGACCGTGCCGACGGCCGGCGTCGCCGGAGGCTTCGGCTTCGGTGTCAGCTGCAGCTGCAGATAGCGCGAGAAGGTGAGCGCCTTGCTCCGGGACGACCAGACATAGGGGATCTGCGTCCAGACTCCGCGTGAGTTCTTGAGGTAGACCTTCGTGCCGTAGAAGCGTGCGACGACGGAGACCTTCACCGCCTTGGTGACGGTCGTGACGCGCGTGGTCGCGTTGTAGCGGTAGGACACGACCCGCTGCATCACCACCTTCTTGACCACGGCCGCCGTGGCCGTCGGGTTGGCTGGCGGTTGTGCAGCCTGAGCTGCCGGCGCCGCCACTGTGCTCGCTGCGGTCGCCGCGACGACCGCAGCACCCGCGCCCAGCACTCGACGTCGCGACAGTGTCGCCTGGTCGACTTCCATGGCACCCCCACCGTGCCTCGCCGCCGGACGTCCTCCAGCCGCTCGTGAAGATCTTCTCGGCGGCATCAGACCCGGGGTTGCTGAGCCGATCGGGCGGCACCCACGCGGGCGTTACGCATCTCATCCGATCGGCGCAGCGAGAGCCAGGTGACCCCCAAGGAGTGAGTCGGCGTCGCACTGGTCCCGCGCGTGCGTCTCTCTCAGATGCAGGGAGCCCTCTACTTGAGGTTCAGTCTGAATCGACCCTGCTCAGGACCACTTCGCCGCCCGGGGATGACCGTTCACGCATCTACCACCTGTCGTTCACCTGTCAGGGGGTTGTGCGTACGCCGTGCCCGAGAGTGTCGGCTCGTTGTACGTCGCATGTGTCGTCGTCCGCTCGCCGCCACACCCATCAGACGCCCGCTTCACCGAGACAGGAGCACCGTGGCAGCGCCCCGCTTCCAGCTCATCCCGGGCGCACGGCTCACCGGGAGTCGTGAGGGCGGCGTCGGCTGGCGGCTTCTCGGGGCCAACAACCGCGAGCTCGGTCGCTCGGCCGTGTCCTACGCGGAGGCGGAGTCCGCCCTCGCATCGATCGGTCGCCTCCGACTGACCGCCACCGTCAGCGAGTCGCACGTGCTGCACGACCAGCGGACTGGCCTGTGGGTCTGGCAGCTCGTGGACTCTGGCGTGCTCGTCGCCAACTCCGGCCGGGGATTTCGCCACGAACGCGAATGCCGCTACAACCTCGACCAGTTTCGGGCCTCGGTGCCGACGGCACCGACCTCCGAAGGCGAAGTCCCTCTCGAGTTCCCTTGGCAGCGGCACTCGGCCGACGTCGTACAGACCACTGGTGGTGTCACGTGACCCAAGTTCTCACCGATCGCGTCGCCCCAGCGGGCGAGCCCGACTACGGGCAGTCTCGACCGCGCCCTGACGCGGAGATCGCTCAGGGACGGGTCTCCATCACAGACCGGTTCTTCCGCGGGACGCTGCGGGCGAGCGGCATCTTCGTGCTGCTGGTCATGTCGATGGTCGGACTCTTCCTGACCTACCGTGCCCTCGAGGCGCTCAAAGTGGCCGGGGTCTCGTTCCTCACCACAGCCGAGTGGAACCCCGACGCAGGGGCGGGGCAATTCGGGATTGCCGCCGTTCTCCTCGGCACGGTTCTCGTGGCGCTCGTCGCCATCTTCTTCGCGTTCCCGCTCTCCTTGGGCACGGCGCTGTTCATCTCGGAGTACGCCCCCATCCGGATCAAGCGCACTCTCACGAGCCTTGTCGACCTCATGGCGGCGGTGCCCAGCATCGTGTTCGGAATCTGGGGGTTCTATCTTCTGCAGTACCAAGTTCTCGGAGTGTCGCGGTGGCTCACCACCTATATGGGATGGTTTCCGCCTTTCCGGGTCGACGGCTTCGACCCGGAAGACCCGCTCTCGACCACGACCGTGTTCACGTCGAGCACGTTCATCGCGGGCATCGTCGTGGCGCTGATGGTGACGCCGATCGCAACATCGATCATGCGCGAGGTCTTCACCCAGGCCCCCCCTGGCGAGCGTGAAGGTGCCTATGCGCTCGGCGCCACCAAGTGGGGCATGATCCGCTCGGTCGTGCTGCCCTTCGGACGCGGCGGCATCATCGGGGGGACCATGCTCGGACTCGGTCGAGCGCTCGGCGAGACCATCGCCGTCTATCTGATCCTCTCTCCGCTGTTCGAGATCCAGCCGCACATCCTGCAGAACGGTGGCAGCACCGTCTCCGCACTCATCGCGTTGCGCTACGGCGAGGCGACCAACTTTGGCGGCTCGGCACTCTTCGCCGCAGGTCTCTCGCTGTTCATCCTCACTCTCATCATCAACTTCGCGGCTGGTGCCGTCGTAGCCCGATCGCGCTCCGGCGCGGGAACGGAAGCCTGAGATGAGCCTGATCGAGTCCGAGCGGATCGTCGACGTGACGACACCGCATCTGCCGCCGACCTCGCTCCCTGCCCCGCCCGCGACCATCCAGGCGCGGAAGACCACTGTGGTCGCCTACGACAACGACCGCGCCCCGGCACAGCGTCGACGGGTCAGCAGCGTGCGGCCCAACGACGTCCTGCAGCTCGTCGGAGCCGCCCTCGGCGCCACGGCGTTCACTGTGATCCTGTTCCAGTTCGTCGCACCGTTCGACGGGCCGATCGGCTTCGCGCTCATTGCCTACGCCGTGTTCGTCGTGATCTACGCACTGGTCGTGTTCCAGGACGAGGACGCCACGACGGTTCGAGACCGGCTCGTCCAGGTCGTCGTGACGTCGCTGGCTACGGTGCTGCTCGG
>JANMBJ010000031.1:0-17429 GCA_031360335.1 Candidatus Nanopelagicales bacterium
GGCGCCCTGCTCCGGAAGACCCGCGTGATCTTGGTCGGGCGGCTGCTACTCACCCCCGGAACCCACCCCACCACCAAGATCTCGCAGGCCGTACGCCACCGAAGACCCGCGTGATCTTGGTCGTACGGCTGCTAAACACCCGCGTAATCAACAACTCTTCAAAGATCAGGCAGGCCGTACGCCACCGAAGACCCGCGTGATCTTGGTCGTACGGCTGCTACACACCACCGGAAACAACAACACGACCAAGATCACGCGGATCTCACCGGGCTGGGAGTTGGGGGCGCTGGAAGCTGGGCCGGGCCGGCGCTGGTCGCTTGTCGCGGGTGCTAGCCGAGGATGTCTTCGGGCTCGATGTCGTCGATGTCGTCGAGCTCGGAGTCGACGCGGGCCGCGGCCACGTCGGTGTCGGCGGGTGCGTCGAAGTCGTCGTTGTCGTCGTCCTCGAGGTCGCCCGCGAGCTCGATCTCGCCCTCCTCGTCGATGTCGTCGAGCGACTCGACCTCCGTCACCGCGAAGAGGGCCTCGTCGTCATCGCGCGACTCCGCGATGAGATCGTCGACGTCGACCCCGTCGAGGTCGTCTGCGTTGAACACCGCGACGACATCGCCCAGCCCAGCATCCGCGGCCGCGTCAGCATCGCCGATGTCGTTTCCGTCGGCGGGTACGGCGACGGCCGCGTCGTCGCCGCGCAGGTCGAGCAGCTCGTTGTCGTACTCGTCGATGACGATCTCGGTGACGGGCACCCCGGTGCCCTCGATCTCGCGGACGCTCGAGTGCGCTCCACAGCCGTAGCCCAGCGCGATCACCCGGCCGTCAGCGCCAAACGAGTTGGCGCAGATACCGAACGCCTGGCCGACCAGACCGCCGATAGGAAGCAGGAAGCCGCACGTGCGGCAGCTGCCGGGGGCCGCCTTGGCCATGGGCGCGTCCGGGCCGAAGTCACCGTCGTACCAGCGCTCGGTCGCCAGGTCGCGGCCGAAGGGCGACAGGACCGTCTCGCGGCCGAGGCCGAGCTCCCACTGCTCGGGCCGCAGGGGGGCGAGCGTGCTCTCGGTGGTGTCGACGGCCTCGAGCGCGTCGGCGCCGGTGTAGCCGGGCTCGAGGCGCTCGTCACCCGGCGAGGTCGGGTAGAGGTCACCGGGAGCGAGGTCGCCGGGGCGCACCCGCTCGTTCCACGGCAGCCAGGCCGGCGCCAGCAGCGACCCGGCACCCGGGAGCAGGACGACCTCCGCGACGGTGACCTCGGAGCCGGGCTCCGGTGTGCGCGCCACCGTGACTGCCCAGCGCCAGCCGTGATAGCCGGGCGCGAGCGCGGTGAAGTAGTGGGTCAGCAGCAGGTCACCCTCAGGTGCCACCTCGACGTGGTCACCGACGTGCGCGGCCGGCGCGACCTCAAGCACCGCTGCGCGGGCAAGGTCGAGCGCCGAGGCGAGCGCGGCGTCGGGCGATGCGGGGGTGGTGGTCACTCCCCCATCCTCGCCCACCAGCAGCACCCAGCGCCACGCGCCCCCGCACCGCCCGCTCCGCCGACGGCCTCCCGCGCCGCCGGGCACCCGCTCGGCGCAGCCGGCGGCCCGGATGATCAAGATGGAGGGTCGGCGTGTCGATCACGACCAGGACAGCCGGTCAAGGCTTCTGGGGAGTCGCATGGATGCGCGAGCAGGCGAGAGCGACCGGTCAGCCGGTGTGCTCGCCGTGCCCGGACCCAGCTGCCGGCCTGCGACAGCACGACGCGCTCGCCCCGGAGCGAGCCAGGACCAGCGCGTGGAGCCGTGCGAGGTGATGCCTCAGGCGTCGAGGTCCTCGGCGACCTTGCGGAGCATCGCCGCGATGTTGCGTGAGGACTTGTCGTCGGGATAGCGACCTCGGCGCAGCGAGTTGGACACGCCGTCGAGCAGCTTGATGAGGTCCTCGAGGAGGACGGCCATGTCGTCGGCGGGCTTGCGCGTCGCCTTGGTGACGCTCACCGGCGCATCGAGCAGGCGCACCGACAGTGCCTGCGGGCCTCGCTTGCCGTCGGCGACGCCGAACTCCAGACGAGTGCCGGGCTTCACCGACTCGACTCCAGCAGGAAGTGCCGAGGCGTGCAGGAATACCTCATCGCCCTCCTCGGTCGCCAGGAAGCCGAAGCCCTTCTCACTGTCGTACCACTTCACTTTGCCGGTAGGCACTGCACTCACGCGTCCTTCGTCGTCGTACGCCCGGACCACATCCGGGCGTGACACCAGGCTAACTGTCAGCGCTCTGAGGCCCAACCGGGATGTGGCGGGACGGGGTCACCGCAGCCGACTCCTCGCTCGGTACCGGGTCTCAGTCGCGCGCGTGCCACGCGGCGAGCAGCTCCGATTCGCGCAGGCTGGGCAGGCCCGGGCCAGCGCCGTCCGGAGGCACCAGGGCGAGGTGCTGGGAGAGCTCGAGGACACTGGCCTGCACCGAGCGGGACGGGAGCCCAGCCGCCCGGGAGCGCGCCGGGCTCGCCGCATTGGCCCCGATCCACGGGTCTCCCCCGCCCCACAGCGGGATCGTCGAGTCGCTCTCTCCCTGGTCGAGCAGCCACCGCTGGTCGACCCACGTCAGGCTCGTGCCGGCCGGCGCTACCACCGCGGCGATGTCGGCGAGCAGGTCGCCGAAGGTGTACGGCGGCTCCGGCGTGACCGCGTGGAACGTCCCGCCGGTGCCGTCCTCGACCAGGCGCACGCAGAACTCCCCGAGGTCACGTGCGTCGACGACCTGGATCGGGTCGTCGGGGTTGCCGGGCGCCAGCACCTCGCCGCCCTCGGCGATCCGCTGCACCCAGGAGGTGAACCGGCGGGTGTAGTCCCACGGACCGATCACGTAGGTCGGCCGCACCACCGTCGCCTGCTCGGCGAACAGCTCACGGGCCAACAGCTCGATCGACACCTTGAGCGGGCCGTAGGTGTCGTTGGTGACGTCGGCGACGTCAGCGGCCGCGGGTGGCACTGTCGGTGACGTCTCATCGAAGCCCGGGCCGGCGGGTTCTGCGTAGACCGACGTGGAGGAGATGACGAGATAGCGGCCGCCGCGGCCACCGAGGGCGTCGTGGATCGACTGCACCTGACCGGGGAGGTAGGCAGACACGTCGATGGTCGCGTCCCATCCACGACCGCTCAGCACGGCGAGATCACCGTCGCGGTCGGCGAGCAGATGCTCGGCATCGGGCAGCAGGTCGGTCGCGGTGCGATGCAGCAGCGTGAGCTCGTGACCGTGTCGCAACGCCGCCTCAGCTATGTGCCGACCGACAAATCGGGTGCCGCCGACGAGCAGGATCTTCACGTGGCTACCTCCTGGCTAGATCGCTTGTCGCTCATGGGGTTTCGGATCTGGGCAGCAGCCTGTTCACGTGCCTCGACCCAGGACTCCCACCAGGGGAGGAAGCCGGTCAAGTCGTCGAGCACGAGGTCGGCACCCGCCGCGACGAGGGCGGCGCGACTGGTCGGACCGGTGGCGACCGCGACCGCCACCGCACCCGCGCCGAGGGCACCGACGACATCACCGACGTGGTCACCGACGTAGACGAGCGCCCCTCGTTCGCGCAGCGCGTCGGCCTTGGTCTCGGCGAATCGCTCGCCCACGACCTCGTTGACGAAGGACTCGAGGCCGACGGTGTCGAGCACCGCCTGCACGTGCGAGTCCTTCTTGGCACTGATGACGACGACCTGGAACCCGTCGCGAGTGACGGCTTCGAGCGCCTCACGCGCGCCGGGTAAGAGCGACTGCATCACCAGACCGTGAGTGAGGTAGTGGTCCCGGTAGACCTCCAGCGCGTCGGCGTAGGCCACCCCGGGGATCAGGCCGGGGAACACCTGGTCGAGCGGGAGTCCGACCGTGGCGCGCACCGCAGCGTCGTCGGCCTCGACGCCATAGACGGCGCAGGTGTGCGCGACGCACGCGACGATGGCGTCCGCGGAGTCGACGAGGGTCATGTCGAGGTCGAACCCGATCACCGTCACCGCTCGACCCTAAGGCCGGTGCACCCACGGTGCCGGGGCACCGGTTCGCCCTCGGCACGCCGCTCGCGTAAATTCGTGCGGATGGCCTCCCCGCGCAAGCCTTCGTCGACGTCCCCGCGACGCTCGGCCAGCGAGCCGCGCCCGAGGTCGCTGGCCGAGGACCTCCGGGTCCGTGACGACGAGGAGCTGGCCGAGCTGCTGCGCCTACGACCCGACCTCGTGCACCCTGTGCCCGCCGACCTCGGCGCCCTGGCGACGTGGTCGACCACCGGGCCGTCCACCTCACGCGTGCTCGACCGGCTCGACGCCTTCACCATCGCCGTCGTGACCGCGCTCGGCGCACTGCCGGACCCCGCGTCGCTCTCCGACCTGCGTGCCGGCCTGCCCGGAGTCACGGACGCGGCCCTGCGCCCGGTGATCGAGCGGCTCCGCGCCCTGGCCCTGCTCTGGGGCGATGACGCGGAGCTGCATCTCATCCGTCCGGTGCGGGAGGCCCTCGGCCCCTATCCCGCTGGTCTCGGCCCGGCGATGGCCGAGTCGCGCCGCGGTGTCGCGATCTACGCCGCCGACCCCGCCGAGGTCGAGCGGGTGCTGTCGACCGCACCCGACGGCGCGCGCGATGCCCTCATGCGCCTCGTCTGGGGGCCGCCCGTGGGTCGGGTCGAGGGCGCCGACCGTGTGGTCGACGTGCCGCGCACGCCCGTCGAGTGGCTGCTCGTCCACCATCTCCTCGAGCCCACTGCCACCGACACCGTCGTCGTGCCGCGCGAGGTCGCTCTCGCCATCAGGGGCGGCGCACTCGTGCGCGATCCCGAGCCGGTGCCCCCGGCTGTCGAGCACACGGACCGTTCGCCCGACATGGTCGACCGCACAGCAGGTCAGCAGGCGTTCGCCTTCGTACGCCTCGTCGAGGATCTGCTGCAGGCCTGGTCGACCTTGTCGCCCGGCGTGCTCCGCAGCGGCGGCCTGTCGGTGCGCGACCTCGCGCGCACGGCTGCGTCACTCGACCTCGACGAAGAGGGTGCCGCCCTGGTCATCGAGACGGCCTACGCGGCAGGACTCCTCGGCGCTGACGGTGAGGTCGACGAGACCTGGTGTCCCACACCGGCCTTTGATTCCTGGCGGGTGCGCCCGACGAGCGAGCGCTGGGCGCTGCTCGCCCAGACCTGGCTGCTCATGACCCGCACCCCGGTGCTGGTGTCCGGTCGCGACGACGCCGGGTCGCGTGTCAACGCCCTCGCTCGCGACACCGACCGTTCACTCACGCCCGAAGCGCGACGCGCGGTGCTCGAGGAGCTCGCGGCGCTGGCGCCAGGTCAGTCGCCGGGACACTCGTCGCTGCTCGCGCGGCTGAGGTGGCGACGGCCACGGCGTACGTCACCGCTCTGGAACGCGGTCGTCGAGGTGACCCCCGAGGAAGCCGAGCGCATCGGAGTCACCGGCCTGGGCGCACTGTCGTCGCACGGGCACGCACTGCTCTCGTCGACGACCGCAGAGGAGACCTCGGCAGAAGCACGCGCCGCCACGCGGATGCCCGGGCGCACACCCGTGGCCCAGGAGATCGTGCACGCACTCGAGCCCCTGCTTCCCAAGCCGCTCGACCACGTGCTCCTCCAGGCCGACCTGACCGCGGTCGCGCCCGGGCCACTCGAAGGTGAGCTCAGCCGTGAGATGTCGCTGCTCGCTGACATCGAGTCGACCGGTGGCGCGACCGTCTACCGGTTCAGCGACGCGTCGCTGCGCCGCGCTCTCGATGCCGGGCGCAGCGCGACCGACGTGCTCGCCCTGCTCACGTCGCGCTCACGCACTCCCGTTCCGCAGCCGCTGGAATACCTCGTCCTCGACGTCGCACGCCGCCACGGCGCCGTGCGGGTGGGCGTGGCCTCGTCCTATCTGCGCTGCGACGACCCCACGACGGTGTCGGCGATCCTCGCCGACAAGCGCTTCGCCACCCTGCGGCTCGTCCGCCTGGCCGACACGGTGGTCGCGGCGTCGTCACCGGTCGACGTCGTCCTCGAGCGGCTGCGCGACGCGGGCTATTCGCCGAGCGCAGAGAACAGCGACGGTGCCGTCGTCATCCGCCGCCCTGACGAGCGCCGCACCCCGCCGCGTCCGCGGCCGCCGAGGATCTCAGGCGAGCCACCACCGCCCAGCGACGCGATGGTGACTGCGGCCGTACGCGCGCTGCGTGCGGGTGAGACCGCAGCGGCTCATCGACCGCCGGCCATGCCGGAGGGCAACGGCAGCGGGCGCCTGCCGCGGTCGTCCACGGGCGAGACGATCGGAGCGCTGCGCACTGCGCTGGACGCGCAGAGGCCGGTCTGGATCGGCTATGCCGACTCCACCGGCACGACGACGGAGCGCGTCGTGGAGCCGCTGCGGCTCGACGGCGGATTCCTCACGGCCTACGACCTCCGCACCGCTGAGGTGCGGACGTTCACGGTCGCGAGGATCACCGGCGTCGCCGCTGTGGCGGATCCGGGGCGCTGACCCGGATCGCGATGGCCGTCGCGGATCAGTGCGTGGCGAACCGGCTGACGAGGGCGGTCTCGGCCCACGCCCTCGCACGTTCGAGCTCACCGTCGAGCAGGTGGTTGTCCTTGTCGACGAGGAAGCTCTCGGGCTTGGCGACCACGGAGTAGCCGTGCTTGGCGAGCCGTGCCGCGATGCCCTTCGACGCGTGCCCGGTGAGCAGCAGCGGGCCGTCGGTCCGCGTGTCGAAAGCGACCGCGGGGGTGCCGTGACCCCGCACCTCGGGCAGCACCTCGAACCAGTCGCGGAGACCGATGGCTGCGACGTCCGGGTCGATGACCAGGGCACCGCCAGACTTCCCTGCTGTGTCGACCGCGCCCTTGCGGGTGGTGGTCGAGGTCATGCCGTGCACATGGGTAGGGCCTCCGACGACGAGGAAGTCCGCGTCGACCACCTGCGCCGGAGTGATCTTCCCGACATGGACCACCTCGACCTCACCATGGGGTCGCAGACCGGACGCCAGTGCGTCGGCGATCGCGTGAGTATTCCCGTACATCGACTCGAAGACGATCAGAGCGCGCATCACGCACCTCCTTGGTGCACGTTCGACACTACGCCTGTCGGGCCCGGGTCGGCAGGTGAGCGTGCACTCACCACCCGCCGAGCAGCCCCGGCCGTCACTCGCGAG
Source organism: Candidatus Nanopelagicales bacterium (assembly GCA_031360335.1). GTDB lineage: Bacteria > Actinomycetota > Actinomycetes > S36-B12 > CAIYMF01 > Longivirga. The sequence continues at coordinate 7,135 of JANMBJ010000031.1, forward strand.
GAGATCCGTGCGCGCTCAGCCGTGATAGGCGCAGCAGGGAGTCGGAAACGGCGTCTCGAACGGCACGACAGCTCCGCCGACCGCGGCCTGCACATGCAGGACCAGATCACCGCCCACCCATCGGGGCCGCAGGAAATCCCTTGTCATCAGTGCAATCCCAGGTTCAGCTGGCTCTCCTGTCACCAGCTCGACACGGTCGATGTCCGACCACATCGTGGCGTCCGCAACCGACACGGTCCCGAGCAGCACGTGATCGCCTGGGAAGACCACGACACGACCGCTTCTGCGGAAGGAGTGCGTGCGCGCAGCGTCACACAGGCCTGCCGCCAGCTCCGGCGGGCCGTAGCAGCCATCGGCGCCCAGCACGGCAGACACGTCGAACGCGTCGCCGACCTGGCGGAGAGCGGCCTCGACCTCCTGCGCCGAGAGATCGTCGGCCGAGACCGTGAGCACCTGGTGCGGCTCGGCTCCCGACGTCACGACGTGCGAGGCGATCACGACGTCGAGGGCACCGAGGTCGTGGAGCGCGCGGACCACGGCGTGTGCCACGCCGTCGATGTCACGGAGCGAGCCGCTGAGTACGTCGAGCCCGGCAACCGGCGCGAGCGAGATCCGCACGCCGGTCGCCGAGCCCGTGGTCTGCTGGGTCATCGACGCGGCAACGCCCACATCGGGTTCGTGTAGAACCAGAGGTCCTGCCACGGGTCGGCGTCGCCGACGACGTCGATGGCCGGGCCGGCGGCGTCGACGCCTGAACCGTTGAGACCGACAGCGAGCCGCTTTCCGTCAGAGCCTCGCAGGCGGACGTAGAACCCGTCGTCCAGCGCACCGAGGTCGTAGGACAGGTCGATGACACCGTCCCGGCCGGTGACGTCGAACGTCGAGACGACCGAGGTGTCGGAGGTGCCGAACGAGTCCCGGTCGCTGACCGGACCGGTGACCTTCCCGCGGATCACGTCGACCTTGGCCAGCTTCGGCAGCACCTGCGACCAGTTGGGGAGCTGCGCGGTGACGATCCGGATCACGAGTCGCACCGGGGTCCCCCGGCGGGCGGTGAGCACTCCACCGAGCGGCACCTCGTCCCCCCCAGCGCGGAGTCGGACATCCAGCGATCCGATCAGCCGGCCGTGGTCGACCCACACGCGACCGGCCCGCAGTCCCTTCATCACGGCGCCGTAGGTGAAGTCCTCCGCACCGACATGGGTGCGGCTGTAGTAGCCCGGCCAGAAGTCACCGTTGGTGAGGACCGGTGCCGTGGTGTGCTCCGGGTCGTTGTAGAAGCCGTTCGTCGCGAAGTTGCTGCCGGCACCGCGTACCGACGTGTCGCTCCAGATCTGGTGGCTGTCGGAGTTGGCCGTGATCCACCAGGGCTTGCCCTCGGCCAGCATGCTGTCCCAGAGACCGCCGACCGTCGACGTCATCCAGTCGAAGCCGCCATAGGTGCGATAGCTCGCGAGCGGATAGCCGGCGAAGCTCGCCGACGACGGGCTGTTGTCGTAGAAGCCACGGCCGGACCCGGGTCCGTTGGGCGTCGCAATCCCTGCCGCCTGGTGGCCGGGCGCGCCCTCGAAGCCGACTGCGATCCTCGGCTCCGCGTCACGCCAGCCGCGGATCTCGTGCGGAGAGTCGATGCCCTTGCGCGCGGGGTGGTTGGCAAACATGAGGGCGTCCTTGACATCGCGGTTCGCCACCGCGAGCGACAGGAACTGCAGACCGCTGATCGCGACCGCCTCGTTGGCCGGGCTGTTCGCGGTGGTGCCGGTGACGACGCCGTCGTAGTTGTTCTCGAACGCCTTGAGGACCGCGACCTCGTTCTTGCCGGGGTGCACGAACACGGTGCCGTGCTCAGCCGAGGGGATGTTCCACTCGAGTCCCTGGAAGACCAGCGTGCCCGGGACAGCGGCACGCGCGTCGACGATGTCGGGGTTGACCTTCTCGACACCGATCTTCGAGTGCTGCACCGACCCGTGGTCGGTGATGACCATCCAGTCGAGCCCGAAGGCGTTCGCGTGCTGCACATGGTCGATCACGCGGTACTGACCGTCGGGCGAGTACTGCGTGTGGATGTGATGGTCGCCCGAGAGCCACTGGTAGCCACCGATACGGCCACGACCCGAGCTCGACGGCTCGGCCGCGGCAGCAGCGCCGGAGAAGATGCTCAGGCCCGCGGCACCGGCTCCGAGGAGACCTGCGGCACGCAGGAAGTTACGACGACCGAGCTCGAGCGACGACAGTGCGCCGTCCTCCACCTGGAGGTCAAGAACCGGGTCGAGCGGGTCTCCCGCATCGTGGGTGTGGTCGTGCACGTGGGTGTGGCCGTCATGGCTGTGACCGTGTGACATCGGTGGGGTCCTCCGGGATGGGATGCGGCGCTGAGCGTCGACGTCGGATGCCCCGAGGCTGTCCCGTGAAACCCGACAGCAGGCATCACCGAGGTGAACGTCAGGCGACGACACGCACGACGGCAGGATGTCGAGGTGCTTCGCGCGAAGGACCTACGATCAGCTCCGGCCCAGCGCCGGAATCCCTTGATCCTCAGATGATCAAGGGATTCGTCACGTCATCGCGGAGACGGTCACGCAAGGTCGGTGTGCGCCGCCGACCACTCGCTGGCGAGCAGGCCGAGAACTGCCTCGTCGACGAAGAGTCCGTTGGCCCAGGCGGCCCTGCGCAGCGTGCCCTCGAGCGTGAAGCCCGCACGGCCGGCTACTGCAAGCATCGCGACGTTGTCGATGTTGGTCTCGATCTGGAGCCGCTGCAGCCCGAGGGTGCGGAAGGCATAGCGACACAGCACCTGCGTCGCGTCGCGACCGAACCCATGACCCCGTGCCTCGGGCAGCACCCCGATGCCGATGTGCGCGTTGCGGTTGTGCAGGTCGATGCTCCAGAGCACGGTGTCACCCAGTACGCGGTCGTCGTCGAGCGCGACGATCGTGAACAACGCAGCCTCGGGCGACGGCTCCTGCACCTTGAAGGGGTTGGCCTCGGCGGAGGGTGCCATGGGTCGCCAGGCGCGCCCATCGGCAACCGCGTGGGTCTCGACATCCTCGTGGAACCCCGAGTGCAGGATCGGGATGTCGGACTCGACCCGCGCCCTGAGCGCGACCTTGGATCCTGTGAGCATCTCTTTGCCTCTCGCTGCGCCTCCGTGGCCATCGGGCAGTCAACACGGTCGGGGAGCCTCGCGCTCCTGAGTTGCGGAGTCAGCGCCGGATGCGGCGCAGAGCACGGACCGGAGAGCCGAGAGCTCGCGCCAGCCGGTAGGTGCGACTCGTCCGCACCGCGCCGAGCTCTCGCTCGAGGGCGGCCGTTTGCGCCCGTCGGGCAACTGCCTCGTCGAGCAGCGCGGCCCGTTCGGCGGCCGCCGAACCCCTGGCGCGTACGCCGTCCTCGACACCGGTCACGACGGCATCCGTCCAGGCGCGTGCCAGCTCACGGGACGGTGCCTGGTCGATCACTGTCGCGACGAGCACCGGGATCCTGGCGGTCCGTACGGGCTCGACCAGCAGGTCGCGGCTCCAGTCCGTCACCAGCGCCGTGGACAGGGTGACGGGGTCGCCGTCGGCGCGGACGAGGACAAGACCGAACTCGATCGACGGACCACCGGCTGCCGTCTCCCTGGTCCACTGCGACTCCAGGGTCCACCCACCGTGACCGTCGGCCAGCATCGCTGCCAGGAGTGCCACGAACTCCTCGGGACGCCAGCAGTGGACGTGGATGCTCCGGCGTCGGTGCAGGTCGAGGGTCGCATCATCGAGTCGATCCGGGTCGTGCCAGGCGCGCACCTCCGGCGGATGGATCGGAGGCAGGGCGAAGATTGCCGCGCTGAACTCGCGTACGTGGTCGTCAGAGACGACGGTGACGCCCGCCGCGTACTCGGACATCACATGTGCCACCGTGGTCGGCTCCCGACCACGGTCAAACGTCTGCGTACGGTCCGGGAGGATGAGCACCAGGCGCCCACCCGCTCGCAGCACCCGCCGGCACTCGGCCATGGCCGCAAGCGGATTGGCCAGGTGCTCCAGCATGTGGCTCGCGATGACGACGTCGAAGGACTCGTCGGCGATCGGCGCCAGACCGTCGGAGTCGAGATCGAGGTCGAAGTCCGCAGTCGGTCCCCAGGCACTGCCCACGAGCTCGGGCCAGATCGCATCGCGTCCCCCTGGCACCGAACGGTCGACGAAGACCCGCGTGGCTCCCGACGCGACGGGGAAAGGGACCGAGCCCGGGCCGATCTCGAGGACGTCTCCGACCAAGGTCGCAGCCACCTCGTCGCGTGCTGTGCCGGGCATCCGTCCTCCATGCAGCTCTCGCCGCGGTCACCGTTCGAGCAGCGTCACCTGTCGCCTGATGCGGCGTACGACCTCCGAGTCGGTCGCGGAACTCACGCGCCGCGGCTGCCTAGCTCGTGAATGAGCCTAGCGAGCGACTGTGCGCCGTCAGCAAAGGCGGGTGACCCCGACGGTCAGGGCTTCGAGCACCTCTGGGATCGGGGCGACGCCCAGCCCCGGGCCGGTGGGGACGGTCATCATGCCGTCGTTCATCACGAAGGGCGTCGTGATGTCCTGGGTGAAGAAGCGGTCCGAGGCGCTCGTGTCTCCGGGCAGGACGAAGCCGGGCAGCGATGCCAGTGCGACGTTGGCGGCACGGCCGAGACCGGTCTCCACCATGCCGCCGCACCACACCGGAACGCCCCTGTCCAGCGCCATGTCGTGGATGCCCTTGGCCGCCAGGTAGCCACCCACCCGGCCGGCCTTGATGTTGACGATCTCGCAGGCGCCGTAGTCGATGAGCGACTCGGCGTTGTCGACCGAGAGCACCGACTCGTCGAGGCAGACCGGTGTCACCATGCGCTCGGCGAGGATCTTGTGGCCGAGGTAGTCCTCCTCGTGGATGGGCTGCTCGACGAGCAGCAGACCGAACTCGTCGAGCCTCGCGAGATGGTCGATGTCGCTGCGGCTGTATGCCTGGTTGGCGTCGACCTGCAGCGGCATGTCTGGCCAGGTCTCGTGCACGAGCCGGGTCGGCACGAGGTCCCAGCCCGGCTGGATCTTCAGCTTCACCCGCTTGTAGCCGTCGGCGACGTAGCCCGCGACCTCGGCCATCAAGGTGTCGAGCGAGTCGTCGTCCGGGATTCCGACCGAGACACCGCACGGGATCTCCGTCCGAGTCGAGCCGAGGTAAGTCGCGAGCGACTCGCCCGTCGCGCGGAGCTGGGCGTCGAGGATGGCCAGCTCAAGTGCACCACGCGCCATCGGATGCCCGCGCACCGCACCGATCAGCGACGGCACGTCTTCGGCAGCGAGATCGCGGCCCATCACGCGCGGGATCAGGAAGTCTCGCCAGACCAGGAGGGCAGCATCGTTGAACTCGTGGCTGTAGAGCGGGTCGGGAGCAGCGACACACTCACCCCATCCGACGACTCCGTCCTCCGTCGTCAGCTCGAGGATCAGCACATCCTTGGTGTACTCGGTCCCGAACGACGTGCGGAACGGCCGCACCAAGGGCAGTGCACACCGGTGCACCTCGACCGACGCGATCCTCACGATGCAACCTCCACCACGTAGTAGCCGTCGGTCGTCAGACCGACGACACGACCTCCTGCGGCGACCACAGGTTCGATCGTCGCTCGCACCTGCCGTCGCCACACCTTCGCCAACGGCAGGTCCATGCGCCGGATGTCGACGATGTCGTCCGGCACCGCGCACAGCAGGACCGGCGAGCTGATCCCGAGCAACCGCGGTCCGTCCTCGGTGTCGACCAGCGCATCGGTCGCCCCGAGCGCGAGCCACTCCGCGCGGGATACCGGCGCGAGCTGCCCGGACAACGCGTCAGACACCCGCGGCGACGCGAGGTCCCACTGCAGGAGCAGGCGGTCGCTCTCGTCCCCGACGTTGAGCGCGTCGTCCATCTCGCCGTAGAAGTTGACGAGGTATTCGACTCCGATGCCACCGAGCTTCACGAGGTTGAGCCTGGCGTTGCGGCGTACCAAGGGGTCGAAGGTCCAGACGATGCGATCGATGTCGTGACGCAGTGCCCACGCCCGCTGATGCAGCTTGAGCGCCGTCCCGATACCGCGGTCGGCGAAGCCAGGGAGCGCGGCCGCGACATGGGAGTGCAGATGGGTGTGCCAGCCGTGCTCGCCACGGGTGCGGCCGACGAACGCAAGACAGGAGCCGACGATGCGGCCGTCGACGTACGCACCGCCGACATAGCCGCCGGCGTGCTCCATCGCGCGGAGCAGGTTGCCGGTGATCTCGGTCGCGCCGGGGAAGGTCGGCCACACCGCGTCCCAGACCGCACGTGCCTCGGTGAGCTCCTGGTGGCTGTGCAGGGCGTGGACCTGCACCCGCCCGCGGTGGGCGGCAGCCTCGGCATCGTGGTGCGCGGCGGTGACGATCTCGCTGCTCACGCCGCCGCTGGTCACGTGGGACACCGTAGGGCCACCAGACCTCGCGGGTCGGCCGGTGCCGTCGTTCGCGGAGGGCGTCACCTGCTGGTTCGTCGACCTGCGCCATGGGTGGGAGACTGAGCGGATGACCGACGGACCCCTGATCGTGCAGAGCGACAAGACGCTGCTGCTGGAGATCGACCACCCCCTCTCCGAGGAGTGTCGTCACGCCATCGCGCCCTTCGCCGAGCTCGAGCGCGCACCTGAGCACATCCACACCTACCGGCTGACCCCTCTCGGGCTGTGGAACGCACGCGCTGCCGGGCACGACGCCGAGGGCGTCGTCGACACCCTGCTGCGCTACTCCCGCTATGCCGTGCCCCACGCCCTGCTCGTCGACGTCGCCGACACGATGGGGCGCTATGGGCGTCTGCAGCTGCAGATGCATCCGACGCACGGGCTCGTGCTCCACGCGTTCGACCGCGCGGTGCTCGAGGAGGTGCTGCGCAGCAAGAAGATCGAGCCGCTCGTCGGTGCTCGCATCGAGCCCGACACGGTTGTCGTGCACCCGTCCGAGCGCGGTCACCTCAAGCAGGTCCTGCTCAAGCTCGGCTGGCCCGCCGAGGACCACGCCGGCTACGTCGACGGCGAGGCACACGCCATCGCACTCCGCGAGGAGGGCTGGACGCTGCGCGGCTATCAGCGCGAGGCGGCAGAGGGCTTCTGGCACGGCGGGTCCGGCGTGGTCGTGCTCCCGTGCGGCGCCGGCAAGACGATCGTCGGCGCGGCCGCCATGGCGATGGCCGGTGCGACCACCCTCATCCTCGTGACCAACACGGTCTCTGCGCGGCAGTGGCGTCACGAGCTGCTCAAGCGCACGACGCTGACCGATGCCGAGATCGGCGAATACTCCGGGACCGTCAAGGATATCCGGCCGGTCACCATCGCGACCTACCAGGTGATGACGACGCGCAAGAAGGGCGTCTACTCCCACCTCGAGCTGTTCGACTCCCGCGACTGGGGTCTGATCCTCTATGACGAGGTGCACCTGCTGCCGGCGCCGATCTTCCGCTTCACAGCCGACATCCAGTCGCGTCGTCGGCTCGGCCTGACCGCGACCCTTGTACGCGAGGACGGTCGCGAAGGTGATGTGTTCTCGCTCATCGGGCCCAAGCGGTATGACGCCCCGTGGAAGGACATCGAGGCGCAGGGCTACATCGCACCCGCCGACTGCGTCGAGGTGCGCGTGACGCTCGACGAGCGCGAGCGACTCGTCTATGCGACGGCTGAGCCCGAGGAGCGCTATCGCCTCGCTGCGTCATCCGACCGCAAGAAGCGCATCGTGGAGAAGCTCATCGAGCGCCACCCCGAGGAGCACATCCTCGTGATCGGGCAGTACCTCGACCAGCTGCACGAGCTCGGCGAGCTGCTCGACGTCCCGGTCATCACCGGTGAGACGCCCGTCAGCGAGCGCGAGCGGCTGTTCGAGGCGTTCCGCACCGGCGAGGTGCGGGTGCTGGTGGTGTCGAAGGTCGCAAACTTCTCGATCGACCTGCCCGACGCCGGCGTCGCCATCCAGGTGTCCGGATCGTTCGGCTCACGGCAGGAGGAGGCCCAGCGCCTCGGCCGCGTCCTGCGCCCCAAGGCCGACGGCCGCACCGCACGCTTCTATGCCGTCGTCGCCCGCGACACCGTCGATGCCGACTTCGCCGCGCACCGCCAGCGCTTCCTCGCCGAGCAGGGCTACGCCTACCGCATCGTCGACGCCGACGACGTGCTCCACGGCAACATCGACCCGAAGCCCGCCGCCTGACGCTTCTCGCCGGCTGATCGCCGCTGCTCCTCGTGCCGTCGATGGCCAGATGAGCGCGGACGGAGTCAGTCCTGCGTCGCCCGGATGGCTCGTCGTCCCGCCGCGAAGTGCAGCGCCTCGTAGGTCACCAGGGCGATGAGGGCGCTCGTGACCGCGACGAGGCTCATCCACGCGGGTACGACGATGCCGACCGGGATGAGCGCGAGCATCAGCAGCATCACGACGGCGCGCTGGACGTTCCACGTCTTCATGTTGCGGCGGCGAAAGAGCAGGTGCCCGAGCAGGTAGAGCGCGACGCCACCGAACAGGGCCACCGAGAGCTGTGGCTTGAGCGGGTCGTCGAGGCCGGCGAAGACCTTCTTGAGGCCGAGGGCGAGCAGCACGATCCCCGCCACCATCGGCAGGTGGAAGTAGTTGTACGAGTCGCGCGCGATGTCGTTGCGCTCGGCCTCCGGCGCGCTCGCGAACTTGCGCTCGGCCGCGATCGACACCACGTCGAAGTACAGCCACCACAGGCACGCGACGGCGACAAATCCGAGCAGCACCGCGAGGATGATGCGCGCGGTGAGGACCTCGGTCGAGACGCCGACCCCGAGAGCGACGAGAGACTCACCCAGCGCGATGATGATCACGAGCCCGTGGCGTTCCGAGAAGTGCCCGGGGCTTACGTGCCACCCCTCGGTGCCGGTGACCAGCGGCGACCCCACGTCGATGACCACCGCCAGCAACCACAGGGTGCCGCGGGGCCACCCCGCAGGGAGGAATCCGGCGACGACGATCAGCGCGGATCCCACCAGCAGCCCGGGAGCCAGCTTGGCGACCGCCGCGCCGACACCCGGCTGTTCGCGTCCGACGACACGGAACATGATGACGTGCAGCACCCGTACGACGAAGTACGCGGCACCGAAGAGCACCCCGTAGTCGCCGAAGGCGCCCGGCGCCGCGAGGGCCGTCACCAACATCGCGGCCATCGAGATGAGGAGGACGAACCGGGCGACGCCGTCCTCCGCGTCGGTCGTCGTACCGATCCAGACGTAGGCCACCCAGGCCCACCACAGCACCGTGAGCACGGCCATCCCGCGCAGCAGCCCGAACCACGTGGGTTCGGTGGCCATCAGAGACGTCACCTGGGTCAGGGCGAACACGAACACGAGATCGAAGAACAGCTCGAGCGCCGTGACCCGCTCGACCTCCTCGAACGCCTCGTCCTCCGCACCGCGCTCCCGCGCCCCATCAGTCACCCGCGGACCGTAACGCTCATCCCCCCACCCAGCACCCCACTCCGCTCCCAGCGAACCCGTCTGGTTCCGGATGAATGTGCCCCAGGACGCCCTAGGAGCGGCTATCGCGCCCCAGGTCATCCACAGGAGTCCGTTAACCGTCGCGGGCTGTGGATGACCTGGGGCGCCTCAGCCGCCTCTATGGCGTCCTGGGGCACATTCACCGGAGATGAGGGGGGGGCGGACTGGGTTGGGGACGAGGCGGCGAGGGGGGTACCGCGGACGTAGGGTCGAGGTATGCGTATCGGACTGATCGGGAGCGGACGGATCGGCAGCAACCTCGCACGACTCGCGGTGGCGCACGGGCACGACGTGGTGGTGTCCAACTCCCGTGGCCCTGAAACCCTTGCGGCCCTGGTGACCGAGCTCGGGCCACATGCGCGCGCGGCGACCGCCGCCGAGGCTGCGGCAGAGGGCGACATCGTCGTCGTGACCATCCCGCTCAAGGCCATCGACTCGGTGCCGGTGGAGCCGTTGCTCGGCAAGGTCGTGATCGACACCAACAACTACTACCCCGAGCGCGACGGTGAGATCCCCGCGCTCGACACGAAGTCGACGACGTCGAGCGAGCTGCTCGCCGCGCACCTTCCCGGTGCCCACGTCGTGAAGGCCTTCAACTCGATCTACTTCGAGCACCTCATCGAGCACGCCAAGCCGGCAGGTACCGAGGGGCGCCGGGCACTCCCCATCGCCGGTGACGACGCCGCCGCCAAGGCCACGGTCGCGGCGCTCATCGACACGTTCGGCTTCGACGTCGTCGACGCGGGGCCCCTCGCCGAGGGCGCGCGCTTCCAGCCCGACACCCCGCCGT
>JANMBJ010000032.1:0-2296 GCA_031360335.1 Candidatus Nanopelagicales bacterium
CGGGGTGGTCGCGCAGCGCGAGCGAGTGCGACTCGATGGACCGCAAGACGTCCATGACGCGGCGGTTCTCCAGCCAGGCCCGGTCCTCGAGGAACCGCCGGAGCTGCTCGGAGAGCTGGCGGACCGTGGCCTGGGTGCGCTCCCCCGCGTCGAGCCAGTCGTAGTGCACGCGGCGGATCCGGGGGTCCGCCTCCTCGATCGCGTCGAGCGCGTGCACGCGGGAGAGCAGGTCGGCGAACTCCTCCTGCCTGGAGCGTACGAGGAGGAAGTCGTAGAACGCGTGGAAGCTGCGGCCCTGGTCGGACTCGGCGATGGCGCCGCGATCACTGAGCACGTCGTCGAGCAGGTCGCCCTTGGACCCCTCCCAGGTGGCGACCCGCTCGCGCAGGCGACGGTCGAGCACCCGGAAGTTGTCCTCGACCTCGCGGAAGTCGCTGAGCAGCCCGGTCGCCGTGGTCACGAACTGCTGATAGCGGTCGCGGATCGCGGTGGCGTCCATGATCTCCACGCGGCCCTCGTTGAGCGCCGAGATCTCCTCGTCGAGATCGGCTCGGCGTCGATAGAGCTCCTCGAGCCGCACCTCGCGATTGGTCTCGCCGCCGAACGCGATCTGACGGAGCAGGTCGAAGGCCGTGCTCAACCGCGACTCCGTGCCGACGAAGCTGCGCTGCGGGAGCGAGCGCACCCAGCCGACCGCACGCTCGAGCGCCGGCGTCGCATCGAGGTAGGCATCGGTTGAGCCCGGCGGGTAGTACTTCCGCAGCCATCCGGCGGACGGTGCCGACCAGTCGTCGAGATAGGCCTTGGCAGCGCGCGGGAAGGTGCCCTCGCCGAGCTGGTCGTTGAGGGCGTAGAGCGTCTCGTCGAGGCGCTCGGCGAGGGAGATGAACGGGACGGAGCGCACGTTCTCATCGACGAAGACCTTGCCCAGGAACGACAGGATCAACGCGGCGTGGTCAGCTCGAAGGAGGCGCCAGGCAGCACTGTCCTGCCGAAGCCCCTCGATCTCCTCGTAGTCCACCAGCCCCCACCACGATCACTCGCCCGTCGCCGTCAGGCGATGCTACGAGGTGCCCCCGACCCCGCCGTGCAGGCGGGGCGGGACCCACCCCACTGTCGGACCCCTCCCCTAGCGTCGGCGGCTCGCGCAGCGTCGAGGAGGTGGGACCGTGGGAGGCCGATCGCGATCGTCGGATTCCGGCAGTCGGGGCTCACGAGACTCCGCAGTCCGGGCACCCGTCACCCTCCCGTCGCCCGACGGCGAGCCGCTCACGCTGAAGGTCCGGTGCTGGACCTCCCGCTCCTCGAAGGCACCCGTCAGCCGCCACCCGATAACCCTCGGCCCTGACTGGTCGGTTACCACTCCGCACGACCTCGAGAGCGAGCGGATCGCGAGCGCCTTCGGGGGCTACCTCTCGTGCGCCGATCTCTCCGCCAGCATCCCGGCCGTTCGACGCTGGATCGAGCTGCAACAGCGGGTGGGCGAGTCGCCCATCGTGTTCGTCGCTCGACCGGCGCTGGACCGTGCGGCACCCCCTCACCTGCTGCAGCAAGACGGGATACGAGTCCGCCACCCTCGCCGCAGACCACGTCCGCGACATCCGTCACCTCGCCACCGAGTTCGGCGCTCCCCGCCGCCAGCTCACCGACCTCACCGCAGCGATCGAGAAGGCCTACTCCGGCACCGGCGCGTTCACGCTCGACGGGCCCGAGGCTGCCGCAGCCGCCGACTGCTGCAGCCGAGGAGCAGCCGACGTGACCGAGCTCTGGTATGCCGGGATGCACCCCACCCGCATCCTTGAGGTCCACTCGGCGATCGGGTCGCACGGGCGCCTGCCCGGGCGCTTCTACCTCGGGGTCGTCGTCCGCGCCACGCCCCTCGCGTGGCTCTGCGACACCCTCGGCACCGCGGGCATCGACGCCGACGAGATCGAGGAGGTCCTCGACGTCGGCGGTGTACGGATCGACGGGCCGCAGCAGGAGGCAGCCGAGTGGCTCGCCTGGACCCGTGGTGCATCCGACGCGATCGACCCGACCCGGCGCGGCCGCTGGATGGCCATGGGCGTCTCCCGTCGGATGATCATGCTGCTCGACCAATACCTCATCGACCCGGCTGACATCGCAGCCCTCGCCAGCGGAGTCGGCCGCGATCCCGACGGCGCGGCACGCCAGCTCGCGGGCTGGCTCGAAGCCGGCCTGCGCCCACCCGTCGCAGACCTCGTCCGGCTGCATCACGAAGGCATCGGCCCGCACTGGTATGTGCCGTCGCGCGCCGCCGTCACACGGCTGCGCACCG
>JANMBJ010000048.1:0-5711 GCA_031360335.1 Candidatus Nanopelagicales bacterium
TGGCGCGGGGCCCCGGACTCGGCGACCGCCCGGTCGACCAGCGCGGTGCACGCGAGCGAGGTCAGCGGAGTCAGCTCCGAGGGCTTCCAGATCACGCTGTCGCCGCAGACGAGGGCGAGGGCGGTGTTCCACGACCAGACGGCGGCAGGGAAGTTGAACGCTGAGATCACCACGACCACACCCGCCGGGTGCCACGTCTCCATGAGCCGGTGACCCGGGCGCTCCGACGGCATCGTGCGACCGTCGAGCTGCCGCGACAGCCCGACCGCGAAATCGCAGATGTCGATCATCTCCTGCACCTCGCCGAGCGCCTCCGAGCGGATCTTGCCGACCTCGACGGTGATGAGATCGGCGATGTGCTCCTGGTGCTCCTCGAGAAGCCGACCGAGCCGCTTGACGAGGGCGCCGCGGGCCGGCGCCGGGACTGTGCGCCAGAGCAGGAAGGCGTCCTGGGCGGCGTCAATCGCGGCCGACACCGCGGCGGCGTCGGCAGCTGCGCCCGAGACGAGGCTGCCACCGTCGATGGGGGAGCGTGCCGTCCACCCGTCCCCGGGGGACACCGTGACCCCGCAGGCGGACAAGGCGTCGTGCGTTCGGCGGAGCAGGTCGTCGTGGCTCGTCATGCCCGGCAGGATGCCACGCGAGCCGCAGGCAGCCGGCGTCAGGTGCAGGCTCAGTGCGTGCGTGTCGCCCGGAGGATCGGATCTGCGGACCGCGGGCCTCAGCTCCGGGAGCGAAGGCGTGAGACGGCGAGCGCCACGACGATGCCCTCGATCATGAGCGAGGCGAGACCGAGCGGCTCGGTCCAGTTGCCGATGTCGGCACCGCCGTCGTTCGGCATACCGATGGTCCGGGTGACGACGTATCCCATGATGGTGGCGCCGGCGATGAGCCCTGCAGCAGCCCACGCGCGATGGTCATCGGACCGGATGAGCAGCGACGCGACCGCCAGCGACGCGACGATGATCGCGACGAAGAGCCATCCGACGTAGGGCACCTCGGTGAGTCGGTCTTTCACGTCGAGGAGGTGGACGAGGGCGATCCCCCCGAGCCCGACCACGACGGCCGCGCGCTGGACCAGGTGTTCGTCCAGCGTCGTGGTGGTGACCTGGGCGTTGGAGAGCGAGGTGCTCATGGTGAGCTCCGTTCGAGGAGGAGGACTAGCGATAAGTCATTGCTGCAGAGGGACTGTCGGCGACGACGCTAGAGGCGAACGACCGCGTCGGACAGCCCTACTGTGCGGAGCGCTCGTCCCTCAGCAGCGTGGTCCTCAGGCCCGCGATCGCGCGTCCTAGGACCCCCACCTGAGGCTGTCGCCGGGTTGCCGACGCGGTGAGATGACGCCCGCTGTGTCAGTGCGTCGACGGCTCGTCCCGGATCGTGACGATCGCGAGCGTGGCGTGGCCGGTCAACCTGGTCGGATCGGTCGCCACGAGCGCATCCCTCGGGGAGAGTCCTAGGACCGTCCCCTCGACGTCGCAGCGACCGTCGAGCACGACGACGACCGTCAAGCCGTCGGCGAGGACGACCGGCGTCTCGATCCTGAGGTCCAGGACGGCAAGCGAGGCCGTGCACGCATCGCGGCGGGTCATGATGTTGAGGTCGCGGGTCGGTCCGGTGGTGAGCTCGCACGTCGTGACGGACTCGCCCGCGAACGAGATCGGCGTGAGCCGAGCGATCGTCCTGGTCTCACCATCGATGGTGAGGTCCATCCCGGCACCGTCGATCACGACCAGGAGCCGGTCGATGCCGGGCAACGAGGAGAAGGGCACCGAGGTGTCGATGTCAGCGAGGCTGATGCGCCACGAGAACTCGTCGAGCGCGGCGTCCGCCGGCGCGATGGCCACCTGATACGTCGTCCCACCGCCGTTGGCCCACGGCATCCGTCGATGCTCCGCCCTTCGCAGCACTCGCACGCCCGTCACGCGTACGCATCCCGCCAGACCGCGCGGAGGGTCGTGTCGAGCTCCTGCGCGACGTCCATCGTCCGGTGCCTGCCGTTGAGCACGACGACCCTGCCGTCGACGACGACGGAGTCGATGTCGGCGGCGAACGCCGAGAGCACGATCTGGTCGGGCAGGCTGCCCGCAGTGCGCACGGTGTCGAGACGCACGGCGACGAGATCGGCGCGCTGCCCCACCGCGATGCGTCCGGCGTCCGGCCAGCCGAGTGCGCGGTGGCCGGTCTCGGCGAGTGCGGTCACGAGCTCGGCAGGTATCAGACGTCCGCGTTCGAAGGACACGAGGCGCTCGTGCATCTCCAGGGCTCGAGCCTCCTCGAGCAGGTCGATGACGGCGTGCTGATCCGAGCCCAGGCAGAGCGGCGACCCGGCGTCCCGGAGCTGCGTCGCCGGCCCGATGCCGTCCGCGAGGTCGCGCTCGGTCGTGGGGCAGAAGCAGCTGGAGGTGCCCGTGCTGCCGAGCAGCTCGATGTCGTAGTCGGTGAGGTGTGTCGCGTGCACGGCCGTCGTGGTCGCCCCTAACGCCCCAGTGTCGGAGAGCAGCTCGGTCGGTGTCAGGCCGTAGTGCTGCTTGCAGGCCGTGTTCTCCGCGAGCTGCTCCGAGAGGTGGACGTGCAGTGGTCGATCGCCCACTGCGGCGACAACGGTGGGGATCTGGTCGCGCGGCACCGCGCGCACGGAGTGCAGGGCTGCGCCGATGCGGGTGTTGTCGTCGTCCACGAGCAGTGCCCACCTCTCACTCCAGCGGGCGGCGTCGCCGTCGGTGAAGCGCCGCTGCTCGGCGGTCAGCGGCAGGTGCCCGTCGGCAGTGAGCCCCCCCGCGAGATAGCAGGTGTCCAGCAGGGTCAGCCGGAGCCCGGCATCTCGCGCTGCAGCGCGCACCGCCTCACCCAGGGCGTTCGGATCGGCGTACGCCGATCCGTCGGGAGCATGGTGCACATAGTGGAACTCCCCGACGCTCGTCACTCCGGCGAGCACCATCTCGCCGTAGGTCGCGCGCGCCAGGGCGTAGTAGGAGTCAGGGTCGAGAGTGCGGGCTACCCGATACATCCGGTCGCGCCATGTCCAGAACGTGCCGCCGTCACCGTGGGTGCGACCGCGCAGGGCACGGTGGAAGGCGTGCGAGTGCGCGTTGGCGAAGCCCGGCAGCACCACGCCCGGCAGGACGACATCTGCGGTCGATCCGTCGCTGGGCCCGATCGAGGCGATCCGTCCGGCGCTGTCGGTGCTGATGTCGACGTCGTGGGTGACTGCACCATCGATCCAGGCAAGGGCGCACCGGAACACCGTCATCGGTTGTCCGCCGATGCAAGGTCGGTGACGACTGCAGCCAATGCGTCGACACCGGCGTTGCAGTCGACCGGCTCGGCGAACTCGCTGGGGGAGTGGGAGATCCCCGTGGGGTTGCGCACGAAGAGCATCGCGGAGCGGACACCGACGCTCGTGAGGATCCCCGCGTCGTGGCCCGCGGCGGTAGGCAGGACCGGCACACCGCCGGTTGCGCCGGTCGGACGGGAGGCGGCGACCACCGCCGCGACGCGGTCGCGCAGCGACACGTCGAAGGAGAGCAGGGGTGTGGTGGACTCGGTCGAGACCTCGACCTCCGTGCCGCTGCTTCGAGCACCGTCCGACGCGCCCCCGGAGATGCGCTCGACGAGCGCGTCGAGGGTCGGCTGGTCGGCTGCCCGCGCGTCGAGCCAGGCGCGGACGACCGACGGGACAGCGTTGGTGCCGTTGGGCTCGACCTCGATCCGGCCGAACGTCGCGCGGCTGTCGGCAGCCCTCGCCGCCGCGTCGGCAGCGAGGGCCGCGTGGGCATAGGCGACCATCGGGTCGTGCCGGTCCTGCATCCGCGTGGTGCCCGCGTGGTCGGCCACTCCCCGGAAGGTGAAGCGATAGCGGCCGTGCGGCCAGATCGACTCTGCGACACCGACTGCCGCGCCCTCCTCGATCAGGTGACGCCCCTGCTCGATGTGCAGCTCGACGAACTCACCGATACGAGCCACGCGTTGCGGATCCGGTCCGAGCGAGCCGGGGTCGAACCCCGCTGAGCGCATCGCCTCAGCCATGGTGATCCCGTCGCGCCCGACGAGCGAGCGCGCCTTGGCTGCGCTCAGCTGGCCGGTCATGAGCCGCGACCCGGCGCACGCGATGCCGAATCGGGCGCCCTCCTCGTCGGCGAACGCCACGACCGCCAGCGGCCGGTCGAGCTGCACCGCAGCCGCGCGCACGGTATCGAGCGCCGCGAACGCGGACACGACGCCGAGCGGTCCGTCGTAGGCGCCGCCGTCCGGGACGGAGTCGAGGTGCGAGCCGATCACGAGAGCGGGCCGGGAGGCGTCGACGCCTGCGGGCGACCACCACGCCCAGAGGTTGCCGTTGCGGTCGGTCTCGACATCGAGGCCGCGCGCCTCCGCCGTGGAGACGAACCACTCGCGGCAGTCGAGCTCGGCGGTGTCGAAGGCAAACCGGCGATATCCGCCCGTGCCGGGGTCGCGCCCGATCGGCTCGAGCTCGGCCCAGAGTGTGTCGTACGTCGTCATGCGCTGCTGCCGCGATAGTCCACGCCCGCAGCGTAGGGCCGCCCGCTCGGTCCGGGTCAGCTGGTGGGTCAGCGCGCCAGGACCCACCAGCTGTTCGGTTCCCTGCGTCCGGCAGGGTTGACTGGGGGGATGGCCGAGCCTGTGCACCTGCCGTCGCCCTGGGGCGATGAGACCGCGACCGCCCGGATGGTGCTCGACTGGGTGTCGCACCGGGTCGTGCAACCGTCGGACCCCAAGACCTCGGCCATCGCGCCGGACCTGCTGCGCGCCGCAGCGGGTCCGACGATCACGCGCGAGGGGATCGGCGCGGCCGCGGCGCTCGACGTGTTCGACCGCGTGCTCGTGCCGGCGACGCGGGCACAGGACGACGCGATGAACCTCGCCTACATCCCGAGTGCTCCGACGCGCGCAGCAGTGGCGTTCGACCTGGCTACCAGCGCTGCCAACGTGTTCGCCGGCATGTGGGAGACCGGGGCGGGGGCGATCTTCGCGGAGAACGAGGCGCTCGCCTGGATCCGCACGCTCCTCGGCTGGCCTGACACCGCCGCTGGCACCTTCGTCTCTGGGGGCACGTCGGGCAACCTCTCGGCCCTCCACGCAGCACGATCTGCTGCGCGTGCCCGTCAAGGGGCTCGACCAGCGGGCGGCTGGGCGATCGCGTGCACCGGCGGTGCCCACTCGTCGATCCGGTCTGCCGCATCGGTGCTCGACGTCGACATCGTCGACGTCGCTGTCGACGCTGAGGGTCGGCTCACCGGTCCCGCTCTTCGTGAGGCACTGCAGCGCGACTCGCTGCAGCACGACTCGCGGGTCTTCGCAGTCGTCGCCAGCGCCGGCACGACGAATGCGGGGATCGTCGATGACCTCGTCTCCACCTCGGCGGTGTGCGCCGAGCTCGGGGTCTGGTTGCACGTCGACGGCGCCTACGGCGGGGCCGCCCTGGCCGCGCCGAGCGCCCGTGGGCTCTTCGCCGGGATCGAGAACGCCGACAGCTTCATCGTCGATCCGCACAAGTGGCTCTTCGCGCCGTACGACTGCTGCGCCCTGCTCTATCGCGACCCGGCCACCGCTCGGGCGGCGCACGCCCAGACCGCGAGCTATCTCGACGTGATCGACCGTGACGCCTCGAACCCTGCCGACCTCGCGATCCACCTGTCTCGTCGAGCGCGGGGACTGCCGTTCTGGTTCAGCCTCGCGACCCACGGCAC
>JANMBJ010000064.1:0-20342 GCA_031360335.1 Candidatus Nanopelagicales bacterium
GTGTTCGGCATCTGCCTCGGCAACCAGATCCTCGGCCGGGCGCTCGGCTTCGGCACCTACAAGCTGCGCTATGGCCACCGCGGGATCAACGTGCCGGTCCTGGACCGGCTCACCGGCACGGTCGAGATCACGGCGCAGAACCACGGCTTCGCCGTCGACGCACCGCTCGACCGGGTGAGCGACACCCCGTTCGGACGTGCGGAGGTGAGCCACGTCTGCCTCAACGACGACGTGGTCGAGGGACTGAGATGCCTGGACATTCCAGCGTTCTCGGTGCAGTACCACCCCGAGGCAGCGGCCGGTCCACACGACTCCGCCTACCTCTTCGACCGTTTCTGCGACCTGATGGAGGCCGCCCGTGCCCAGGCGTGACGATCTGCGCTCGGTCATGGTGATCGGCTCCGGCCCGATCGTCATCGGCCAGGCCTGCGAGTTCGACTACTCCGGCACGCAGGCGTGCCGCGTGCTCAAGGCCGAGGGACTGCGCGTGGTGCTGGTCAACAGCAACCCCGCGACGATCATGACCGACCCGGAGTTCGCCGACGCCACCTATGTCGAGCCGATCACCCCGGAGTACGTCGAGAAGATCATCGCCAAGGAGCGACCCGACGCGCTGCTCGCGACCCTCGGCGGCCAGACCGCCCTCAACTGCGCGATGGCGCTGCACGAGGCGGGCATTCTCGAGAAGTACGGCGTCGAGCTCATCGGTGCCAACGTCGAGGCGATCGAGGCGGGAGAGAACCGCGAGAAGTTCAAGGAGATCGTCGCGCAGATCGACGCGGCTGGTCTTGCGGCATCGTCGGCGCGCAGCTTCGTGTGCCACACGATGGCTGACTGCCTCGCTGCGGTCGAGGACCTGAGCTATCCCGTGGTGATCCGTCCGTCGTACACGATGGGTGGTGCCGGATCCGGCATCGCCTACGACGAGACGGACCTGCATCGCATCGCGGGCGCGGGCCTCCAGGCGTCGCCGACCACCGAGGTGCTCCTCGAGGAGTCCATCATCGGGTGGAAGGAGTACGAGCTCGAGCTCATGCGCGACAGGAACGACAACGTCGTGGTCATCTGCTCGATCGAGAACGTCGACCCGATGGGCGTCCACACCGGCGACTCGATCACCGTCGCCCCCGCGCTGACGCTGACCGACAGGGAGTACCAGCACCTGCGCGACGTCGGCATCGCGGTGATCCGCGCGGTCGGGGTCGACACCGGTGGCTGCAACATCCAGTTCGCGATCAACCCCGACGACGGTCGGATGGTCGTCATCGAGATGAACCCGCGCGTCTCACGGTCCTCTGCGCTCGCCTCGAAGGCCACCGGCTTCCCGATCGCGAAGATCGCGGCGAAGCTCGCGGTGGGCTACACACTTGACGAGATCCCCAACGACATCACCCGCGTGACGCCGGCGAGCTTCGAGCCTGCGCTGGACTACGTCGTGGTCAAGGTGCCGCGCTTCGCGTTCGAGAAGTTCCCGCTCGCCGACCCGACGCTGACGACGACGATGAAGAGCGTCGGCGAGGCGATGGCGATCGGGCGCAACTTCACGGAGGCGCTGCAGAAGGCACTGCGCTCGGTCGAGCGCCCAGAGGCGCCGTTCGCGTGGACCGGCGAGAAGTCCGACGTCGACGTCGCTGCGATCGTGGAGGCGGTGAAGGTGCCGCACGACGGTCGGCTGAGCAAGGTTCAGCAGGCACTGTGGGCAGGTGCGTCGCTCGAGACGCTCCACGAGGCGACCAACATCGACCCGTGGTTCCTCGACCAGATCGTGCTGCTCAACGAGATCGGTGACGCGCTGCGCGCCAGCGCAGAACTCACTCCCGACCTGCTGCGCCTCGCCAAGCGTCACGGCTTCTCCGATCTCCAGATCGGTTCGGTGCGAAGGCTTCCCGAGGATGTCGTGCGCGGAGTGCGCCACGCGCTCGGCATCCGACCGGTCTTCAAGACCGTCGACACCTGCGCCGCCGAGTTCGCGGCGAAGACGCCTTACCACTATAGCTCCTATGACGAGGAGACCGAGGTCGAGCCACGCGAGACGCCAGCCGTCCTCATCCTCGGCTCCGGTCCCAACCGCATCGGTCAGGGCATCGAGTTCGACTACTCGTGCGTCCACGCCAGCCTGACCCTGCGCGAGGCTGGCTACGAGACGATCATGATCAACTGCAACCCCGAGACGGTGTCGACCGACTACGACACCTCGAGCCGGCTCTACTTCGAGCCGCTCACCCTCGAGGATGTCCTGGAGGTCTACCACGCAGAGCTCGCGGTCGGTCCGATCGCGGGTGTCATCGTGCAGCTCGGCGGGCAGACGCCACTCTCGCTCGCGCAGCCGCTCAAGGACGCGGGCGTGCCGATCGTCGGGACGAGCCCCGAGGCGATCCACCTCGCCGAGGAGCGCGGCGCCTTCGGTCGGGTGCTTGCTGCGGCCGGGCTCCCGGCTCCGGCACATGGTCTGGCGACCAGTTTCGAGGAAGCCGCCGAGGTCGCAGACCGGGTCGGCTATCCCGTGCTGGTGCGTCCGTCGTACGTCCTCGGTGGTCGCGGCATGGAGATCGTCTACGACGAGGAGATGCTCGCCGACTACATCGACCGGGCCACGGCGGTGAGCCCGCAGCACCCGGTGCTCGTCGACCGCTTCCTCGACGACGCGGTCGAGATCGACGTCGACGCGCTGTACGACGGTCACGAGCTCTACCTCGCTGGCGTCATGGAGCACATCGAGGAGGCCGGCATCCACTCCGGCGACTCGGCATGCGCACTGCCCCCGATCACGTTGGGGCACAACGACATCGATCGGATCCGTCGCTCGACCGAGGCGATCGCCAAGGGCGTCGGGGTGCGAGGGCTCATCAACGTGCAGTTCGCGCTGGCCGGCGACATCCTCTATGTGCTCGAGGCCAATCCGCGGGCCTCTCGCACGGTTCCCTTCGTCGCCAAGGCGACGGCTGTGCCGCTGGCCAAGGCCGCGGCGCGGGTCACGATGGGCACGACGATCGCGACGCTGCGCCTCGAGGGGCTGCTGCCCTCCGTCGGTGACGGTGGCACGCTGCCGATCGGTGCGCCGATCGCGGTGAAGGAAGCCGTGCTTCCCTTCGGCCGCTTCCATGGTGTTGACACCGTGCTCGGTCCGGAGATGCGCTCGACCGGTGAGGTCATGGGCATCGACTCGGTCTTCGGCACGGCGTTCGCCAAGTCGCAGACCGCGGCCTACTCCTCGGGTCTGCCGACGAGCGGGCGGGCGTTCGTCTCGGTGGCCAACCGGGACAAGCGCTCGATGGTCTTCCCGGTGAAGCGCCTCGCCGACCTCGGCTTCGAGATCCTTGCCACCGAGGGCACCGCGGAGGTGCTGCGGCGCAACGGCCTCAAGGCCACCGTGCTGCGCAAGCAGCACCACGGCCGCGGCGCCGATGGTGAGCCCACCACGGTCGATGCGATCCTCGCGGGCGACATCGACCTGATCGTCAACACGCCCTATGGCGTGGGATCACGCCTCGACGGCTATGAGATTCGCACCGCAGCGGTCACCCGGGGTGTCCCGTGCATCACGACGGTGCAGGGACTCGCGGCGACCGTGCAGGGCATCGAGGCGCTGATCGCCGGCGAGATCGGCGTACGGTCGCTGCAGGAGTGGGCGGCCGATCTGGTGGCCCTGCGTGCAGCCCAGGCGACTCGTGGACCAGGATCGTCGGACACGGGCGAATCGAGCCAGGACGGGAAAGCGTGACGATGACAGTGCAGTCGAAGTCCGGTGCGATCCAGGTCACCGGCGAGGTGATCGGACAGCGCAAGGCCGGTGACTATCACGTGCTCACGCTGACCGCGGCAGGGATCCCTGAGCTGGCGAAGCCAG
Organism: Candidatus Nanopelagicales bacterium; assembly: GCA_031360335.1. Taxonomy (GTDB): domain Bacteria; phylum Actinomycetota; class Actinomycetes; order S36-B12; family CAIYMF01; genus Longivirga. The sequence continues at coordinate 3,848 of JANMBJ010000064.1, forward strand.
GGCACTTCGTGGCGCTGTCGGTCGGCGGCCCGAACTCCTCCATGCTGCTGCGCCGGGCGTTCTCGATCTACTCCGTGCAGAGTCGCGGGGTCTATGGCGGCACCCTCGAGATCGTCTTCGCCGCCCATGGCAAGGGCACCGAGTGGCTCGCCAAGCTGCACCGCCACGACCAGGTCGACATCGTCGGACCGCTCGGTCGACCGTTCGCCCTGCCCAAGGAGCCGGTGTCGTGCGTGCTCGTCGCCGGGGGCTACGGATCCGCGCCGATGTTCTCGCTGGCCGATGCGCTGCGGGCCCGTGGCTGTCGGGTCGACGTGGTGCTCGGGGCGTCGACCGAGGCGAAGCTGTTCGGTGTTCTCGACGCCAAGCGGATCGCGGCGTCGCTCACGTTGATGACCGACGACGGCTCGGTGGGGGAGAAGGGTCGGGTCACCGACGCGCTCCCCGCGGTGCTCAAGCGCACCGACGCCGACGTCGTCTACGCGTGCGGGCCGATGGCCATGCTCAAGTCGGTGGCCGCCGTCGCGGCCGAGCACGGCGCCTACTCCCAGTGTGCGGTCGAGGAGGCCATGGCCTGCGGCATCGGCGTCTGCATGACCTGCGTGCTGCCGGTCATCGGCGATGACGGCGTCACGCGGATGCTGCGCTCGTGCGTCGACGGCCCGGTGTTCCGCGGTGACCGGGTGCGCTGGGACGAGGTCGGCACGATCCCCGAGGGAACCCTCGGCGCACCTGTGAGCGGAGGCCACTGATGACGCGCGCTGTGATCACGCACGGCCCGCGTCGCGACGTTGCGGCCGTCGTCCCCGACATCGACATGACCACCTGGCTCGCGAGCCTCGAGCTGCCGTCTCCGGTGCTCACCGCGTCCGGCTGCGCGGCCGCAGGACGCGAGCTCGACCAGTTCTTCGACGTGACCGCGATCGGCGCAATCGTGACGAAGAGCATCATGCTCAGCCCGCGTTCCGGGCGAGCGACTCCCCGCATGGCCGAGACGCCGAGCGGCATGCTCAACTCGATCGGCCTGCAAGGCCCCGGGATCGATGCGTTCCTCGACAAGGACCTCGAGTGGCTGCGTGCGCGAGGCGCTCGGGCAGTCGTGTCCATCGCCGGCGGCTCGGTCGACGAATACACCCGGCTGGCCTCCAAGCTGCGGCACGTCACCGACATCGCAGCCATCGAGGTCAACATCTCGTGCCCCAACGTCGAGGACCGCGGTCAGGTGTTCGCCTGCGACCCGGTGTCGGCAGCCGAGGTCATCACGGCTGTACGCCGCAACACCAGCCCCGGCATCCCGGTGCTCGCCAAGCTGTCGCCCGATGTCACCGACATCGTCGAGATCGCCCGCGCGGTCGTCGGCGCAGGTGCCGACGGGCTGTCGATGATCAACACGCTCCTGGGCATGGTCATCGACACCGACACGATGCGCCCGGCACTCGCTGGTGTGACCGGCGGGCTCTCCGGCCCGGCGATCCGACCGGTGGCGGTGCGTTGCGTCTACCAGGTGCACGCGGCGATGCCGGAGGTGCCGATCCTCGGCATGGGTGGCATCCGCACCGGTCTCGACGCGCTGGAGTTCATCCTCGCGGGGGCGAGTGCGGTGAGTGTGGGAACGGTGACGTTCAACGACCCGAGTGCCCCGCTGCGGGTGGCACGAGAGCTCGCGATCGCTCTGGCTGAGCGGGGTTTCGAGACCGTTGCGGACGCCGTCGGTTTTGCGCATCGTCGGCCCGACCCCGTTCCGTCTGCCGGTGGTCCGGTCGTTGATCACGATCACGAGGTCGACACCCAGTCGCCCGACGCGGTCATCGAGGCTGGAGCAGAGGGGTGACCGCACTGCTCGCCCCGGTGGCGGTCGCACTCGACGGTCCCGACCTCGCCACGATCACATCGTGGGCGCGTGCCGCCGGCCCGTACGTCTCGACCGTGAAGGTCGGTCTCGAGACGTTCCTGCGCGACGGCGCTGATGCCGTGCACGCGGCCCGGGAGGCGTCCGGGGGCCGCGATGTCTTCCTCGACCTCAAGCTCCACGACATCCCCAACACCGTGGCGGGGGCGGCACGATCTGTGGCGCACCTCTCGCCCACCTACCTCACGGTGCATGCCAGCGGTGGCTCGGCGATGATCCGCGCGGCCGTCGAGGCGCTGCCGGGCACCCGCATCACGGCCGTGACCGTCCTCACCTCGATGTCGGAGGACGACCTCTCCGCCGTGGGACTTCTCGGTCCTTCGATCGACGCCGTACTTCGTCTCGCCGCTCTGTCGGTCGCTGCCGGAGCTCGCGCCCTCGTGTGCTCACCCCAGGAGGTCGCCGCCGTACGCGCCGAGGTCGGTGAGGACATCGTGCTCATCACGCCGGGCGTGCGCCCCGCCGGCGCCGCGCTCGGCGACCAGACGCGGGTGGCGACACCCGAGCAGGCGCTCGCCGACGGTGCTGACCTCCTGGTCATCGGGCGCCCCATCACAGGTGCAGCCGACGTCGCGGCCGCCGCCGCGGCCGTTGCCGGCGCCCTCACTCACAACTAACCCGGGTCCGCAGATGTGTAGTCACACCAGTCCATACCCGGGTGTGACCACACATCTCCGGCTCTCGCCGATCGCTCGCCGGGACGGTGCGCCCGCACGACTGATGACGAGCTCTTCGCGGCAGTGACTACTGTGACGGTCGTGGTCACATCCGCATTGGCCGCGACAGTGGCCGCGTGCACAGCCCTGATCGACGAGCGATTTCCCGGCGATGGGGAACACGGAGCCGCAGCGATGCTGCTCGGAGACGGGACCATCCTCACCGGCACCGCACCACACGCCATCAATGCGGCTGTGCAGGTCTGCCACGAAGTCGAGCCGTACTGCGCTGCCCACCGCTTGAGCCAGCTCGTGGTCGCGTCCGTCTGCCTCCACCGACGGCCTGGCGGTCGCACCGTCGTGCTGAGTCCCTGCGGCGTATGTCGAGAACGCCTCGCTGCTCATGGTCCCGACGTCCTCGTAGCAGTGGCAGACAGCAGGGACGCGACCATCGTCGTGTGGAAGCGTCTCAGCCAGGTGCTGCCCGACTACTGGATGACCGCATTTCCGGACGAGATCGACGCCCGCTGGACAGCCCCGTCGCAAGCACGCTGAGCACAGTCGGAATGGACCGTCAGGTGGTGGCGTCCGCGCCGCACGCAGCGCGGGGCCTGGGTCGAGCCCTGGAGTGTCGGGCGCCGCTGTCCTCGTGGACGCTGTCGTGCTCTACGTCAGCGGTGCACGTCGTGCCGGTGCCGTCTGGATCACGCCTGTCGGCGCCGCTGCCGTGCTGCCGGGGTTCGTCTCCCTTCGGGCTGCGAGGGTGTCGCGCCGGGCAGGTGCTGCGGTGGCGCTCGTGGCGCTCGGAGTCGCTCCGTGGGTCTACTCCGAAACGACCGGGCCGAGCACCATCACCCCTGTGATCCAGCGACCGACACCGGTGAGACTCGCCGTGATGTAGATGCTGACGCGTCAGACGATGGAGACGAGCTCCGCGCCGACGGCCGACGCGACCCACTCGGCGTAGTGCTCGCGCTCCTCGGTGGTCGGCTCCGGGATGTCACGGGCAGCAGCACGTACGCCGTGCGGCCGGAAGGCGATGATGCGCACCGGAACTCCGGGCGCGTGCTCGGCGAGATAGTCGCCGGTGTCGCGCAGCACATCCTCGCCATCGTTGAAGCCGGGAACGATGAGCAGGCGTACCTCCGCCAGCTTCCCGGCGGCCGCGAGGTGGTGCAGGCTCATGAGGACGGGCGCGTTCGAGTGGTGCGTGAGCGCGAGGTGCGTCTCGCGGTCGAGCGCCTTGAGGTCGAGCATGACCCCGTCGGTGACCGGCAGGAGCATGTCCCAGGTCGCGGCGTCGGCACAGCCGTTGCTGTCGACATATCTGGTCAGCGCCGCTGTCGCGGGGTCCTCGTGCAGAGCTTGGAAGAACGCTGCGACGAACGGCGCCTGGAGCGTCGCCTCCCCGCCCGAGACGGTGACACCGGAGAGGAACGGAGCGACTCGACGCACGTCGGCGACGAGCTCGTCGACTGTCACCTCGTGCGCCTTTCCGGTGAGCCGCGGCATGGTGTGCGGGTTGTGGCAGGCCAGGCAGTCGAGGTTGCAGCCCTGGAAGAACACGGCAAAGCGGTTGCCAGGACCATCGACCCACGAGAACGGGACGACGTCAGCCAGCAGGGCGCGGGGTTGACTCACTGCTGATCACCCTCTTCACGACCCGATCGGTCACTCGGGAGTTGGCGACCGATCCAGCCGCCAGGACATCACTGCCGTGCCGTGCGGCCCCGGTGGCCGCGAGCTTGGCGAGGTCGGACTTGCGGACGAGGTATCCGGTGATGCGGATGAAGTCGTTGCTGTCGAGGTTGAACGTCACGTCGCGCATCCCCGAGCTCATCGCTCCTCGGATCACGTCGACCACGGCCCGCGGGTTGCGCTGTGCCGTCTCGTCGAAGTGCACGATGTCGCTCACACCGGAGGCGAAGAAGCGGTGGTTGGGTGCCACGGCGAGCAGGTGCTCGAGCAGCGGCGGTTCCTCACCGATCGGGATGCGGGTGCCGGCGGTGACGCCGAGGTCGGAGTCGATGCCCGACTGCGAGTGCAGAAACGCGTGACCGCCGTTGCCCTCGCAGTGGGGGAGCGGCGTCGCTGCGACGAGCTCGGAGATCCGCTCGACGATGTGCCAGCCCAAGGCGGTTGCAGCGGCGTCGGTGCCATAGCGACCGACGGAACCCGATCGAGCGACCAGCTCGTTGACCGCCTCGGCCAGGCCGAAGATCCCGAACATCGCCGACATCCGGTCGAGGTGCACCAGGCCTTCCTCGGCGAGCCAGCTGTGGTCGAAGAACCGCGCCCGGTCGACGAGCGACGTGATGCGCGCCGACATGAGCTCTGCAGTGAGTTCGACGTGATGCGGCAGCACGGTCTGCAGCCAGTCGTCGAGTCCGACCTCGCTGCGTCGCACTGACTCGGCGAGGTTGAGTCGCACCAGCGTGTGCGAGCCCCCGCCGACCTTGAGCGAGTTGTAGCAGGACACGACGCCGTAGTCGTCGCCGAGATCGGCGGTCATCATGGCGTGGTTGACGAAGTGCGGCTTGCCACATGCGAACACCGTGCGCACCGCATCGATCACGAGGTCGTCAGGTGTGCGCTCGACATCGACACGCAGCGTCAGGTTGGGCACCGTCTGGAGCAGCTCACGTTCGAGAGCGAGGATCGTGCGACCCACACGGGAGTCATCGGGACCGAGGTTGGCGTGAGTGAACGCATCCGGCAGTGACCGGTCGATCGTGATCCACATGAGGCGCATGAGCTTGAGCAGCGTCTCGTCGTCGACGCCGACGGCGTACGGCTCGAGCAGGCGGTCGACGTCGCCGAGGTAGACGGGATAGCCGGTGATCGAGGGCACCTGGGAGTACATCGAGAGCAGGAATGCGACGGCGTCGTAGAGGTCCCGCGGCGCCTTGAGCCCGAGGAACTCCGAGCCGTGCCTCAGAGCGGTCGCATAGTCCGGGAGCAGATAGCGCGGACGGTACGGCGCGTTGCCCTCGGCCAGGTCGTTGACGAGGCCGGACGCCAGCGCGGCAGCGCACTCCTCAGAGACCTGCGGTGGATCGAGCGCCTCTTCGGCGAGGCCCGCGAGGGCTTGCACGCGTTGGCGATACGTCAGCGCGGGGCTGTCGACAAGGGCACGTGCCCGCACGCGGAACTCCGAGGTCTCCACGTCTCGGACGGTACGCCGCTGGAGACCGGCAAGTCCTGCAGTGCAACGCGCATCACGTCCCGAGGACTGTGATGCCAACCACTCACGCGCCGGGGACGACGGCGCGCTGTTCCGCAAGCAGGCGTACGACCTGAGCGATCGCCTCGAGCGGCATCGGGACCGTCAGCGGGAACTGCAGCGTCCCCCGACCGACGACGTTCGCGGCCAGCACGTGGGCAAGGGCCTCGTCCAGCTCGGGCACGGGGTAGATCGACAGGTGCCGCTTCCAGGCGCCGAGGTGCACGAAGGCCTTGCCCGACATCGTCCAGGTCGGCATGTCATGGCAGATGGTCTCGACGGCGCTCGGTGCCGCCGCCCGGATGGTGCAACGGACCTCCTCGACCACCGGAAGGACCTCAGGCGGAAGGGCGGCGATGTAGTCCTCGACGCTGCTGATCCTGCCGGCCACGGCGACCTCCTCATGCGACGCCCGCACCGCGCCAGCATGACGCAACCACCGGACCTACGAGCGCAGTTTCACGTCGATGCCCGCGCCCGGTATGTCCGGTCCGTGCCCAGAACGGCAGGCCAGGGGCCCACCGGGCCGGTTGACGTGGGGTCGCTCCTCGCTAGGGTCTCGACCAGACCCCGACGAGAGGACCGATCGTGGCCCTGCCGCCCCTGACACCCGAGCAGCGCGCCGCCGCGCTGGAGAAGGCCGCCGAGGCGCGTCGCATCCGCGCGGAGGTCAAGAACCGACTCAAGCGATCCGGCGCCTCGATCGGCGAGGTGATCGCCGCCGGCCAGAGCGACGACATCATCGGCAAGATGAAGGTCTCCGCGCTGCTGGAGTCGATGCCCGGCGTGGGCAAGGTCCGCGCCGCCGAGATCATGGACCGTGTCCAGATCGCGGAGAACCGTCGCGTGCGCGGTCTGGGCACCCACCAGATCGCCGCGCTGGAGAAGGAGTTCTCCGCCTGAGCGCGCGCCTGACCGTCCTGTCCGGCCCCAGCGGCGTCGGCAAGAGCACGGTGGTGCAGAACCTCCGCGCCACGCGCCCCGACGTCTGGCTCTCCGTGTCGGCCACCACCCGACGGCCGCGGCCGGGGGAGACTCACGGGATCGAGTATTTCTTCGTCGACCACACCGAGTTCGCCCGCCTGGTCGACCAGGGCGAGCTCCTGGAGTACGCCGAGTTCGCCGGCAACTTCTACGGCACCCCGCGCGGCCCGGTGGGCGAGCGGCTCGACGGTGGCACCCCGGTGCTGCTCGAGATCGAGCTGCAGGGCGCGCGGCAGGTGCGGGCGAGCATGCCCGAGGCGCTGCTGGTCTTCCTCGCGCCGCCCTCGTGGGACGAGCTGGTCCGCCGCCTGGTCGGTCGCGGCACCGAGCCGGCCGAGGTCATCACCCAACGGCTGGAGACCGCGCAGGTCGAGCTGGCGGCCGAGTCGGAGTTCGACGCGACCGTGGTGAACGCGTCTGTCGAAGAGGCGACCGCGTCCTTGGTACGATTGATGGGTCTGGACCCGTCCGATGCTCCCTGACACCGCTTCTCCGTCCGAAAGACGGTGACGTGGTCGGCCTGGAGGTTGTGACGACCGCTCGGTGCCGCTCGGCTCCGGAGCCAGACGTACAACGCGGGCACCTGCTCGCGGTTTCCATGAACTGAGAGGCGCCCGCGTGTCCGGCACCGTGTCATCCCCCGAGGGCATCACCAACCCGCCGATCGACGAGCTGCTCGAGGCGACCGACTCGAAGTACTCCCTGGTGATCTACGCGTCCAAGCGGGCCCGCCAGATCAATGCCTACTACTCCCAGCTGGGCGAAGGCCTGCTCGAGTACGTCGGCCCGCTCGTCGAGACCCACGTGCAGGAGAAGCCGCTGTCGATCGCGCTGCGCGAGATCAACTCCGGCCTGCTCGCCGCGACGCCGTATGACCCCGACGCCGAGGATGCTGCCAGCATCACCGTCGCCTGACCCGTACGTCATGACGGCTCCCGCCTCCGACACTCCCCGCCGACCCCGCGTCGTCCTGGGCGTCGGGGGCGGGATCGCTGCGTACAAGGCCGCCGAGCTACTCCGCCGCTTCACCGAGTCCGGCCATGACGTCACCGTCGTCCCGACCCGGGCAGCCCTGCACTTCGTCGGTGCGGCCACCTGGTCGGCCCTGTCCGGCAAGCCGGTCTCTGCCGAGGTCTGGGACGACGTCGCAGACGTGCCGCACGTGCGCCTTGGTCAGCAGGCCGACCTCGTCGTCGTCGCGCCCGCGACCGCAGACCTCCTCGCCCGAGCGGCCGCAGGCCTGGCCGACGACCTGCTTGCCAACGTGCTCCTCACCGCACGCTGCCCCGTCGTGATGGCACCTGCCATGCACACCGAGATGTGGCAGCACCCGGCGACCGTCGCCAACGTCGCCGTGCTCCGCGACCGCGGCATCGTCGTGCTCGACCCCGCCGTCGGACGCCTCACCGGCTCCGACACCGGACCGGGCAGACTCCCTGAGCCACAAGCGATCTACGAAGCGTGCCTCGTGGTGATCGACCGTACCCGCCGCGACCCTGACCTCTCCGGAGTGCGTGTGGTGATCTCTGCAGGAGGCACCCGTGAGCACCTGGATCCGGTGCGGTTCCTCGGCAACTCCAGCAGCGGCAAGCAGGGCTATGCCCTCGCGACGACGGCCGCCGCTCGCGGCGCGACCGTCGTGCTGGTGTCCGCCAACGTGTCGCTGCCCGACCCGGCCGGTGCCACCGTCGTACACGTCACCTCGGCCGAGGAGCTCCGCCAGGCGGTGCACGCCTACTCGATCGGTGCCGATGTCGTGGTGATGGCCGCCGCTGTTGCCGACTTCCGGCCCGTCGACCTGTCGGCGCACAAGATCAAGAAGGACGACACCGGGGGAGCGCCCGACCCGATCGCACTCGAACGCACCGCCGATGTCCTCGCGGAGCTGGTCGCGCGTCGCGACGCCGCAGGCAGCGACCAGGTAGTCGTCGGCTTCGCCGCAGAGACCGGCGACCCCGACGCGACGGTGCTCGACCACGGGCGCTCCAAGCTCGTCCGCAAAGGGTGCGACCTGCTCGTGGTCAACGAGGTCGGTGCCGGGAAGGGCTTCGGCGCCGACGACAACGAGGTCGTCATCCTGGGTGCCGGCGGCACGGAGGTGCTCGTCGCTCGAGCATCGAAGCGGGCTGTCGCCGATGCCGTCTGGGACTCAGTCGTGACGCGTCGGAGCCTGTGACCGACCCGAATCCACCACGCTGTCGTCGGATTCGGGCCTGAGGCCGTGCGCGGATAGACTCTCAGCACCTGTTCCTGCGCGTCGCTCAGCGCGACGCCATCCCTGATCCAGCTGTCTTCATGGGAGTGCTGCCGTGGCGCGTCGTCTGTTCACCTCCGAGTCGGTCACCGAGGGCCACCCGGACAAGATCGCTGACCAGATCAGCGACTCGATCCTCGACGCCATGCTCAAGGAGGACCCGCGAAGCCGGGTCGCGGTCGAGACGCTCATCACGACCGGCCAGGTCCATGTCGCCGGTGAGGTCACGACCTCCGGCTGGGTCGACATCCCCGCGATCGTGCGCGACCGGATCCTCGAGATCGGCTACGACTCCTCGAAGAAGGGGTTCGACGGAGCGTCGTGCGGCGTCAACGTGTCGATCGGCTCGCAGAGCCCTGACATCGCCCAGGGGGTCGACGATGCACTCGAGGAGCGCGCCGAAGGCAGCGACGACGAGCTCGACCGCCAGGGTGCCGGCGACCAGGGTCTGATGTTCGGCTACGCCTGCGACGACACCCCCGAGCTCATGCCGCTGCCGATCCACCTCGCGCACAAGCTCGCACGTCGCCTCTCTCAGGTCCGCAAGGACGGCGCGATCCCCTACCTCCGGCCCGACGGCAAGACCCAGGTCACGATCGAGTACGACGAGGACGACAAGGCCGTGCGACTCGACACCGTCGTCGTCTCGACGCAGCACGCGGCAGACATCGACCTCGCGACCCTGCTGACCCCTGACATCGCCGAGCTCGTGGTCGCTCCTGAGCTCGAGGGTCTCTCGATCGACACCGAGGGCTTCCGGCTCCTGGTCAACCCGACCGGCCGCTTCGAGATCGGTGGCCCCATGGGCGACGCCGGGCTCACCGGTCGCAAGATCATCGTCGACACCTACGGCGGCATGGCCCGTCACGGCGGCGGCGCCTTCTCCGGCAAGGACCCGTCAAAGGTCGACCGCTCGGCGGCCTACGCCATGCGTTGGGTCGCGAAGAACGTCGTGGCTGCGGGCCTGGCCCGCCGCTGCGAGGTCCAGGTCGCCTATGCCATCGGCAAGGCGCAGCCCGTCGGCGTCTTCGTCGAGACCTTCGGCACGGGCGTGCTGCCCGACTCCGACATCCAGACCGCGGTGCTGGCCGTCTTCGACCTGCGTCCGGCCGCGATCATCCGCGACCTGGACCTGCTGCGCCCGATCTACACCGCAACTGCGGCCTACGGCCACTTCGGTCGTGAGCTCCCCGACTTCTCGTGGGAGCGCACCGACCGCGCCGACGCGCTCAAGGCAGCGGCCGGTCTCTGACCGACCACCACGCACCGACTGCATCCGGGGCGTCCGCATGACTCGACACGAGCTGCGGACGCCTCGGTTGTCGTTGCGAGCCTGGCGAGGCAGCGATGTCGAGCCGTACGCCGTGATGAACGCCGACCCTCGCGTGATGCGGTGGTTTCCCTCGACCATGACGCGCGAGCAGTCCCAGGCCTCCGTCGAGCGGTTCGAGTCGTTGCACGACGACTACGGCTTCACCGGGTGGGCGGTCGAGGTACACGAGTCGGGACGAGGCGCGGCGCCGTTCGTCGGCTTCGTCGGGCTGGTCCCACCGTCGTTCGAGGCGCCGTTCGCGCACACCGACCCCCTCGTGGAGATCGGCTGGCGCCTCGCGGGCGGCTGGTGGGGACTCGGGATCGCGACCGAGGCGGCCGAGGCAGCGCTGCGGTTCGCGTTCGACGTCGCAGGGCTCACCGAGGTCGTCTCCTTCACAGTGCCGGCCAACATCGCCTCGCAGGCCGTCATGCAGCGGATCGGCATGCGCTATGACACTGTGTTCGACCACCCGCGCGCCCAGCCCGGCGACTGGTGGCGTCCGCACGTCCTCTACCGGGTCACGGGCGCCGACCTGGTGGACGACGGCAGCGCGACAGGCGACCCATCCGATAGAACTCCTCCGTGACGCACCCCGAGGTCGGCGAGCAGCTCGCGCTCGTCGCGGACAAGGTTCGTCGCGCGCGGGTCCGACCGCTGGCCGGACCCGCTCAGGTCGACCCGATCGCACGTGTTGTGGTCGATGTCCCGCTGCCCCACCTGGACCGGCTCTTCGACTACGTCGTGCCCGAGCCGATGTCGGTCGCGGCGGTGCCGGGCGCGCGCGTGCGCGTCCGCTTCTCCGGCTCTCTCGTCGACGGCTGGATCGTCGAACGGGTCGCGGCCACCGACCACACCGGCCGGATGGAGCGACTGGCCAAGGTCGTGAGCCCCGAGCCGGTGCTCACACCGGAGATCGCCATGCTGGCCCGCGCGGTCGCCGACCGCTGGGCCGGAACGTTGCCCGACGTCCTGCGTGGCGCTGTGCCCCCGCGTCATGCGGCCACCGAGGCCGCGCTCGACGCGGCCGGCCCTCGCGAGCCGCGACCGATGGTCGTCGCACCCTCCGACGCGGGAGCGTGGACCGGCTTCACCGGCGGAGCGGCGCTCGTCTCGCGGCTGTCCGACCCGGCCCTCGTCTTCAGTCCTGAGGCACCTGGGCCCCGTGCCGTCTGGACCAGCGGACCGGGCCTCGATCCCGCCTCGGCGATCGCCCTCCTGGTTGCTGCGGCTGCCAGCGCCGGCCGCGGCGTGCTGGTCGTCGCCCCGGACGCCCGCGACGTGGCGCGCCTCGACGCCGAGCTGCGGACACGTCTGTCCGTCGGTGGGGTCGACCGGCATCGGGTGCTCACCGCCGACCTCGGTCCGGCGGCTCGCTATCGGAGCTTCCTCGAGATCCGACGGGGCCACGTCACGGTCGTGGTCGGTACCCGCGCGGCCGTCTTCGCCCCGGTCCGTGACCTCGGGCTCGTTGTGCTCTGGGACGACGGTGACGACTCGCTCACCGAACCCCACGCTCCCTACTGGCACGCTCGCGAGGTCCTCGTGATGCGCGCCGCGAGGTCGGGCGCAGCCGTCGTCATCGGTTCGACGTCCCGTTCGGTCGAGGTGGCCGCTCTCGTCTCGGCCGGTTGGGCCCGCGAGGTCTCGCTGCCCAAGGCCGAGCTGCGTCGGCGTCGACCACGCGTGGTGACGTCCGGGTCCGAGGCCGACCGCGCCCGTGACGAGGCGGCCACCAGCGCCCGCCTGCCGCGCGTCGCGTGGGAGGCAGCCCAGGCCGCCCTCGCGCTCGGCCCGGTGCTGGTGCAGGTGCCGCGCCGCGGCTACGTCCCGGCGATGGCCTGCCAGACGTGCCGCGACCTGGCCCGATGCCGGACCTGCCACGGCCCGCTCGGCGTGAGCAGCGGGCCTGCCGTGCCGACCTGCGGTTGGTGCGGTCGGCTGGCCGGAGACTGGATCTGTCCGCGCTGCGGAGGCACCCGGCTGCGTGCCGTGTCGGTGGGGGAGCGGCGTACTGCCGAAGAGCTCGGCCGCGCCTTTCCCGGTGTGCCCGTGCACGTCTCAGGTCGCGACCCCGGCGGCTCGGGAGTCCTCGACCAGGTCGACTCTCGGCCTTCGATCGTGGTCGCGACGCCGGGGGCGGAGCCGCGCGCCGAAGGCGGCTACGTCGCGGCACTGCTGCTGGACGGTCGGATGATGGTCGACCGGCCCGATCTCCGTGCGGCCGAGGAGGCAGTGCGTCGATGGATGCACGTGGCCAGCCTCGTCCGGCCGTCGTCGGACGGCGGCACCGTCGTGCTGCTCGCCGACCCGGCACTGGCCGCCGTCCAGGCCGTCGTGCGGTTCGACCCCGAAGGTTTCGCAGCGCGTGAGCTGAGCGAGCGCGAGCTGCTGCACCTGCCACCCGCGTGGCGCGTCGCGGAGCTCACCGGCGCCCCGGACGACGTGGCCGACCTGCTCGGCCACGCCCGACTTCCGGAGTCCGCCACCGTGCTCGGGCCGGTCCCCGTCGTGATACCCCGGCGCGGTCCGGTCGTGCAGGGTCGCGTGCGCGCTCTTGTCGTCGTCCCGCGCTCATCCGGGGGCGAGCTCGCCGTCGCCCTCCGCGCTGCGTCGGCGATCCGCAGCGCGCGCAAGGATGGTGCCCCGGTCACGGTGCGGGTCGACCCCGTCCTGCTCGGCTGAGAACCCGCGGCGCTGCCTCCGCCCGCACGACGTCCTCACCCGCCGGGATCCGTAGACTGGGTCGACCGATCGTCTCTCGAAGGAGCGCCCGCCCGTGGCCGTCAAGCCCATCCGCCTCTTCGGCGACCCGGTGCTCACGACACCGGCGGCGGAGGTGACAACCTTCGACAAGGAGCTTCGCAAGCTCGTCAAGGACCTCACCGACACGATGATGGATGCCCCGGGTGCCGGCCTCGCCGCTCCGCAGCTCGGCGTGAGTCTTCGGGTCTTCACCTATGACGTCGACGATGTGATCGGCCATCTCATCAACCCCACGCTCGACCTGAGCGAGGAGATGCAGGAGGGCGACGAGGGCTGCTTGTCGGTGCCCGAGCTCGCCTTCAACACCCGCCGGTCGCTGCGCGTCGTGGCCAAGGGCCTCAACGAGCACGGCGAGCCGGTGATCATCGAGGGGTCCGACCTGCTGGCCCGCTGCGTGCAGCACGAGACCGACCACCTCGACGGCATCATGTTCATCGACCGCCTCGACGCCGAGACGCGCAAGGACGCGATGCGTGCGATCCGCGAGGCAGAGTGGTTCGGCGAGAACGCCCCGCCGGTCAAGCTCTCCCCGCACCGCATCTCCTCGCGCTGGCTGTAGCCGGTGCGCCTCGTCTTCGCCGGAACACCTGACGTCGCTCTTCCCGCCCTCACCGCCCTCCTCGCATCGCAGCACGAGGTTGTTGCCGTGGTCACCCGCCCGGATGCCCTTGCTGGCCGTGGTCGCACGCTTGCGCGTTCGCCCGTGGGTGCGCTCGCCGACGAGCACGGCCTCGAGGTACTCACCCCCAGGCGACCCGGCGAGCCCGATTTCCTCGCCCGCCTCGCCGGGCTCGCTCCGGACTGCTGCCCCGTCGTCGCCTATGGCGCCCTCGTTCCCCGCGCGGCACTGGGGATCCCCAAGCATGGCTGGGTCAACCTGCACTTCTCGCTGCTGCCCGCGTGGCGCGGTGCGGCACCGGTGCAGCACGCCGTCTGGCACGGTGACGACATCACCGGCGCCACGACCTTCCTCCTTGAGGAGGGTCTCGACACCGGCCCGGTGCTCGGCGTCGTGACCGAGTCGATCCGTCCGACCGACACGTCGGGCGACCTCCTGCGCCGGCTCTCGGTGAGTGGCGCTGGGCTCCTTGTCGCGACGATGGACGCCCTCGACGCGGGCGTCATGGCTGCCGCGCGTCAGCCGTCCGACGGCGTCACCCTGGCTCCCAAGATCACGGTCGACGATGCCGAGGTCGACTGGAGCCAGCCGGCGATCCGGGTCGACCGCCAGGTGCGCGCCTGCACACCGGCTCCGGGCGCCTGGACCACCTACTCCGACGAGCGGCTCAAGCTCGGTCCGGTGACCCCGCTGCCGGATGACACCTCGCTCGCTCCCGGGGAGCTCGCGGTCGACAAGGTCCGGGTCCGTGTCGGCACGGCGACGCACGCGGTCATCCTCGGCGAGGTGCGACCCCAAGGGAAGAAGGCCATGGCAGCGGCCGACTGGGCACGCGGCACCCGGCCCGCGGCCGGCGCGCGTCTGGGTGCGACCTCATGACCGACGCGCCACGCGGCCACCGCACCCGCCCGGTCCAGTGGCGACCCGACCGCAAGGCGACCGACCCGTCACGCCTCGCCGCCTACGACATCCTGCGTGCCGTCCACGACGACGGCGCCTACGCCAACCTCGTCGCCCAGCAGGTGCTCGCCGAGGCCGACCTGCACGGCCGAGACGCCGCCTTCGCCACGACGCTGGCCTACGGCACCTTGCGTCGCCAGGGCTTCATCGACGCCGTCCTGGAGGCGTGCAGCGCCCGTCCGCTGGCCGAGATCGACGCGCAGGTGCTCGACGTCGTACGCCTCGGAGCCATGCAGATCCTGTTTCTCGGGACACCACCGCACGCCGCTGTCGGTGAGACGGTCCAGCTGGCCCGCCTCGTCGGTGGCGAGGCGCGGAGCAAGTTCGCCAACGCGGTCCTGCGGCGGGTGGGCGAACGCGACCTCGACGAGTGGGTCGACGAGGTCGCGCCTGACGCCCAGAGCGACCCCGCTGGGCACCTTGCCGTCGTGCAGTCCCACCCGCGGTGGATCGTCGAGGCACTGCATGACGCTGTGTCGTCATGGCGCGGGTCGTCGTCGTGGTCGGACACCGAGGACCTGCTCATCGCGGACAACGTCAACGCCGAGGTCACCCTGGTCGCTCGTCCCGGGCGCATCGACGTCGACGAGCTCCTCGCCACGCGCGGTGCCCGCCCGGGTCTGTGGTCGCCCTTTGCCGTCACGCTCGAGAGCGGCAACCCCGGAGCCATTCCGGCCGTGCGTTCGGGCGACGCCGGTGTGCAGGACGAAGGCAGCCAGCTCGTGGCGATCGCCCTGTCCCGCGCCGGGATCGAGGGCACTGACGACACGTGGCTCGACATGGCGGCCGGCCCGGGCGGTAAGGCGGCGCTGCTCGCGGGGCTGGGCCTCGACCGCGACGTACGCCTGCTCGCCGTCGACCGCGCCCAGCATCGGGCGCACCTCGTGGCGCAAGCGCTGGAGAGCGCACCGGGACACCACCTGTCCGTCACGGCTGACAGCACCGCCGGGCCGTGGCGGCCAGGCACATTCGACCGGGTGCTGCTCGACGCCCCCTGCACGGGGCTCGGAGCATTGCGCCGACGACCCGAGTCGAGGTGGCGGCGCACTCCCGCCGACGTCGCGGACCTCTCGGCACTGCAGTCACGACTGCTGGCGTCGGCGATCGACGCCGTCCGGGTCGGGGGAGTCGTGGGCTATGCGACGTGCTCACCGCACCTGGCCGAGACGACCGTCGTCGTCGACGACGCCGTCCATCGCGGCGACGTCGAGCGGCTCGATGTTCGGCCGCTGCTCCCCGAGGTCGACGATCTCGGAGCCGGTCCGGACCTGCGTCTGTGGCCGCACGTGCACGGCACCGACGGGATGTTTCTCGCGATCCTGCGTCGCACCCGCTGACACCGGTCAGGCCTCCATAGCGCTGGGCGGATCGTGCAGGCCCAGCGCCGTCACCGGTCGGGTGAAAGGCTCACCCGACATCGACACGACGCGGTTGCGCCCCTTGCGCTTCGCCCGGTGCAGGGCGGTGTCGGAGGCCGCCACCAACGTCACGAGCCCCCCGCTGTGCGCTGTGTCGGCGATGCCGATGCTCACGGTGACGGCGAGACCGGGCACGACCTCGTGCCACGGGTGGCGCTCGACCTCGAGCCGCAGCTGCTCACAGACGACGAAGCCTTGATCCATGTTGGTCTGCGGCATCATCACCAGGAACTCCTCGCCGCCGTAGCGCGTGACGACGTCCGTCGTGCGGCGGGTCCCCTCGAGGATTCGTGCGAACCGACGCAGCACCTCGTCGCCGACCGCGTAGTTGTAGTCGTCGTTGACGGTCTTGAAGTGGTCGAGGTCGGCCATCGCCATCGACATGGGGTGGTCA
>JANMBJ010000102.1:0-1820 GCA_031360335.1 Candidatus Nanopelagicales bacterium
CCCCCCCCCCCCCCCCCGGCCCCCCACTTCCACGTTGGGCCTGAGCAGAACCCTGCTCAGGGTCCCATAGCCTAGGAGCTCGCCGAACCACAGGAGATCTCGTGCTGCTCGCCCTCGGTTGGAACCAACTGCACCTCGATCGGGTCCGCACGCTCTGGCCGCTCGCAGCCCTCGGCACAGCAGCCGCGGTCGTCTTCGCTTGGCTCTGTGACGGCGTCGGCGACCACGACGGAATCACCGCGGTCGACGGCCCAACCGCCACCTGGTTCGCTGCACACCGGACCCTGACCGAGGGTCAGTTTGCACTCCTGATCGCGAAGGCGACCAGCCCCGCGGTGCTGATCGTGGCCGTGATCACTGCCGCCCTGATCGCCCGGCGACGCGGGCACCACCTCGAGGCGACCCTTCTCGTCGCGGCCACCGTCCTCGCCTATATCGCAGGCGCGATCGCGAAGATCGGGGAGCACCGTGCCCGCCCGACAACACCGATCAACCTGGCACCCGAAAGTGAGCCGTCGTTCCCGTCGGGCCACGTCCTCGTGATCGCCACGGTCGCGCTCGTCGCACTCGCCCTCGCTTGGAACCACCTCTCGCGGTCCAGCCGAGCCTTAGCCACCTTCGCAGCGGCGGCCGCCATCGTCGTGGTCTCACTGGACCGGCTCGTCGTCGGCGCGCACTGGCTCACGGACGTCGCCGGATCACTCGCACTCGCGGTGGTCATCCTCTCCCTCACGGTGACGGCACATCGCTTGCTCACCCCCGCTCAGCGCAGCACCTGACCACACCACCGACCCGACCGTGAACGACACGACCTGCTCACGTGAACGTTCTCGCGTCCGGCGATAGCGAAGCAGACGAAGGACAAGACCTGCCCGACTGACGTCAGGCTGAGCGGCGCTACCACGGCCTGATCGTGCAGTAGCTCGACCCCAGCTCCGACCAGGCAAGGCAGGACAAGGACGCCGCGGTGGCCATCGCCACAGCACACGCCCGAACGAACAAGCACTCGCCACCTGCCTACACCGGTACCCCGACCGTTAGACGCCGGCCCGCGAACCGCAGGAAGAGGCGCCTCGCTCATCACCGTCGAGCCGACGGTCTCAACGCGTCACTGCCAACGACGGGATTGTCCTAGGCCCGATCTCGGCGGGGGTCGGTACCGGATCGGAGTGCCTGGACGAGGAGTGCGAACACAGAGGTCATGTGGTTCCTTGCTTCAGCCGTACGCATGGCGTCGATGGCTCCGATGCCGTGGCCCGCGCTGTGGTTGGGTTCTGCGCTCGTGCGAGTCTGCCTGTCGCTCGTGAGTTGATCGTGCCCGGGGTACGGCACTGGGGCCTCGGAACTTCACTCAGCGGAGCGCTCCGACGGCATCAAGATAGATTCTTGGACGTCGAGCGGTTCCGGCGACGAGGAGGGTCAGGGTGTGTTTTCCGGGTGTCGCTGAGATGGTCCTGCTGTAGACGAGCTGGCGGTAGCGGGTGACCGTCGAGCGGGTGTCGATGGTGGCGACGACGCGTCCGTCGATCATGACGGTGAAGCGTCCGCAGAGGGCGCATGTTCGCGTGATGATGCGGACCGCAGACATGGTGGCGACGAGGGTCAGCTTGGCGCCCTTGGTTGCTGAGACTTTCTCTGTCTTGAGGAACGCTGAGGTGACGCTGCTGAGCGTCCAGGTTCCGGAGTACTTCATCGCCGCCGATCGGTCGTCGACGGGGACGACTGTTGTGCTGGTCGCGCTCCAGGGGCCCACGTTGCCGGCGTTGTCCCATGCTCGGACCTGGAACCGGTAGGTGGTGCCTGGGGTGGCGCGGTAGATG
>JANMBJ010000139.1:0-5993 GCA_031360335.1 Candidatus Nanopelagicales bacterium
GCCCAGCTGCGCGGACTGAACCGACGACAGGTCCTCGCGACCTGTCAGGGCTACCGGCCGGGCGACAGTGACGACATCGTCGCGGTCACGAAGTTCGCGCTGCGCCACCTCGCGATCCGGATCCTCGAGCTCACCATCGAGACCACCGAGATCACCAAACGCCGCCACCGACTCCTGGCCCAGAGCGCACCAGCACTGATGGCGATCATCGGCGTCGGACCCGACACCGCGACCGCCCTCATGCTCGCCGCCGGAGACAACCCCGACCGCCTCGGATCACCAGCCGCGTTCGCCGCTCTCCTGGGCGCGAGCCCGATCCCCGCGTCGTCGGGCAAGACCACCCGGATGCGTCTGAACCGCGGCGGAGACCGTCAAGGCAACTCAGCTCTCTGGCACATCGTGATCTCCCGCATGGCCACCCAGCCCGCGACCAAGGCCTACGTCCAACGACGCACCGAAGAAGGCCTCTCCAAGCCCGAAATCATCCGATGCCTCAAGCGCTACGTCGCCCGCGAAGTCTTCAACGCACTACCCCGAGAAGTCCTCGTTTGACAGTAGGAACATCACCTATGCGCAGCCCGACCAGTTACTACCCCGGCGGGTCAATGGCCAGTCGGCCGTGGACATGGTCGTCGTGGCGCACGCCATCTGGTGTCCGAAAGGCTGACCGAAGCGTGCCTTCCCAGCGGAAGCCGGACTTATGCGCCACCCGGCAGGAAGCAGTGTTGGGCACAGAGTGCTCCAACTGCAGACGGGCAAGGCCCAGTTCCCGAAAGGCCCAGTCCGTTACGGCCGTGAGCGCCTCGCGTGCGTATCCCTGTCGTCGCATCCACGGAACTACGCGATAGGCGACCTTGGCGGAAGAGTGTTCGGGAGCGATAGCGAAGATCGAGATGTTCACGATCAATCGTTGACTTGAGGGATCCACACCATGCCACGTGCAGTGGCTACCGCCGGTCCAATCGCCACCGCTGAGGCACCATGCGTGCGCGGACGCAAGGTCGACTACGGCTGGTGCAGGGTTCCACCGGAGCACCTCGGGATCGCGAAGCAAAGCCAGCGCATCAACGTCATCTGACGGTTCAGGCAGTCGCAACACCAATCTGTCAGTCAGAACGGTGGGCCCTGTCACCCCGCGCATAATGCCGGATATTGCTCTGCTGCGCGCCCCTGCATGTGGCGTTTGGGACATGAGACCTTCGAGGCGCGTAGGGATCGATGGCGCTGTGCGATGTGAGCGCGCTGGCTATGGCGCGTGACCGGTTGGCTTCGGTGCTGGGAGGAACCGCTCCGACCGCGAGGGTCGCCCGCGGTTCTGGTCGCCAAGTCAGGTCGCAGTGACCGGGGAGCAGGTGCAGGTGGCGAGGGGTGCGCAGACACCGCAGCTCGGACCCCAGCGCCACGCGAGCCGTGCCAGGACCACGAGCGCACCCCCGCCAGCGAAGACGGCGTAGAGGATGCCCGTCACGATCCCGGCGAGCAGGGAGTACAGCAGCCACAGCACGGCGTCGGACAGCAGGACGAGCCAGGCGCCGGCCGAGATCCCGGAGACGTCGGCGCTCGTCCAGGCCATGATGCCGGCCGGCGCGACGTACCAGAGGATCGATGCTCCGAGCAGCAGGTCGATCGGTGTCGTCGTCCAGTGCGCGGCCGCACCGGCGATGACGAGAGTCGCCGTCCACACCCACGTGGTCGCCATGCCGTCACGTGACGCGTGGTTGCGCGCGAGGATCCAGGTCGTCGCGCCGAGCGAGGGAAGCGCGGCGATGCAGGTGAGCAGCACCCACACGTCACCGAGGACGACGGCATAGATCACCCAGGCGGTGCACGAGATGAAGGCGTTGCTCGTCGCGGCGAGCGACACGCCTTCGACCGATCCCGTACGCCGGACCCGCAGCCACTGCGGGAGCGCATAGAGCGACGCCAGGACCACCATGGCGGTTCCGAACACGATGCGCAGCACGTCCGTGCTCACGCGTGGTCCCGCATCATCATCAGTGCTCTGCCTGCGAAGGACCGGTGAGGAGCTCGGCCCCGCCGCGGCGCGCGAGCCGCTCGGCGCTCACCACCAGAGCGACTCCGACCACGACGACCGCGGCACCCACGAGCAGTCCGAGGGTGAGCGACTCCCCGCGGAACCACCAGCCGAGCAGCACGGCGACCACGGGATTGACGAAGGCGTACGTCGCGACGAGCGACACGGGTGCGTGCCCGGCGACCCACACGAAGGCCGTAAACGCGAGCAGCGACCCGAACGTCACGAGGTAGACCCAGCCCCACCACGACGACGCCGACGCTGCAGCCATGTCGGACAGGCGCTCCCCACGCGCCAGCCCGACGACGGTGAGCACCACGCCGCCGGTGAGCATCTCGTAGGTCGTCAGGGTCAGCGGGTCGCGCGGCGTCGGGATCCGCGGCTGTAGGAACGTCCCCAACGCCCAGCAGAACGTGCTGACGAGCATCAGCACCGACCAGAGCATCCGCTGGCCGGCCGCTGGTGAGCCGGCATCGTCGTGGCTGCCCGGGAGCACGAGCAGCGCGATGCCGATCATCCCGACCGTCACGCCCACCCAGGTGACCCACGGCGGACGGTCGCCGGTCGCGGCTCGAAGCAGCACGATCCAGAGCGGCACGACGGCGACGATCAGCGCAGCGACGCCGGTCGGCACGTATTTCTCCGCGATGGCCAGCACGCCCATGCCCACGCCGAGGAGCAGCACGCCGATGAGGACCGAGCTTGCGAGCTCGGCCCGCGTGACGGCCAGGACCGAGCGGCCACGGCGTACGACGACGAACGCCGCCAGCACGGCGGCCGCCGCGAGGAATCGGGTGCCGAGCGCCACGAGCGGCGGCATCGTGTCGATGACGAGGGCGATCGCGAGGTAGGTCGAACCCCACACGAGGTAGACGATCGTCATCGCCGACCAGACGGCCGCCGGCGATCCGGACCCCGGTGCGGGGCGCGCGGAGACGTCGGCGTCGGCGGTGGTCACGCGGGCATCCTCTCCGGTCCGGTGTCGGTGCTCCAACCGCGGTCGACCGCCGTGTCGGGAATCCGCTGGTCGCGTGGACTCCCCGGTCGGGGATGTGCAGGGTGTCTATCGGGCAGCGGTGGGTGCATCTGCCTGCCCTGCACCTGGGGTGACGAGTGAGGCAAGCCTGATCGACCGCGCCTGGTCAGAGTGCGTAGCGGTGCTGCGCAGGGGTGAGGACAGGCTTGGCTGCGCGACACAGTTCACAGCGATCTGTCCGCGAGCACCCCTCAGAAAGGAGCAAAGTGTCCAACGAACGACCGCGTGTTCTCGGCACGACGCTCGCCACACGTCCGCTCTCGAAGGGGTCTGCCTGATGAATGCGCTCGATCTGGCGCGGTGGCAGTTCGGCATCACGACCGTCTATCACTTCCTGTTCGTCCCGCTCACCATCGGCTCGGCCACGCTCGTCGCGATCATGCAGACGGCCTGGTACCGCACCGGTGACGAGAAGTGGCTCAAGGCCACCAAGTTCTTCGGCAAGCTCCTGCTCATCAACTTCGCCATCGGCGTCGTCACGGGCATCGTGCAGGAGTTCCAGTTCGGCATGGCGTGGAGCGACTACTCCCGCTTCGTCGGCGACATCTTCGGTGCGCCGCTCGCGGTGGAGGGCCTCGCGTCGTTCTTCCTCGAGTCGACGTTCCTCGGCCTGTGGATCTTCGGCTGGGACCGGCTGCCGCGCGGGCTGCACCTCGCCACGATCTGGTGCGTCGCTGCCGGCACGATGCTGTCGGCCTACTTCATCCTCGCCGCGAACTCGTTCATGCAGCACCCGGTCGGCTACATCTTCAACCCGGTGACCAAGCGTGCCGAGCTCGTCGACTTCGGCAAGGTCCTCTTCCAGAACACGACCTACACGACGTTCTTCCACGTCATAGCCTCGGCGTTCCTCGTCTCCGGCGTCATGGTCGTCGGCGTCAGCCTCTGGCTGATGATGCGCGACCAGTCGGCCGACGCGATGCGCAAGACGCTCAAGCTCGGCGTGATCGCGACGATCATCTCCGGGATGGCCGTCATGTACACCGGCGACGTCCAGGCCAAGATCATGGTGGCGCAGCAGCCGATGAAGATGGCCGCCGCGGAGGCGGTCTACGAGACCGGCGAGAACGTCCCGTTCAGCCTCGTCACGGTCGGCAGCCTCGATGGCAGCGAGTCCTACTGGTCGCTCGACATCCCGGGCCTCACGTCGTTCCTCGCGACCGGCAGCTGGACCGGCCCCGACAGCACCGTGCAGGGCATCAACGACCTGCAGGCGCAGTACGAGCAGAAGTTCGGCCCGGGTGAGTACGCGCCGTATGTCCCGCTCGTGTTCTGGGCGTTCCGCGCGATGATCGGCCTCGGGGTCCTCGGGATCCTGTTCGCACTGTTCGCCGCCTGGATCACGCGCAAGGGGCGCACGCCCGACGCACCACTGGTCAAGATCGCCGCAGCAGTCGCGTTCCTCTTCCCGCTGATCGGCATCTCCGCAGGATGGATCTTCACCGAGATGGGGCGTCAGCCCTGGATCGTCTTCGGGTTGATGAAGACGTCCGACGGTGTCTCGCCGACACTGACCACCACGCAGGCGCTGATCTCCATCGTCACGTTCACGCTGCTCTACGGCGTGCTCGCGGTGATCGAGTTCGGACTCATCATCCGGGCCGTCAAGATCGGCCCGCCCGAGACCGTGGAGCTCGCCGAACTCGGCGACGCCGACAGCGGTCGTCCCCTCACTTTCTCGTACTGACGGACTCGGAGACCTGACATGTCCTGGGAGACACTCCAGATCATCTGGTTCGTGCTCATCGCCGTTCTCTGGATCGGCTACTTCGTCCTCGAAGGCTTCGACTTCGGCGTCGGCGTGCTGCTGCCCGTCGTGGCCAAGAACGAGGCTGAGCGTCGTACCGTCCTGACCACTCTCGGCCCGGTCTGGGACGGCAACGAGGTGTGGCTGCTCGTCGCAGGTGGTGCCACGTTCGCGGCCTTCCCCGAGTGGTACGCCACGCTGTTCAGCGGCTTCTACCTCGCGCTGCTGGTCATCCTCTGCGCACTCATCGTGCGCGGTGTCGGCTTCGAGTACCGCAGCAAGCGCAGCTCGATGGTGTGGCGTCGCAACTGGGATGCCGCGATCACGGTGAGCTCGTTCCTGCCGGCCCTGCTGTGGGGTGTGGCCTTCGCCAACATCGCCAAGGGCACGCCGCTCGAGCTCGACGCCAACGGCAACAGCCAGTACATCGGGACGTTCTGGGACCTGCTGAGTCCCTACACGCTGCTCGGTGGCCTGACCACGCTGTTCCTCTTCGTCACCCACGGCGCGGTGTTCCTGGCGCTCAAGACCGACGGTGACATCCGGACCCGCTCGAACAAGATCGCCAGCCAGTCCGGTCTCGTGGCCGCGGTGCTCGCGGTGGCGTTCGGTCTGTGGACCCAGCTGTCGTACAGCCAGAACGCGATCAGCTGGTTGCCGCTGGCCATCGCGGTCCTGTCCTGGGTCGCAGCCCTGGCCGCCAACCGCTTCGGTCGTGAGGGCTTCGCCTTCCTGTTCTCGGCCATCACCCAGGGCAGCGTGGTGATCTTCCTGTTCTGCGCCCTCTACCCCTACGTCATGCCGAGCTCGATCCAGCCGGCGGCCTCGCTCACCATCACCAACGCGTCCAGCACGCAGTACACCCTCACGGTCATGACCTGGGTCGCAGTGTTCCTCACTCCGCTCGTGCTGTGCTACCAGGCCTGGAGCTATTGGGTGTTCCGCAAGCGGCTGCACCCGGACCAGATCGCCGATCCGTCGCACGGTTCGCTGGATCTGCCGCACGAGGTCTCGGTCTAACCTGTCGAGGTGTCACGTCCGCTCGACCCCCGGCTGCTGCGCTACGCCCGCGGTGTACGCACGCTGCTGATCGGGTCCATCGCGGTCGCCTCAGGGACTGCTGTGCTCGTCGTCGCCCCGGCTCGCAGCCGGGGCGGCGGCGTGTCACGGGGGGT
>JANMBJ010000143.1:0-8075 GCA_031360335.1 Candidatus Nanopelagicales bacterium
CCTAGCGTGGTGCCGTGAGCCCGAAGCCGACCGACGTCGCCAAGCTGGGAGAGCGCGTCGCCGCGCTCGTCGAGCAGGGCCTCGACGTGGCCGAGGCGTATGCCTCCGCCCAAGGCGGCACGATCCGGGCGTCGAAGGACTATGCCAAGGCGATGGAGAAGCACGAGAAGGCCGTCGTCCGGCACCGCGACCGGATCCGCAGCCAGCGCCGCGAGTCGGTGACGATGAGCGCTGCCTCGGGGGCGGCTGCGGTGATGGGGGTGATCGACGTCGCCTCGCACGACGAGCTGATCCCCGGTGCGGCCTGGCTCTGGCTCGTGGGATCCGCGTTCGCGGCCATCATGGCCGTACGCGCCCGCTATGACGCCAGCAACGCCGTCGCGCCCGAGCCACCGGCGCTGCAGACGGTGTTCACCGTCGCCGACGTGCGCCGCGACGCCATCGGATGGCAGGAGGCGAAGGGTCTCGCTGGCGTACGCCGTCAGCTCACGGCCATGGTGCCCGCAGTGACCGGGCTGCATCCCGAGGCCGGTCGCGAGCTCGCCAGCGCCGACGCCGAGGCCGCTCCCGCGCTCGCCGCGCAGGTGACTCGCCTCGCGGTGCTCGACCAGGTCCGCCGCGAGCTCCCTGGGTCGACGGCTGCCGACGCGGCGTGCGCCGCCGCCGAGATCGTGCGTGCCCGGCTCGCCGAGGGCGTCGCGGTCTATGACCGCCTGCTCGCCGCCGCCTCGACCATGCTCGCGAGCCCCGACCTCAGCCGCCCGAGCCTCGACGTGCTCGGCCCCGCCGCCGACGCCCTGACGGCTTACGCGGCCGGCCTCCGCACCGCCGCCGGCTGACCGGCTGACCCGACCCGACCGGACCGGACCGGGCCCGCATTGCTGGCGGATCTGTCGCTGAACCGTTGCGCTCAACCGCAGATTGGCCAGCAGCGCGGGGTCCGGGCTCAGGCGAGCGACGGGTCCTTGAGGCTCACGGTGAGTGACTCGAAGGCGAGGAGGGGCGCCACGTTGGCCTCGAGAAGGTGCCTCGTACGTTCGAGGGCGTCGACGCGACGCAGGGTGTCCTCGGCCGTCGCCTCGGCGGCGAGGCGCTGCAGCTGCGGGCGCATCTCGTCGTTGACGAGCTCGGACTGCGCCCCGAGCTGGAGCACGAGCACGTCGCGGTAGAACGCCACGAGATCGACGATCGCGCGGTCGAGCTGGTCGCGCTGAACGCGGCGTCGGCGGCGCTTCTGCCGGTCCTCGAGCGCCTTGAAGGCACCCTTGGCGCGGCGCTCGACCGTGCCGATGCCACGACCCTCGCCGCCCTCGCCGTAGGCAGCACGCAGTGCCGCCATCTCGCGCCCGTCGAGCGGGTCGCAGATCGCGGTGACGTCGTCGGTGACGGTCGAGACGAGGTCGGCAGCCAGTGCGAGGCAGGAGCCGAGATCGTTGACCTGCGAGGGGATACGCAGGACGTCCTGGCGGCGCAGACGCGCCGACTCGTCGGTCGCGAGAGCTCGCGCGCGGCCGATGTGCCCCTGTGCGGCGCGCGCGGCGAAGGACGCCATCGCCGGGTCGACACCGAGCACGCGGGTGAGCACCTCGGCGACCTCGGCGGTCGTGGGAGTCGCGAGCATGAGATGACGGCAGCGCGACCGGATGGTCGGCAGGACGTCCTCGGTGCTCGGTGCGCAGAGGATCCAGACGGTGCCGGGGGTGGGCTCCTCGATGCTCTTGAGGAGGGTGTTGGCGCTCTCGGCGTTGAGCCGGTCGGCGTCCTCGAGCACAAATACGTGCCACGGTGCGCGCGAGGGTGAGAGCGCCGATCGGCGGACGAGCTCGCGGGTCTCCTCGACGGTGTAGGTCACCGACTCGGGCACCACGTGCTCGACGTCGGCGTGCGCGGAGTGCTGCACGGCGATGCACTCGGCGCAGTGGCCGCAGCCGCCCTGCGGGCACACGAGCGCGGCGGCGAAGGCCAGCGCCGCGGTGCTGCGTCCGCTGCCGGGCGGCCCGGTGATGAGCCACGCGTGGGTCATCGCGGTCGACGGAAGTCCCGCTCGGGCCTGCGGCGCATCCGCCGCCGCAGCACGCAGCGCGTCGGCGGCGTGGTCCTGCCCGACCAGCTCGGTGAAGACGTCCGTCACGCGCCACCTCCCACGACGAGCAGCGCGAGCGCTGCGCGTGCGACGAGCATGTCGTGCCTCGGCAGGGCCGGTGCGGTGCCCATGTCGGTCATCCGGCACCTTCTGCGGCCAGCAGCGACTGCACCCGATCCAGCACCTGCGCGGCGATGTCCTCGCGCTCACCCGACGCCGACAGCACGAGGTAGCGGCTCGGGTCGCCCTGGGCGAGGCTCAGGAAGGCGGAGCGTACGGTCGCGTGGAACTCCTCGGGCTCGGCCTCGAGCCGATCGGGGCTCGAGTCGAGGCGCGCGAGGCCCTGGCCGGCATCGACGTCGAGGAGCACGGTGAGGTCGGGCAGGAGCGACCGGGTGGCCCAGAGGTTGATCTCGCCGACGACGTCGGGGCCGAGGGCGCGACCAACGCCCTGGTAGGCGATCGAGGAGTCGATGTAGCGGTCGGTGATGACCACCGCGCCACGGTCGAGCGCCGGCTGCACGAGCCGGGCGACGTGCTCGGCGCGAGACGCGGCGTACAGCAGGGCCTCGGCTCGCGGGTCGAGCCCGGCGAACTCGGGGGTCAGCACGACGTGGCGCATCGCCTCGGCCGCCGGGGTGCCGCCGGGCTCACGGGTGCGGACGACCTCGCAGCCCTGCGCCGCGAGCGCGTCGCCGAGCAGCCGCACCTGCGTGGACTTGCCCGCGCCGTCGCCGCCCTCGAACGCGACGAAGACACCCGGGCTCATGGTCACGCCCGAACCCTACGACGCAACGCCCACTCCCCCACTCCCCCACTCCCCCACTCCCCTACTCCCCACCACAGCCCACAGCCCCCATCCATCCACAGCTCGCGGGCAGGGCGGGGGTAGTCAGCTGGTGGGGCCGAAGCGCTCCACTCTGATGGCTGTCGTGGTGACGCCCAGCTCGACGAGCATCCGGCCCACGGCCTCGGCGAAGAGTGCGGAGCCGCACACGAAGAACAGCTCTCGGCCCCCGATGTGCGGTGCGAGGTCGGCCGACGTCAGTCGTCCCGCGGGTCGTGACGGCGTGTCCTGGCGGGAGAGCGCGACGAGGTTGCAGTCACCCATCGCCTCGTCGGAGTACGGCAGGTCTGCGGCGGTGCGTGCGGCGGCGATGAGGCAGACCAGGTCGGGACGCTGAAGATCGCGCGCGTGGCGCAGCATCGAGATCAGGGGTACGACGCCGGTGCCCCCGCCGATGGCGAGCGTCGGGGCGACGCCGTCCCACGCGAACCAGCCGCCGATCGGGCCACGTACCTCGAGCTCGTCGCCGACCTCCACGACATCGGCGAGGTAGGACGACACCTCACCGTCCGCGAGCCGCTCGACGCAGAGCTCGACGAGGGGATCGCTCGGCGACGATGCGACGGAGTAGGACCGCGAGGCCGTATAGCCGTCGTCGGCGGTGAGGCGTACGACGTAGTGCTGCCCTGGCATGTGCGGCACACGCCCGGCGACGTCGAGACGCACGACGACGGTGCGCTCGGTGGGGTGGGCCACCTCGCGGACCGTGGCGGTGCGCCACCCGCCGGTCGGCGCATCGGTGGTCGACTGCAGCAGCTCGCTCATCGCACCCCTCAGTCGCCGGTGTAGCGCTGCTCGAGCCACGGGTCGCCGCGGTCGTGATAGCCGTTGACCTCCCAGAAGCCACGCTGGTCGTGGTCGAGCAGCGTGAGCCGCGTGACCCACTTCGCGCTCTTCCAGAAGTACAGGTGCGGCACGAGCAGCCGGACCGGACCGCCGTGACCGGGGGAGAGTGGCTGGCCGCCGAAAGTCCAGACGACCCATGCCTTCCCGCCGGTGACGTCGGCGAGCGGGAGGTTGGTCGTGTAGCCCGTCGTCGAGGTCGCGAGCACGTGCGTCGCCTCCGGCTGCGGACCCGCGACGGCGAGCAGATCGTCGACACTAACTCCGCCGAACGTCACGCCGAGCTTCGACCACGTCGTGACGCAGTGGATGTCGCCGTGGAACTCCGACTGGGGCAGCGCGTGCGCCTCGTCCCACGACCATGTCGTCGGTGTCTCGACGAGGCCGTCGACGGTCATCGACCACTGCTCGGGACGCAGGTTGGGCGTCACCTCGGCGGTGAGCACCGGCCAGTCGTCGCCGGCGTCGTACTGACCCGGTGGCAGGCGAGGATCGCCGGACCGCTTGCGTCCGAGGAAGCCTCGCGTTGCCATCTGGCCGCTCCCGTCAGTCCGTCGGCGCCGTTGCGGCGACGGCCTTCGCGGCCGTCTTCTTCGCTGCTGTCTTCTTCGCAGCCGTCTTCTTCGCTGCGGTCTTCTTCGCAGCGGTCTTCTTGGCGGGTGCCTTCTTCGCAGTCTTCTTGGCCGGTGCCCGCTTCGCCGCCTTCTTCTTCGGAGCCGGGTCCTTCGCGCGACGCTCGGCCAGCAGGTCGGCGGCGCGTTCGATGCTGATCGTCGCCGGGTCATCGGCACGACGCAGCGACGCGTTGGTCTCGCCGTCGGTCACGTAAGGACCGAAGCGACCCTCCTTGAGCTGCACCTCGCGGTTGGTCGACGGATCGACGCCCACCACGATGCCGGGCTTCGGGGCGGCCGCACCACGGCGACCCTTCGGCTGCGCGAGCAGCGCGAGAGCCTCCTCGAGCGTCACCGTGAAGATCGCGTCTTCACTCGGCAGCGACCGAGAGTCCTTGTCCTTGGTGATGTACGGGCCGTAGCGACCGTTCTGCGCCGTGATGATCACGCCATCTGCCGGATCGGCACCGACGTCGCGCGGCAGCGACAGCAGCTTGACCGCAGTCGCGATGTCGACGGTGTCGACAGCCATGTCGGCGAACAGCGACGCGGTGCGCGGCTTGGCCGACTTGGGCGCGCCCTCAGGCAGCAGCTCAGTGACGTAGGGGCCATAGCGACCGGTCTTGGCGACGACCTCGAGGCCGGTCTCCGGGTGATTGCCGAGCGCATGGTCGCCCGACGGCATCGCGAGCAGCTCGGCCGCCTTCTCGGCGGTGAGCTCGTCGGGTGCGATCTCCGGCGGCACGTTGGCGCGCTCGCCATCGCGCTCGACATAGGCGCCATAGCGACCGACGCGAAGCACGGCGTCGGAGTCGGCGATGGGGAACGACGAGATCTCGCGCGCATCGATCTCGCCGAGGTCGTTGACCAGCGGGTGCAGACCGGCGAAATCGCGCTCCGGGTCACCGCGATAGAACCTGTCGAGCACCCCGGTGCGGTCAACCTCACCCGAGGCGACGGTGTCGAGCACCTCTTCGAGACGAGCGGTGAAGTCGTAGTCGATGAGCGTCGTGAAGTGCTCCTCCATGAGCCGCACCACGGCAAACGCGAGGAACGACGGCACGAGTGCGGTGCCGCGCTTCACGACGTATCCGCGGTCGACGATCGTGCCCATGATCGAGGCGTAGGTCGACGGGCGGCCGATGCCGCGCTCCTCGAGCGCCTTGACCAGCGACGCCTCGGTGTAGCGGGGCGGTGGGTTTGTCGCGTGGCCCTCGGGATCGAGGCGCAGCGCCTTGACGGAGTCGCCGACCTTGAGGTTGGGCAGGCGCCGCTCGGCATTGTCGCCGCCGCCGTCGCCCTTGTCGGCGTCGTCGTCGATCGACTCCTCGTAGGCCGCGAGAAACCCGCGGAAGGTGATGACCGTGCCGCTGACGGAGAACTCCGCGTCGCGACCGTCGGAGGCGACCGCGCCGAGGCGGATGGTCGCGGTCATGCCGCGCGCATCGGCCATCTGCGAGGCGACGGTGCGCTTCCAGATCAAGTCGTAGAGCGCGAAGTCGTCGCCGCGCAGCTCACCTGCGACCTCTGCGGGCGTGCGGAACGTGTCTCCGGCGGGGCGCACGGCCTCGTGCGCCTCCTGCGCGTTCTTGACCTTGCGGTCATATCGCCGCGGCACCTCGGCGACGTGGTCACTGCCGTAGAGCTGCGCGGCCTGGGCGCGTGCGGCGTTGACTGCCGACTCCGACAGGGTCGTGGAGTCCGTACGCATGTAGGTGATGAAGCCGCGCTCGTAGAGGCCCTGAGCGACGCGCATCGTGCGCTGGGCACCCCAGCGCAGCTTGCGGCTGGCCTCCTGCTGCAGGGTCGAGGTCATGAAAGGTGCTGCGGGAGAACGGCGATAGGGCTTGTCCTCGACCGAACGAACCGCGAACGAGGCATCGGCGAGGGCCGTCGACAGCGACGTCGCAGTCTCCTCGGTGAGGTGCGCCGCGTCGGCGCGGGTGAGCACGCCGAGGTCGCTGAAGTCCTTGCCGCTGGCGACGCGCTTGCCGTCGACAACGACGAGCTTGGCGTTGAACGAGCCCGGGTCGAACAGACCCTCGATGTCCCAGTACGACGCGCTGCGGAAGGCGATGCGCTCGCGCTCGCGATCGACCACGAGGCGGGTTGCGACCGACTGCACACGGCCGGCCGACAGGCCGGTCATCACCTTCTTCCAGAGGACCGGTGACACTTCGTACCCATAGAGCCGGTCGAGGATGCGACGGGTCTCCTGGGCGTCGACGAGGCTCTGGTCGAGCTCGCGGGTCTCGTTGACGGCGCGCTGGATCGCGTCCTTGGTGATCTCGTGGAAGACCATGCGCTTGACCGGGACGGTGGGCGAGAGCACCTCGAGGAGGTGCCACGCGATGGCCTCGCCCTCGCGGTCCTCGTCCGTCGCGAGCAGGAGGGTGTCGGCCTGGGCGAGCTTCTTCTTCAGCTCCGCGACCTTGGTGCGCTTGTCGGCATCGACGACGTAGAGGGCGGTGTAGCCGTGGTCGACATCGACTCCGAGACGTGACCAGGCCTCTCCCTTGTACTTCGCGGGGATGTCGGCGGCGCGCTTCGGGAGGTCACGGATGTGGCCGACGGAGGCCTCGACGTCGTAGCCCGGGCCGAGGTAGCCCTGGATCGTCTTGGCCTTGGCCGGCGACTCGACGATGACGAGCGTGCGCCCGCCACGGACCGCCGCGCCATCGACGAGAGCGTCGTCGGCGGCGTCACTGTCAGCCTGGGCCTTGGCCTTCGGGGGCACGCGTCTCCTTCATCGTTCGCGGGTCGAGCACGATCCGAGCCCTCCGGACGGCGTCCTGCGACGCCCCTCCAGCATGGTCGGACCGCCGGAGTCTCACCATCCGGGTACCCCTCATGTCAAACCCACCCCACCCGGACGGCGTGTCGCCACAGCCCTGGTCGCCAGCATCGCCCCAGGTCAGACCCCTCTTTCCGGATGAATGTGCCCCGACATGCCCTAGGCGCACGCGAAACGCCCCACCGAGCCCGCCGATGGGCAGCGGACCAGCGACGGCGGCGTCTGGCGTGCGTCTCCGGCACTTCTCCTACTGACGCCGAACGCGTGAGCGGGGGCACGGGGCGCCTTCATCCGGGATCAGCGGTCGAGGTGTGGCCAGTGCGGTGGGGTACGGCGTACTTGACGGCCGTGCTCGAGCTCGACGAGCACGGTCTCGTCGAGCGCGCGGAGGGCTGCGTGGAGGCGGCGTACGAGACGTTCGTCCATGAGCTGCGGGAGGTCGCCGGCGGCGACAAACCGGGCGGAGCGCAGCTCGTCGACGGGGAGGGTCACGGCGTCGAGGTCCGGGAGCACGCCGCCGTCGAAGATGAGCATGACCGACTCGGTGCGGTCGGGCTCCGGACCCTGCCACTCGTGCACGAGCAGCCGCCCGGGGACGAACTCGAGGCCGAGCTCCTCACGGATCTCGCGGGCGCAGGCCTGACGCGGCGACTCGTCAGCCTCGACGATGCCGCCTGGCACCTCCCAGGACTCCTTGTACGTCGGCTCCACCACGAGCACCCGCCCTGCAGGATCGCGGATCAGCGCGCCCGCACCCATGCGCTTGCCGGGCAAGGACGCTCGCCACGAGACCGGCTCCATCGGCTGCACCTTCTCGGACGGCACTACCTCGTCGCTCGTCATCCACCCACCCTGGCCGATGTCCTGGGGAAAGCACCCGGACGCAGCTGAGCG
>JANMBJ010000252.1:0-1908 GCA_031360335.1 Candidatus Nanopelagicales bacterium
AAGGGCGATCATGGCGAAGACGAAGAACGAGGCTCGGGTGGCATGGAACGAGGCCGAGGAGGTCTATCGGGCCGTGGTCGAGCCCTTCATCCGCGAGCAGAACACCGAGACGATGGACAAGGCAGCCGTGCTGGCCATCGACAAGGCCCGCGTTGCAGCCGACCGCTGCCTCGACGCCTATGTGCGACGCGCTCTCGGCACCTGAAGGTCCAGACATCAGCGTCGAGCGGTCGGACGCGACGCGCAGGCTCGATCAAGTCGAGGGGTCGGGGTCGAGGTGTCGGGGGCGACGCGCCGGCACGATCAGGGTCGAGGCCAGACGTCCACCCGTGCGGCGAGCGCCAGCAGGTCCGCGGCGCAGCGGTCGGGCTGTTGCGCGTGCAGGTCGTGATGGGCACCGACGTACCACGCGACCTCGGCATCGGTGATGCCCGCCAGCGCCTCGGTCACGGGGGTCGAGGTCGTGGGGATCGCGTCGACTGCGGCCATGAGCAGCGTGGGTACGCCGATGCGCGCATAGAGCGGTCTCGGGTCGTCGGCCCACAGTGAGTGCACGATGCTGCGGTGGTGCTCCCGAGAGAGATGGGGGCGCACGGTGCCGTCGGTGTTGTCACCGAAGTTGGCGAGCGAGCCCGCGCGACCCTCCTCGGGCCAGTCTGAGTTCCACCCTCGCGATCGCTCGACCAGTTCCGCGCGCGTGAGGTGGTCGAAGCGTGGGGGAGCGAGCTGGTCCCAGCACTCGTCGAACGTCGGGAAGCGGTCCGACAGGTGGATCCACCCGCCGTCGACCAGCGCCATCGCTACCACCCCGTCATGGAGGGCCGCCAGGGTGAGCGCGACGTTGCCGCCCCACGACTGCCCGGCCACGACCGGCGCGCGGTCACCCGTCCACCCGAGCGTGGCGATGAGAACGCTCAGATCGCTGGCGGCAGTGGCGGTGTCGTAACCGTCGGCGGTCTCCTCCGAGAGTCCGTGCCCACGTTGGTCGACCGCCACGGCCTCGTGACCCGCGTGCGCCAGACGCCGGGCGACGCCGTCCCAGAGTCGCGCGTTCGACGCGAGACCGTGGACGAGGAGGAAGGGGCGTCGGGCGCCCGATGCCCGGCGGACCGCTAGGCGGGGACCGTGCGGCAGCGTCACGAAGCTGTCGACCAGGGTGGGCAGCTCGGTCGCGCTCATGATGCTGTCGCCAGACCGGCGATGCTGTCGAGCGCCCGAGCGACGGACAACGACGTCGCCAGCGGGAGCACCCAGCTCTCGTCGCCGAGCACGCGATCCGAGACCGACTCGATCATGAGGCGATAGGCGTCGCACGCTTCGAACGACTCGGTGCGCTCGACCCCGTCCTCGACCACCAGCAGCGTCGAGGGTTCGCGCCACGACGTGAACGCCGGGTGCGGCAGCTCGAGCTCGATGCCGGGGGAGCGCACGACCCATCCCTGTGACTCGTCGCGCTCGAACGACCCCGTGACCGTCGCGACGCCTCGGGTCGAGGTGAGGGTGGCGGTCGTGGTGAGGTCGACGCCTGTCGCGCCCAGATGGTGCTGTGCCGAGGTCACGGTCGCATCCTCTCCCAGGGCGACCAGCGCGGCTGCAGTGGCATAGCTGCCCACGTCGAGCAGGGCGCCGCCGCCGCGCGACGGGTCGAGCCGGTAGTTGTCGGCCGGAACTCCGCTGAAGGTGAACCAGGTGCGGACGTCGAGCGGTGCTGCCACATCGCTGAGCAGCTCCTCGGCCCGTCGGGTTCGGGGATGCCAGCGGTTCCACGCCGCCTCGACGAGCAGCGTGCCCGAACGCGCTGCGGCTGCAGACATCTCAGCGACCTCGGCAGCTGTCAGCGCCAGCGGCTTCTCGCCCACCTGCCGTGGATGCTCGCCGCGCTCGAGGCGGGCAAGCACGTGCTGTGCG
>JANMBJ010000195.1:0-3289 GCA_031360335.1 Candidatus Nanopelagicales bacterium
CCCCCCCCCCCCCCGGGGTACCCCCCCCCCCCCCCCCCCCCGGCGGTCGCCCGGGGGCCCGCGGCCCCCCAGGGGGGTGTGGGGGACGACGCCGCCCCCCACACCGCTGTCGACCAGCACACGATCGTCGATGACAGCCTCGTCACTGACCGCCTCGTCACTGACAGGCGCCTCACCGACGGCCGCGTCGCTGTCGAGCGCAGCGCTGGAGTGCCCCGCATCGTCAGGTCGCGCCCCGTTCACCTCGTCTGCCACGCCAGCGAGCCTACGTGGCCCGCACGGCGTGTCCCGCACGGCGTGTCCCGACGAACGGGGTCAGGCCTCCTGGCCGGCGGACTCGACGGAGGAGCCGACGAACGCCGGGCGGTCGCGCAGGTCGACGGTGCGCGACGACTCCGCGGCTGCCGAGAGCACGTCGGTGATCTCGCGGCCGATGAGCTCGTGCCGCTCGAGCAGCGCGTCGCGCAGCGCCTCGACAAGATGTCTGTTCTCGTCGAGCAGCGCGAGGGTGAACCGCTTCTGCTCCTGCAGGATCTTCTCGACCCGGCCGCGACCGTCGGAGTCGCCGAGGACTCGTCCGACGATGTTGGTGTCCGACAGCGCACTGCCCTGGATGGCGGAGTAGGAGATCAGCGTGTCCGTCATGCCGGCAGCGCCGACCATCTGAGCGGCGACGTTGGTGGCATAGAGCAGGTCACCGGCTGGACCGGTGGAGATGTCGTCGAAGAAGAGCTCCTCCGCGGACTGACCGCCCATGGCGATACGGATGAGGCCGAGCATCTCGGTCTTGGACCGGGTGAACACGTCCTCGGCGTCGCCGTGAGCCAGCATGCCGAGCGCGTCGCGACGCTTGACGATGGTGAGCACCTCGAGCCGGCGGTGCGGAGCGACGAGCCAGGCGGTCACGGCGTGGCCGGCCTCGTGCGTCGCGATGAGGTGACGCTCGTGGTCGGTGTAGGCGACCGGCTGCCCCATGCCGACCTCTTCCACGAGGCGGGCCCGCTCGACGTCGGCGCGCGACATCGCGTGGTCACCACGTCGCAGGGCATTGACGAGTCCCTCGTCGAAGAGGTGCTCGATCATCACCGGGGTGTAGCCCTGGGTCACCGACGCGAACGAGTCGCGGACCTCGTCGGAGTCGAGCTCGATGTGGTGCGCCTTGCGCGTGAGGAAGAAGTCGACGAGCTCGCGACGTCCGGCCTTGGTCGGCGGCTCGAAGGTGAGGCGACGGTCGAAGCGGCCCGGACGCAGCAGCGCGGGATCGAGGTTGTCGGCACGGTTGGTCGCGGCGATGAGCAGCACGTTGGTCGACGGCGGCACCGGACGCGAGAGCTGACGGTGCGGCGGCAGGAAGAGGTTGATCCTGTCGGTGAACCACGTCTGCATCTTCTGCCAGCCGGTCGGGTCGTCGAACGACTGCATCTGCACGAGCAGCTCGTTGACGACACCACCGACGCCCTCACTCGTCATCGAGCGGTTCGTGACCATGCCCGAGCCGTGCATCACGGCTGCCGAGGCGTACGACGAGGGAAGTCCCTCGAGGCCACCGCAGCACAGCGACTCGCTGGAGCGCATCGGCATCGGGGTCATCGACAGGCCACCGCGCGCCATCGCGATCGCATCGATCTCTTCGATGAAGCCGATCGCGCCGCCCTCCTGGCGGGCCGCCTTGCGCAGCGCCTTGAAGTAGGACCGGATCTTGCGCGCCGTGGCGCCGTAGTACATCGACTGGAACGACGTGGCAGAGACGAAGAGGAACGGAACGCCGGCCTCGCGGGCCATCGCCTTCGCAAGGTAGGTCTTGCCGGTGCCGGGCTGGCCCTCGAAGAGCAGCCCACGGCGCGCCGTGCCACCCATCTCGGACGCGAAGGTCTTGTGGGCGAGGAAGAGGTTGAGCGACCGGATGACGTCGTCCTTCACCGCATCGATCCCGATGACCTCGTCGAGCTTCACGTCGATCTGCTCGGGCCGGTAGGTCACGTGCGGCGAGCGACCGGCGCCGACGGTCGAGCCGACCAGCACGCCGATCAGCGCGAGGAAGAACAGTCCGGGGATGAGCATCAGCGGGTCGATGGTCGGCCAGGTGATGTTGGTGATGTCGAAGCCGTCGCCACTGACGATCCGGACCCAGAGGTAGACCGCCGGCACGAGGAGCAGCAGGAACAGCCGTCCGAGCCGACGCCGACGCGACTTCTCGCGAGAGACGCCCACATCGGCCTGGTTGGCGCGCATGGTGGTGGAGTCCGCCAGGAGCACCGAGGTGGCCGGCAACGCTGCCACATCGCTCGCACGCGTGGTCGTGGTGCTCGACGCACCGTGGCCGATCAACCCGTGAAGGCGCATGTGGCTCTCCATCCCCGTGTGCCCGTGTCACGCCCAGGAGGGCGTGCACACATCGTCACCGACATGGGGCCGGAGACCTCGCTCGAACGGCCGTTCTCACCCAGGTGGAGTACCCCGAGCGGCCCAACGGTGACTGCCAGTGACGGGATCCTCGCTCTGGCATCAGCCGAACGGTCAGATCCCTGCGAACAGGTCCGTCTCGCGCCCGACCTCGTCGCGCTCGCCGGCAGTCTCGCCGCGTACGAGGCGATAGAACTCGACGCCGATCGCGCGGGAGCCCAGCTTGTTCGACAGGGCGAAGAAGCCGTCCTCCACGCTGATCTGGGTCGCATGGGCGCGCATCGCGGCCATCTTCTTGTCGGACTCGCCCTGGGCGTCGATGACGGTCGTGATGATCTCGTCCTCGCACGCGAAGGGGATGTCGTCCGGGTCCATGGCCGCGAAACCGGTGTCCTCGCCCATCGCGCGCAGGGCGGCGATGCCCTCGCGGACGAACGACTTGGGGAACGCCGTCCAGTAGATCTTGGCGATGTCCCACGCGGAGCCGAGGTCCGGGCGGAAGGACGGCGCGGCGGCGAGGAGCGAGGCGTACATCGCCACGCGGTGCGCCTGGATGTGGTCGGGGTGGCCGTAGCCGCCGAAGTCGTCGTAGGTCACGAGCACCTGCGGGCGGACCTCACGGATCACGGCGACCAGGTCGGCCGACGCTGCGAGGAGGTCGGCCTGCCAGAAGGCTGCCGGGTCGTCGTTGTCGGGCAGCCCCATCATCCCGGAGTCGCGGTACTTGCCCGCGTGCCCGAGCAGCCGGTGGTCGGTGACGCCGAGCGCGGCCATCGCGTCCGCCAGCTCGATCGCGCGATGCTCACCCAGGCTGTTGTCGCGGTCAGCCGCACGGTGCGCATGGTCGTCGACAAGAATCTCGCCTTCCTCGCCCAGCGTGCAGGTG
>JANMBJ010000197.1:0-17304 GCA_031360335.1 Candidatus Nanopelagicales bacterium
AACCACACTCGCGGGCGCACGCCCTGAGCCTTCAGCTCGTCGGGTCTGGTGTCGGTCGCCTGCATGAACAACGCGATCCGCGTCTCGTTCCACAGGTGCCGACCAAGGAAGTACGGCGAGTTGGCGCCGATTCCGACCTGCACCGCGGCGAGGCACTGCGCGGCGTTCCACGTCTGCGCGAACTCGTCCGGGCTCACCTGGAGGTGGAACTGCACGCTCGTGCACGCGGCCTCGGGGATGATCGAGTTGGAGAACGCAGCGAGAGTCTCGGGGCCGCCACGGATGTCGATGTGCAGGTCTTCGCCGCGAGCGAGCAGCAGTTGCTCGTCGAGCAGCGCATAGCGGGGATTGGTGCTGAGCGACTCGGGTGTCATGTGCTCGTCGAGCAGCGTCGGCAGGATGCCGATCATCACCATGTGCGCGCCGATCCCTCGGGCGTTGTCCTCGGCGGCGTTCAGCGCCTCGCGCACCTCGTGCTCATAGCGGTCGACGCCATCACCCGTCAGGCTCTTCGGTGGCACGTTTATCTCGAGGTTGAAGCGCCCGAGCTCCTGGACGAACAACGGGTCGTCGATGCGCTCGAGCACCTCGGTGTTGCGCAGCGACGGTCGTCCATCGACATCGACGAGGTTGAGCTCGACCTCCATGCCCGTGAGCGGCTCGTCGAAGTCGAAGCGAGCCTCGGCAAGCATGCGTGCCAGCACGTCCAGGCAGCGACGAACCTTGTCCCGATACAGCTGCCGGTCCTCGCGCGTGAACGTGCGTGCCGCGACGTCCTCTCCCATGGGCACAGCGTGGCGCACGGGGCCACTCGCTGTCCGACGTACTCCACGGCTCGTCCGTGCCCGAGCTGTTCCGTGCACCACACGGCGGGACGACCCACGCGGGCGACGTTGACGTGACACCCTGAGCGCGTGCACAACCCCGAGACCGTGGTCCACGTCGAGGTGATCACGCCGCGCGAGGTGCCCCTGGGAGGGCCCCGTGCGATGACCGTGCGCCGAACTCTCCCGCAGCGACAACGGTCCCTCATCGGCGCCTGGTGCTTCGTCGACCACTACGGCCCGGACGACGTTGCGGACAGTGGTGGGATGCTCGTGCCACCGCACCCGCACGCCGGCCTGCAGACCGTGTCGTGGCTCTTCGCCGGCGAGGTCGAGCACCGTGACAGCAGCGGCGCTCACGCGGTCGTATGCCCTGGAGAGGTCAACCTCATGACCGCGGGGCACGGCGTCTGCCACTCCGAGGTGTCGACGTCGGAGACGACTCAGCTGCACGGCGTGCAGCTCTGGGTGGTGCTGCCGGAGTCGGCGCGCGAGGTGGACCGCGGGTTCGAGCGACACGTCACGACCCCGATCGACCTCGGGGGAGCGGTGCTGCGCGTCCTCCTCGGCACCGTCGCCGGCTTCACCTCACCGGTGCACACCTTCTCGCCCATCCTGGGTGCCGAGCTCGTCCTCGCCCCTGGCGCACGCATCAACCTCTACGTAGATCCGTCGTTCGAGCACGGTGTCCTCGTCGACTCCGGAGACGTCGAGCTCGCGGGCACGGTGCTCCGTCGCGGCGAGCTCGGCTATGTCGGCACCGGAGTCAGCCAGCTGACCCTGTCCGACATCGGTGGCGAGGGCGCTCGCCTCGTGCTGCTCGGCGGTGTGCCGCTCGGCGAGGAGATCGTCATGTGGTGGAACTTCGTCGGGCGAACGCACGACGACATCGTCGCGATGCGCGACGAGTGGCAGTCGGAGTCCGAGCGGTTCGGCCAGGTCGATGGATACGTCGGCGATCCTCAGCGACTGCCGGCGCCGGACCTTCCCCACGTCACGATGCGGCCGCGGGCCAACGCCGCGACGGCGAACGAACGCTGAGGCAGCGCCTCCGACTGATGGCGAGAGTGCCTGTCCCAGAACGCAGATCGACCCGGCCCCAGAGGAGGGCCGGGCCGACCGTGCCGACGCGACGGGGTCATCTGCCGCGCCGGGACAGCGGGTCTCGCTGCTGGTCGAGATGCACTGCCGCTTGGCGGTGCATCCCTGCAGCGGAGCGTTAGTGGATCGGGAACCGCGTCACGAGGTGAAGCGGCCGTACTTCTTGTAGTAGTCCTTCCACACCAGTCGGTGCAGCGGGATCCACCGGGGCAGGTCGCGGATCCCGGGGATCCACGGCACGAGGATGAAGATCAGGATCAGCCCCATGAGGATGAAGAAGATGATCGCGTCGGCGTTGTCGGTGAGGGTGCCCCCGTCGGCGTTGTTGAACGCCGGCAGCTGGTACCACACGGACCAGAACGCGAGCCAGATCTGGCCGGGCCAGCTGCCAGCCTCGTTCATCATTCCCCAGGTGTTGCCCTGAA
Organism: Candidatus Nanopelagicales bacterium; assembly: GCA_031360335.1. GTDB lineage: Bacteria > Actinomycetota > Actinomycetes > S36-B12 > CAIYMF01 > Longivirga. The sequence goes on from JANMBJ010000197.1 coordinate 2,351, forward strand.
GAGTCTTGTCGGTGGCGATGCCGTCCATGTGGGACCCGTCGCCCATCATGAGCAGCTGCTTGGTCTGGTCAGTCTGGAAGAACTGGCCCTGCGCAGTCATCGCGTTGTCATAAGCGCCGGAGTTGGCCATGGACAGGAGGCCCGTCGCCAGATCAGGAACCGGACCGTAGTCGCCCGTTGCCACGGCGTCGAGGTGAAGATCGCCGTTGTCGTCCGCTGTCGCCTGGACCGCCTCGTCGTAGGCCGTTGCCCATGTGGTCTGCTGGTCAGGAGCCGCAGCGTTCCACGTCTTGAGTGCGGACGTGACGTTGCTCGGCTCAACCTGGCTCGACAGCGGCGTGATGACGAGGTCATTCACGGAATCGACCGGATGGGTAACCCCGCCCCACTTCTGGAGGGTCAGCGCGCCGACCGAGACCCCGTCACCATCGTTGTACGGGGGGCCGTATGTCGCGGTGCCGCTTGTGCCGGCCAACTGCTGCACGGCAGTCGCGTAGAAGTTGTCCGGCGCGCTCTGCGCCCAGCCCTTGAATGTGAGGGACGGGTCGTCCGGTGAGCTGAAGAGCGCTGAGAGGGCGACGACGAGAATGGACGTGATGGTGAGGGCGATCGCACCCTCCTTGAAGATGTCGTAGTGCCTGTTCTTGCCGCCCCAGGTGCGGGCGTAGAACGCGTTGCGCTCCTTGCGCGTAGTGCGTGTCATGACGACACCTCGAGGGTGGTGGCGACGTCAGAGCCGGAGCCCGTCGCAGCCTCACCCGTATCAGCGGTTCGAGCGTCAACGGAGTGGGACGGCGCCGCCGACGCAGTCACAGCGGCTTCTGGGTCGAGTGCGTCGATCGGCGGCACGACGCCGTGCTTGCGCACCAGCAGCACGTGCATAGCCACGACGGCCACGACCGCGAGCGGGAGCAGCACCACGTGCATGCCGACCATCTGCCCGAGGTTTGTGACGTTGATCCACGAGCCGAGACCGACCGCGTTCATCACGTCCTTGGACTCGAATGCGATCCACTGGGCGTTGAAGTTCGTGGTGATCGTGTAGCCCGTGAATGCGGTCGCGAGAGCCGCCATGAAGCAGATCGCGCCGGTGGCCCAGGTGAGCCCGCGGTTGCCACGCCACGCTGCCATCCAGAACTTGCCCCACAGGTGCACGATCATGAAGAGGAAGAACAGCTGCACGCTCCAGAAGTGGAGACTGTTCACGAAGTGACCGGTGCTCGACTCGTGGAACCACTGGATCCCGCCGATGGTGAGGATGCAGCCGGACGCGATGACGACGATGAGTGCGGTGATGGTGAGCATCCCGAAGACGTAGATCCAGGATGCGACGTAGGCGGGCTGGTTCTCCGGGAGCATCTTCTCCGGAGGCAACGTCGTGATCCACTTCTTGCGGACCGAACCGGTCCACGTGGTGGGCTCGAAGTCGTCGATCGACACAGGTGCCGCACTCGGTGTGGTGTCGGTGCTCATGACTCGTCCTTGCCCTTCGGGAAGGGCAGCAGCAGCGCGGCGACGAACAGGGCCACCATGATGATGATCACGATCAGGTTGGGCATGGAGACGGAGACCCATTCCCAGATGTCCTTGTACGTCGCGGGTTGGTTCAGATCGATGCCGAGCAGATTCATGACCCCTCCAGTTCGGGCGGCCCTCTGAGGCGCCCTGATATAGGACACTTCTCCTGCCCCCCGGGGGTAGTCGCGGCAGAGAGGTAAACGAAACCTCTCGCTTTGCTGAGCAACCTCACACGGACAAGCCAAGGCTCACCTAAGTCGGGTGGCCTCATTCCGGCTCGTGCTGAGCGGTCGCCGGAGATGACCCTCGCCTCCGGCTCGGGCTCATTCCGGCTCGTGCTGGGCGGTCGCCGGACATGACCCTCGCCTCCGGCTCGGGCTCATTCCGGCTCGGTGACGTCCGCGATCGCCGCCGCCGTCGCCTCGAGCAGCTCCTTCGCGTCCACTCCGATCGCGACGTCGTGGGTCCCGCTGCCCAGGGTGATCTCGCCTCGGGACGCGATCGCGACATCTGCGATGACCGGCCACGCGGTCCGCGAGCCGAGGGGGGTGATGGTGCCGCGCTTCATCCCGGTCGCCTCGTATGCCTCGTCGGCCGGCGGCATAGACATCCGCGAGATGCCCAGGAGCGCGCGGAGCTTCGGCCACGAGATGGCGCGACCACCGGGGACGAGCACGAAGAGGTAGTCGCCCTCGCCGCGCCGTACGACGAGGGTCTTGATCACGTCCGCAACCTCGACGCCACGGGCTGCTGCGGCCTCCGCGAGGGAGTGCACCGGCGTGTCGTGGACGACGACGCGGTAGGTGAGGCCCGCAGACTCGAGGGCGGCGACGACGGCAGGTGCGGGGGTGCTCATGCAGCGATCCAACCAGGCCCGCTCAGCCCCACCAGAAGGCGGCGGCGATGGCGCAGTAGAGCGCGATGAGGGCGCACCCCTCGAACCAGGTCGACTCGCCGTCCATGACCACGATCACCGCGACGATCGCTGACATCACCAGAGCGGCGATGAGCATCGGGGACAGGACGAGGGTGAACGACGCCGCACCGAGCAGAGGCGCGAGCAGGGTGATGATCGGCGCGATCGTGAGCGCGACCTGCACCGGCGACTGCAGCACGACCTGGATCGCGTAGTCCGCCTGGTTGCGTGCCATGAGCTGCACGCCGACGACGTTCTCGACAGCGTTGCCCGCGATGGCGACGATCACCAGACCGGCGAAGGTCTGGTTGATGCCGAGGGTCTCGATCGCCGGTGTCAGTGCTGAGACGAACCACTCCGAGACGAAAGCGGCGCCCACCCCGGCGAGCGCGAGCATCCCGATCGCCAGACCGAGCGGCCATTCCCCGTGCGCCTCAGCAGTTCTCACTGCCTCGGCTGTCTCGTTGTCGCGAGCCACCGGAGAGTGCGACGTCTCGGTGTCGTTCTTCGACTTGCGCAGGGTTGCGACGAGCGAGAGGCCGAAGAGCATCAGCATGATGACCGAGACGAACACCGACAGCGTGCGCTCGTGGCCCTCGGCCGGTGTGTGAAGCGCGGCTGTCAGCGCCGGGATCGCGAGGACGAGCACCGCGAGCATGAGCATGAGCCCGAGGTTGCGACCCTGCTCCGCGCTGAACTTCTGCTTGCCGTGCTTGAGGCCGCCTACGACGAATGCCGCGCCCAGGATGAGCAGCACGTTCGCGAGGATCGACCCGACGATCGTCGACTTCACGACGTCGTCGAGGCCCGCCTTGAGGCTGAACGCGATGACGAAGAGCTCGGGGAGGTTGCCGAGGGCGCTCTGCAGGATGCCGGTCGCCGCCGGACCGAGCCGCTCGCCCAGGGCGTCGACGCTGCGACCGACGAGCGAGGCGAGCACGGCGAGCGCGGCGCCCGCAACCACGAAGTTGAGAACCTCCGACGAGGAGACGTAGTGCAGCACCCCGGCCACCAGGGTGGTGCCCCCGGCCAGGCCGAGGAGGATCTTGTCGCGGCCCGAGAACACCGACGTCGCGGCAGCAGCAGTGGTCACCGCGACAGCCTGCCAGTCCGTCCTCGAGTTACTGCCGCAATCGTGCGTTTCGGCGACTCAAACCGAGGATCCGGGCAGTAGCTCGCGCCCTGAATGCTCGTCGAGCGCTGTGAGGGCGGTTGCGAGGGAGTGGGCGAGGCGCTGGCGCAGGGGCTGGGCGCGGTCGGTGAGGGCGTGCTGGCGGCGTACGTAGTCGGCTCGGCCGTCGGGCGTCTCGACTCGGACCGGTGTGTAGCCGAGCGACGACAGGTCGTACGGCGCGGCCTCCATGTCGAGGCGGCGGGTGTCACGCGCGAGAGCGAAGCAGTCGGCGACGAGGTCGCTCCCGACGTACGGCGCATACTTCGCCGACCACTTGTAGAGGTCCATCGTGGCGTGCAGGCAGCCGGGCTGGTCGAGGTTGGGCTGCGTCTCGCGCGTCGGCACCAACTCGTTGAGCGGGACCGCCTCTGGCGTGAAGAACCGGAACGCGTCGAAGTGCGTGCACCGCACGCCAGTTTGGTCGACCGTCTCCCGGATCGTCTGAGGGTCAAGGCGAAGCGGCCACGACTCGTGACGCACCGCGTCCTGGTCGAGCCCGTAGACCATGGCCCACTCGTGCATCCCGAAGCAGCCGAACCGACCGGGCCGGGCATGCGTCTGGCGCAGGAGACCCTCGATCCACGCGAGCCCGTCACGACGCCGAGCCAGCCGCGCGACGTCGGCGGTGATCGCAGTCCGACCACCCACCTCGACCGAGATGTACGCCGGATCGCTCACCAGCGGAGTCGAGCCGACGAGCGCGACTCCCAACCCGGGATGCCAGCGACGTAGGTGCCCGGGTCGGGTGGGGTAGTACTCGAACAGGAAGTCGTCCACCGGGTGGCTGCGTCCTCGAGACGCGCGCTCGAGGCGTCCGGCCGTCCAGCTATCGACCTTCGCGGCGTGCGCCGCCGTACGCGACACCCACTCGTCCTCCTCGAGCACGAGGAGGCAGGAACCCCCGACCGTCACCCCACCATTCTCAGTCATCAGAGCACCTTCCCTGACCCGCGATGCTGCCGCACGTGGTGCTGACGCGGGGTGCTCAGGCGCAGCCGCAACAGCATCGCGGGTACGGATCGTGGTGTCAGGCGGCGGGGCGGTGGCCTCGCTCGACGAGGGTGCTGACGTGCTCGAGGGCGTCGGCGACGATCGTGAGCATCTCGTCGATGAGAGCCATGTCGGCGACGAGCGGGGGCGAGAGCTGGATGACGGGTTCGGCGCGGTCATCGAGACGGCAGAGCAGTCCGGCGTCCCACATCCGGGACGAGAGCACGTCGCGCAGCAACCAGTCAGCCTCGGCGGGCGTGAAGGCCAGCTTGGAGTCCTTGTCCTTGACCAGCTCCAGCGCCCAGAAGTGCCCGGCTCCGCGTACGTCACCGACGAGCGGGAGGTTGCGCATGGTCTCGAGCCGCGCGCGGATCTGCGGCTCGTTGTGGCGGACGTGGGCGATGACGTCCTCGCGCTCGATGATGTCGAGCACGGTCAGTGCGATGGCTGCCGAGAGCGGGTGACCGCCCCAGGTGAGTCCGTGGGCGAAGGTCGTACGCCCGCTGGTGAACGGCTCCGCCACCCGGCCGTGCACCACGACACCACCCAACGGTGCGTGGCCGGCCGTGACGCCCTTCGCGAACGTGATCATGTCGGGCACGACCCCGAAGCGCTCGGAGGCGAACCAGTGGCCCACGCGTCCGAAACCGGTGATCACCTCGTCGGCGACAAGCAGGATCCCGTGCCGGTCGCAGATGTCACGCAGACCCGACCAGTAGCCGGCGGGAGGCATGTAGGAGCCGCCTGAGTTCTGCACCGGCTCGGCGATGAGCATGGCGATGGTGTCGGCGCCCTCGAACTCGATCGCCGCATCGATCTCCTCGAGCAGTGCGGCGGAGAATGCCGTCTCGTCCTCGCCGAGCGGGTGCCGGTAGGCGTAGGTCGGGGACACGTGGTGGGTCGGCACCGCAAGGGGTTCGAAGGGTGCGCGTGCAGCGGCGTAGCCGGTGAAGCTCAGCGCGCCGAGCGACGTGCCGTGGTAGGCGTAGCGACGCGCGATTGCTTTGCGGCGCTGGGGTTCTCCGCGTTGGGTGTGCCATTGGCGCGCGAGCTTCCAGGCTGACTCCACGGCCTCGCTGCCGGAGCTCGTGAAGAACACGTGCTCCATGCCGTCGGGGGCGTACGACGCGATGCGCTCGGCGAGCTCGATCGCCGCCGGGTGCGCGACGGTCCAGGTGGGGGTGAAGACCAGCTCGGACAGCTGGCTGGCCGCTGCCGCCCCGACCTCGGCGCCGTACGAGTGGCCGAGGTTGGTGCAGAACAGCCCGGAGAGGCCGTCGATGAAGCGTCGGCCGTGCGCGTCGATCACGTGGCAGCCGTCGCCGCGAACGAACACCGGCAGGTCGGTCTGGTCGAAGCGCGACATGTCGGTGAAGTTGAGCAGCAGATGGTCGCGCAGATCGCGCTGCAGCCGTGCCGGCTCACGCGCCGCCGCGCGCCCCACCGACCGCCGGGCAGCGGCCGCCTCGCGGGGTGCAGACCCGCCGGAGGGGAGCGTCGTCGCCGCAGCGCGGTCGAGTGTGTCCGGTCTCGATCCGCTCGTATGGGGGCTCGACCCGCGCGTGTTCGGGCTCGACCCGCTCGTATCGGGAGTTCCGGTGGTGTGCGTGGCCGTCATTGCCAGTCCTCGCATCCGTCGCCGTACCTGAACCGGTATTCAGGCATATCCTGAACAGCCATTCAGGATGTGAGGCAGACTACGCGAACCCCACTCATGTCTGTCAACCACCGCGCCCAGCGCCCACCCCCACGGGCTTTCGGATGAATGTGCCCCAACGTGCCATTGGCGGACGCGAGGCGCCCCACTGCATCCACAGCTGGCTCCGCCTGTGGACACGGTGGGGCGCTTGACGTGCGCCCATGGCGCTCCAGGGCACATTCACCGGAAAAGGGGGCCGACTGGGGGCGGGCGGGCCGGTTTGGGTCAGGGGCGTTTGGCTGGGGGGCGGCGCTTGGTCTTGATGAGGTGGCGCAGGGGTACGTCGAGCTCGGCGGCGGCGGACTCGAGCCAGAGGTCGGTCATCCGATCCTCGGGCACGTCCGGGTCGCGCAGGGCGACCTGCACCGCGAGTCCGTCCATGAGGGCCGCGAGGCGTACCGCGGTGGCCTGGGCATCCGCACACCGGAAAGATCCCTCAGCCACACCGGCATCGATGCACTCGCGCAGGGTCTGGCGCCACCTGGCATCGAGCGCGCGACGCAGGGCGCGAGCCTGGCCGTCGCGCAGTGCGCGCACCCAGACCTCCATCCAGAGCGCCCAGTTGCCGACCGCCGGACCGGTGTCGCAGCCGAGCTCGCCGATCACGCGGAGGCGCTCGACCGCGCCGGCCTTCGGCGGCAGGGCGTGCGCAAGATCGGTGTAGAAATCGTCCTCCACCGAGCCGAGTGCTTCGGCGAGCGCACCGTCGAGCGTCTTGAAGTGGTAGACGACGAGCGCCGGCGACGTCCCTGCCATCGCGGCGATGTCCGCGATGCGGGCGCCGGCGAAACCCTTCTCCTTGAGCACCTCGACCGCGGCGGCGAGGATGCGTCGACGACGCTCCTCGGGAGCCTTGGCGGCGAGCGACGTGCGACTGGTCAATCCAGCTCCTCGGGTGCGAATCCTGATCCGCCGTTCAGCATGGGGCGACTGATGCGCACCCACTCTCGACGTCCGTCGACCATCCTCCCGCACGGGAGTCCCGCGAGCGCGCAGGCACGCACCGGGCGCGGGTGAGCACGCGGGTCCCGGACGCTGGTGCTCACGGTGGGGGCGACCGGACCGGGCTGGTGAGGCACGATGGAGTCATGACCGAGCCGACGCCGTCGCCCACGCGAGCCCCGGGTCCGACGCCGGCGGCCCGACCGCTCCACCTCGACGTCGACCTCGTGCCCGACCAGACCACCGACGACACCGACACCGGATGGGGTACGGAGTCTCGCGCCGACGTCGACCCGGCCACCCTGCTGCGTCGCTACCTCGACGAGAAGCCCCCGCACCACGGCGACTGAGGTCGCTGCGGAACGGGGGCTCGGAATCTCGCGCCGCGCGTCTGAGGGTACGGATCGCGTCGCTGTCGGCTGCGGCAGGCCGTGCGGGTCAGCCGTTGTTGCGGGCCAGACCGTCGCGGATCTCGCGGAGCAGGGTGATCTCCTCGGCCTCGGCGGCTTCCTCCTCCGTGACGAAGCGTGAACGCAGCTTGTTGACCGGCACGACCACGATGAAGTAGATCGCCGCCGCGACGATGACGAAGTTGACGATCGGTGTCAGCACCAGGCCGATGCTGAAGTCGGCCTTGTTGATCGTGAACGTGCCGACGGAGTTCAAGTCCGGCTTGCCGAAGATGGCAGCGATCAGCGGGGTGATGATGCCGTCGCTGAGGCCCTTGACGATGGCACCGAACGCGGCGCCGATGACGACGGCGACAGCAAGGTCGACGACGTTGCCGCGCATGAGAAAATCGCGGAATCCCTTGATCACGAGTGACCTCCAGGTCGGGTGTGGCTGGGGCGACCCGGTTGGTGCCACCCTCCTCGCGGTCACGGACTGTAGCCAAGTGCGGCGGCATCGGCCACTGCCTCGAGTAGATACGGCGAGTGTGACTGGCAGAGTGACCAGATTGTCATCCCGACCGCAAGGTCAACGAGAGACGGCCACGCACCCCGGCACGGGCGATGTCGAGCGCCTGCGCGGTGGTGGTCGCGACGACCAACAGTGAACCGTCGTTCCCTGTCACATCTGCACCGCTCGCGAAGAGGCTCCCGTCGCCCCCGGAGGACCGGGACGGGACCACCAGGACGCGTACGCCGGCCGCGACCACCGAGGCGCGCACGGTGGGGGCGCTGCCGCCGCTGCCATCGCCCGCGGCAGCGGCGATGACGTCGATGACATCACCGGCGCGCACCAGCGCGGTCACTGAGGAGTCGGCAACCCGCAGCGGTGTCGCCACGGTGCCTGGGGCCAAGGCGTGCAGCAGCACCGAGTCCAGCATGTCGCGGCCGCGGAGCACCTCGCCGACGTGCACGGGCGCGATCAGCGTGCGCCCGCTCACCCCCGCGGTCGAGGTCTCGACATCGGCGACAAGGCTGTCGCTGCGTCGCTCGCCCAGCGCGAGGTCGCCCGGCTGCAGCGCTGCCCCCGGCACAAGGTCCCGGGTCGCGACGACCACGCGCGTCATCGCGGCAGGCGCAGGTGCCACCGCCGAGGCGAGGGACCAGGCCACGACTGCGGCAAGAAGGGCCGCGAGGAGCCGCCGATGTCGTCGGAAGCGACGTACCCAGGTCGAGGGGCGCCCGGGGATCCGTGCGTCGCTATCGAGCGACGGACGCGAGGGGGCGACGGAGGGGCGGAGCGTGAGCAGGCGCACCCGGGCACGGTAGGCAGCAACGCTGCTGAGCCGCGCCGCTCGTCCACAGGCGTCGACGGGCGGCGGGCGCCCGTCCCCAGGTCAGGCCGCGGACCCTGAGGAGCCCGAGCCGCCGGAACCACCGGTCGAACCGGAGCCGGAGGAGCCGGACGATTCCGACCCGGACGAACCCGACCCGGACGAACCCGAGTCCGAGGAGCCCGAGCCGGTGGAGTCGCCCGAGGACGAGGAGCCTGACGAGCCCGAGTCAGACGAGCCCGAGTCAGACGAGCTGCTGGCGGTCACCGTTGAGGAGGAGCCGGCGCGGCTGTCGGTGCGGTAGAAGCCCGAGCCCTTGAAGACGATACCGACCGCGTTGTAGAGCTTGCGCAGGGTTCCGCCGCAGGCCGGGCACACGGTGAGGGCGTCGTCGGTGAACGACTGCACGACCTCCAGCGGCTCGCCGCAGGCGGTGCACGAGTACTGGTAGGTGGGCACAGGGACTCCTCAGGTCGATCGTCGCGGCAGTCGGAGCCGCGAGCGGATCTGGCACTCCCGACGGCCGAGTGCCAATGATGCCAAATCGTGGCCCTCCCGGCCAACCGCCGACCGCGGACGGTGAACGAGAGACGGCAGCACAGGATGGGACGGACTCAGCCGGGGAGCACGAGGTCGAGGTCGAGCCAGCGCGCCAGGTCGCGGATCTCGCGGTCGACTGTGGCGCTCATCGTGGCTGAGAACTCCACGTCACGGTGCACGGCGGCGACCCGCAGCTCACCGGCAGCTCGGTCGGCGGAGGCATCGACCTTTCCTACCAGCCGGTCGCCGTAGAGGATCGGCAGCGCGTAGTAGCCCCAGCGGCGCCCAGCTGCGGGCTTGAACATCTCGAGCTGGTAGTCGAACTCGAAGACCTGGGCCATCCGCTTGCGATCGTGGAGCAGTCGGTCGAACGGCGACAGAAGGGCGGCGCGACCGGCGAACCGCTGGCCGAGGTGGACAGGGTCGACACGCCACTCACCGCGGGTGCCCTCGACCGTGGCGGGCTCGCCGGCCTGGTCGACGTCGAGCGGCTCCACGGGGCACTCCGGACCACGAGACCGGGCTATGCCCAGCGCGCTGAGCCGGCGTTCGTCGCGCAGCAGCCGGGCCTCGTCGGAGGGGATCACCCGATCGTCGGGATAGACGCGGGACGCGAGGTCCCACAGCCTGTCGCGCCCGTCGCGTCCTGCGACCGCGACCTCGCCGCGCAGCACCAGGAAGTCGAGCATCATCACGACGTTCTTGTTGTTGTTCCATCCCGATGACGCCCACGGCACCGCGCACGTATCGGGCACCTCGCGCTGACGCAGCGGCCCCTCCCTGCGGAGCAGATCGAGGACGTCGCGTCGGAACGCGTCGTTGGCACGCAGCCACTCCCCACGGTGCACCTGCCAGTCGCGGAGCTCGCCCACCCCGGGCCAGTCGGCCATCTCCGCCCGGTACAGCACCAGGTCCTCGACCGGGCGCAGCGTGCCGCGAAACTCCAGCAGCCGCTGCTCGTCCACCGCGTTGCGCAGGTCCTGGGCGGAGTACGACGAGCCGAGCCGGCTCCACAGCACCAGGTCAGCACTCGGCGCCACCGCGCTGGTGTGATCGATCTGCAGCAGCGAGAGCCGGCGCACGGTGTCGAGCAGGTCGGTGGGCCGCTGCTGGGTGAGCAGCTGCGCGCGCACCGCGATGCGACGCGCATCGATACGGCTGAGGTGATGGACCGTGACCATGTCGAGAGCGTAGAGATCCACCGACGGACGCCCGGAATTCGCCCGGATCTTGCTGCCGTGGGCGTACGACGCGTGACATGCACTGAGGCTGTGAGCAATCGCTGCGTGTCGGTGCTTGACCCGCTGAGCGGGTGATGGCGACGTGACAGAGCGCACAGCACCTCGACGTGATGTTCACCTCGGGGCAACACGCTCAGAACCTGCTGGAGACATCCGATCTGGAACCTGGAACCGCACGAAGGCGGGTGGCTACACCGGCACGATGCGTACGACAAGAACCCGACGTTCGCCCGACCAGCAGGTCCACGCGTCGCTATGCGTTGTGGTTCAACGACCGTGAGACGTGATGCTCAGGAACGACGCATGTACGACGCTCCGGACGACAGTCCCCGACCTCGAGGAGGTGACCGACATGACTGCACTCATCGACACGACCGTCACAAGCGTGGACGAGCTCTACGCGCTGTGGGACTCGCTGCGCCAGGACGCGATCAGCGCCGCCGACCGCCAGGAGATCGACGACGTCTTCGCTCGCCAGCTGCCGTAAGGCAGGTGATCGTCAGGTAAGAACGGCGCGGCTGCTGATCACCCGCCGACACTGCGGCCACATGTCGACCTCCGACGAGGAGGTCCCACAGGACGGTCGACGCCGTCGGTCCGGCCACGTGCTGGGGCAGCACCCGCGGTCGTCGTGGCGCGACGACTGATCGACCCCGCTACCCTCACGACGTGAGCAGCCCGCGCGCCGACGAGCTCCTGGCAGTCGCCGCTGGCGGTGTCGTGGGTGCGCTCGCACGAGCAGCGATCTCGACAGCGCTGCCGCACCACGATCCTGCGTCCTGGCCGTGGGCGACCTTCGTCACCAACCTGCTCGGTTGCCTGCTGCTCGGCCTGCTGCTCGCGTGGGTCGATGCGCGTCACGCCGGTTGGCTCTCCACGCACCCACGACGCGCGCGACTCTCACGGCCACTGCTCGCGAGCGGTGTCCTGGGTGGCTTCACGACGTTCTCGACGTTCTCCGTCGAGTCCTTCTCCCTGGTCCGCACCGGCGCTGCTGGCCTCGGCCTGCTCTACGCCGTCGCCAGTGCCGTCCTCGGCGTCGCCCTGGTGCTCGCCGGTCGTCGTTGCGGCACCGTCGTGGTGGGTCCGGTCGCCATCAACCTGGCGCAGGACGAAGCACTGTGAACGCGCTCGCCTGGCTCGCGGTCGCGGTCGGTGCAGCGGTCGGCGCACCGCTTCGCTTCGTGGTCGAACGCCGGCTCGCGAGCTCATGGCCGCGAGGGACATTGGTCGTCAACGTCGCCGGCTCGATGCTCCTCGGATCGCTCCTCGGCTGGGCGTCGACACGCGACGCCGACTCGACGACGGTCCTGGTGGCGCTGGTGGGCACCGGGTTCTGCGGAGCGCTCACGACATTCGGGGGATACGCCGCGCAGGTGCTCGACCTGGTAATGGGCGCCGGTGGACCGGATCGACCAGCGGCCAGGGCACTCGGCTACGCCACCGCCTCGGTCGCAACCTGCGTGATCGTCGCAGCGGGCGGCTTCCTCGCTGCTTCGTCGATGCTTGCCTGACCGGTCATCGAGCAAGGCCTAGCATCTGCGCGTGCGCAGACTCGGCAAGGTCCTCGGCATCCTCGGCATCGTGCTGCTCCTTCTCGTGGTGATGGGCACGACCTACGGGGCGTGGACGGTGAAGCGGTCGTGGCCGCAGACGACCGGTCAGCTGGCGCTCCCCGGTCTCACGGGGACGGTCGACGTGCTGCGCGACGAGCGCGGCATCACCAACGTCTATGCCGACAACCCCGACGACCTCTTCTTCGCCCAGGGCTTCGTGCACGCGCAGGACCGCTTCTACGAGATGGACTTCCGTCGCCACATCACCTCGGGGCGACTGTCGGAGATGTTCGGCAAGAGCCAGATCGACACCGACAAGTTCCTGCGCGTCTCCGGCTGGCGCCATGTCGCGGAGCAGGAGTACGCACTGCTCAGCGCGGAGACCCGGCGCAACCTCGACAACTACGCGAAGGGCGTCAACGCCTATCTCGCCGACCGCTCCGGCGCGGCCGCCTCGCTGGAGTACGCGGTGCTTCGTCTGCAGAACCCCGGCTACACGATCGAGCCGTGGACCGCGATCGACTCCATCGCATGGCTCAAGGCGATGGCCTGGGACCTGCGTGGCAACATGCAGGACGAGATCGCGCGCTCGATCATCAGCGCGCGGGTGGGCGCAGCGCGCACCGCACAGCTCTACCCGCCGTATCCCTATGACCGGCATCGTCCGATCGTCAACACGGGTGCCGTCATCGACGGGTTCTTCGACCAGAACGGCGTGAACGGCAACGGGTCACAGGGCAGACTTCCGACCGCGGCCGTGACCGCCGCGCGACCCGCTCTTGAGAAGGCAAGCGTCGCGCTCGGGTCGCTCGACGCGGTGCTCGGAAAGTGGGGACCCGAGGTCGGGTCCAACTCCTGGGTCGTCAACGGGACCTTTACCGAGTCCGGAAAACCCCTGCTGGCCAACGATCCTCACCTCGCGCCGATGATGCCGAGCATCTGGTACCAGATGGGTCTGCACTGCCGCACGGTGTCGGAGGCCTGTCCGTATGACGTGGCCGGATACACCTTCTCCGGTGTCCCCGGTGTGGTGATCGGCCACAACGCCACCATCGGCTGGGGCTTCACCAACCTCGGCCCCGACGTCACCGACCTCGTTCTCGAGAAGGTCACCGGTGACACCTATCTCGTAGGCACGACGCCCAAGCCGGTCGTCACGCGCCAGGAGACCATCAAGGTCGCCGGCGGCGACGACGTCACGATCACCGTGCGCTCAACCGAGCACGGCCCGCTCGTGTCGGACGCGTCCGACGAGCTGACCACCGTGGGCCAGAAGGCGCCGGACAGCGGTGGGTCACGCGACGCCGACTATGCCGTCGCGCTGGAATGGACCGCGCTCACGCCTGGGGCCACCATGGACGCGCTCACCGACCTCAACGTTGCTGCGACCTGGCAGGATTTCCGCAAGGCGGCCAGGGAGTTCGAGGCTCCGGCGCAGAACATGATCTATGCCTCGACCAACGGCGAGATCGGCTACCAGACCCCGGGGAAGATCCCGGTGCGGTCGGGCTATGACGGGCGCTATCCGTCGCTCGGGTGGGATCCGAAGCAGGCGTGGACCGGCTTCATCCCGTTCGAGTCGCTGCCCAACGTCCTAGATCCGCAAGAGGGGTTCGTGGTCACGGCCAACAACGCCGCCGCGCCGCGCGACTATCCGTTCTTCCTCACCTCCGACTGGGCCTACGGCGCTCGCAGCCAGCGCATCACCGACCTCGTCACCCTGACGATCGCAGGCGGCGGGAAGATGGCGCCTGACACGATGCGCTCGATCCAGTTCGACACGTGGAACGAGAACGCCGCCTTCCTGGTGCCGCGTATCAAGACCGCTGCCGTTGCGGAGGGGACGGCACAAGCGTTGGCACTGCTGGACTCCTGGGACTTCACCCAGCCGGCCGACTCGGCGCCCGCTGCCTACTTCAACGCCTTCTGGAGCCACCTGCTGCTCGACACCTTCGGCGACGAGGTCCCGGCTGACTACGCCCCGGACGCCGGTGACCGGTGGTTCACCGTAGTGCGATCACTGTGGGATGCACCGAAGGACCCGTGGTGGGACGACGTCACGACGAAGGACAAGGTCGAGACGCGCGACGACGCCGTCGTACGAGCTTTGACCGAGGCCAACGACGAGCTCACCTCGCGACTCGGGTCGGACCCGTCGGGGTGGAGGTGGGGTGACCTGCACACGCTCACGGTGGCCAACCAGACGCTGGGCACGTCGGGAATCGGCCCGATCGAGCGGCTCTTCAACCGCGGTCCGATCACGACGTCGGGTGGCTCCTCGATCGTCAACGCCACGGGGTGGACACCGGCGGCCGGCTATCAAGTCGACTGGGTTCCGTCCATGCGGATGCTGCTCGACTTCTCCGACCTCGACGCGAGCACGTGGGTCAACCTCACGGGCAACAGCGGCCATGCCTACAACCCGCACTACGTCGACCAGCTCGACTCTTGGCAGTCCGGTCAGACCTACCCCTTCCCCTTCACCACCGCAGCAGTCCAAGCAGCGACACAAGACCACCTCATCCTCGCCCCAGCCTGAGGCCCCCAGCTCCCAGCCCTACCCCCCAAGCCGGGTGTGATCTTGGTCGTGGGGGTGTTGGGTGGGGGGGGGGGGGAGGCCCCACGCGCCCTAGCAGGGGGCGGGGGGGGGGGGGG